>JAYVNM010000054.1:0-17556 GCA_043758445.1 Akkermansiaceae bacterium | reverse complement strand
TTTCGGGCATGGGAGTCTTTTCGGACTTCCATGCCCACTTTTTTTCGCGTCTAATACATTGTGCTTCAATCGTTAAGCTGGGCTGGGACAGGCTCTAGATTGGCTGAGATAGTGCGCCTCGTCGGCAACGACCATATCCCACTCGCGGTTCACCAAGTTGCTGTTGTCCCGCAGATTGGCGTAGGTGGTGACAATAAGGCGGTTGCCATCGCCGTTATCCTTGGTCCCGGTCAACTGGTGGGCATCGTGGATTCCAAAGAACTCCTGCGCGGTGGATTTCCAATCGCCGCAAACCTTGTCGGACGGAGCAACGACGAGAATATGCTTAGCCCCCGCATCGAGAGCCTTGGTGATGGCACCAAGGCCGCTAAATGTCTTGCCGGTGCCGGTGCCGTTCGTCAGCAAGACTCCGGGTTTTCCCTTCTCTCGCAGGCGCTTCTCAACAAACGCAACATCGTCGTGTTGTTCCGGCGTGAGAGGGGAGGATTCGCCCGTCTTTAGACTGCCTGTGCCGCCGCCAACCAGCGAGCCACTGCGGCTTGGGGTGCCGCTAAGATTTGTGCCAAGTCGCTCTGTTCTTTCGGACTCAACCTGTAATCCGCTGTCATCAACTCCACCGCGTCCTGCGGCTCCAGAATCTCGGGAAGCGCCGACTCCAGTTGGGGGTTTTGCTGGAGAAAGTTCAAGATTGCCCTGTTTTCCATGAGGAGCGGAAGGCACGTCGGCAGACAGCGGGCCACTCGATCCGATGTCCCTGCCTTTTTCTCCTCGGCCATCCACTTGTCGTCCATCGTCGCCAGTTGATCCGGGTCGAAGCGGAAGCTCAGGTTTGCCGCTTCCGTCTCCAGCGATTGCTCGTCCGCGATTTGGTTCCAGATTGGTGCTGCTAGGAATGTCATTTGATGGAGTATCTACTTGTTTTTGTGGATTGTAAAGCTCCGCCCAATCCACCCGCTCCACGGGCTTCCCTTGGAATGATGCAGCGATGCCCCACAAGCGTTGCGAGAGCTTCTGCGCTCCTAGTTTGCCAAGCACTGCCGCCATGTCCTGCGGCGTCTCCAGCTTGCCAGATTCGATCAACGGCGCGAGTGCCTGCATGATCTTCGGTAGGGCGGCGGCTGGGATAGGGTGATCGTAGTCGGTATCGGGTTCGCGGCTGGGGGACGAGAACAACGTGCCTTGCCCGCTTTTCAGCGTCTCCGGTCCTAACGACATGCTTTGCTGGGTGCTGCTTCGACTGGTCATTTGCTGCGGCTTTACAGCTTCTGCTAACGCCGCTTTCACCAGTTCCGTTTGCTTGGCGCTCAGGTTGTCCGGTGCCATGTCGAACGCCATTTTCTGCCCAAGCGCGGATTCGGCCTGCAACAAGGTTTCGTGTTCGTCGGGCGTGAGAGATTTCCCAGCATTCTTTTTCGCGGTGAGCGCACGGTAAGCACCGAGCGCGGACTTGGTTCCTTCCATCTTCACCTTGGCGAGTTCGGGCGATTTCAGGTCTTCCGGGGCGAACAGGTCATCGGACTCGCTCTCGCGGGAGGGCGAGGAGAACAGCCCCTTAAGCGAGTCGGCTAGGGCTTGCTCCTCGGGCGTGAGGGGGGCATCAACAGGCTTGGCGAACATATCGCCCTGCGCGGCGTCCTGCGCGGCCTTGGCGTCTTCCTTCGCCTTACGCTCTGCAACGATCTTTGCTCCGTCAACGGTGTTGTCCTGACCGAGTTGGAATCCGCCATCGTCGGCGAACAACTCGCGGGAATCCGCGTTCTTTACGTCCATCTTGGACGCGGGCGGCTTCTTCGTCCCGAACATGTCGCCGATGCGCTTGGATGCAGCGGCAGCTTCGGAGTCTTGATTTTCTTTTAGCCGCTTGAATTCCTCCTGCTGCTTGTGCCATGCGGCGGTAAATTTCCCGTCGTTGGGCGATGTTCCATCGGGCCGGGTTTGAGTGACTACCGCTTCACCCTTTCGATGGCCTTCAACCATCTTACCGACGTATAAAGTTGCGCCAGCAAGCTCGGTCGTTTCGCCGGTGTATTCGGCGCGATCCCCATTGAGGTAGAACGAAGGCTTTGCTACTTCGCTTCCGCCTTCGCCTTGCGCCGACGCGCCTCGATCATCCGGCACGCCGCCCGCAACCGGCCCAGTTTTTCCCTCGGATAAGTCCGCAGGATTTCCTGAGTTTTCGACTCCGATTGTTTGGTCGATAAGTTCATCGGCTGATTCATAACCTTGAATTTCAGCGTCGTCAACGATACTTTCCGCCGCCGCATCTTCCTCTGGCAAGAACGGGCTATCATCAACATCGAACCACAAGGAATGATCCAATGGCACGCGCTGGGTTCCGTATTTAGGACCGTCCTCGAAGGTCGCCATCTCATCGCCTTTTCCGATCAACTTCAATGATTCACCGCCCATCATCAAGGTACCGCCAACATCCATATCTCCCGGCATGATGTCTGCCCGTCCGTCTGCAAATTGGTTGGCATCGTTGAATGCTCCGCTTTGCCGGTCTTCCTCGGCAGTGAGTTCGCGGTCGTATGGGTTTTGGTCGGCGGATGATGGGCCTTTGCTGACGCGAAGCAGTTCATCCATGACTTGTGCCATGGCTTCATCGTTTTTGACGCTGCCGTTGCTGGTATCGATTTCCCCACCCGCGTGGGGATGGCCCGCCTTATTCGCGGATTGGCGCTTTCGCGGACTGGATTTCCCCACCCGCGTGGGGATGGCCCGCACACGAAGAACGCCAAGGGACAATTTGAAAAGATTTCCCCACCCGCGTGGGGATGGCTCGATGAAACGTGGGCAAGATGGCCACGCTCCTTGGATTTTCCCTCCTGCGTGGGGATGGCGCGCTTGGTGATCGGTAACACGCGGTTTATCATTCACAAATTCTGCGCGGGTCCTGACAACGGGAGGATTGCCATCATGGGTGAGGCGTGCAAACTCGGGTGTGGCGGATTACGAAGAACAAAAAAAAGTGATGAATTGGTCGCTGGCGGCGGCCATCGTGCTGCTCGGGGCTAAAGTGACGGCGGCCATTGTCACCGGTTCTACGGCCATCTATTCGGATGCGGCAGAGTCGGTGGTTCACCTGTTAGCAGTGGCATTCGCGGCTTGGGCGCTGCGACTGGTCCACAAGCCTGCGGACGAGACGCATCACTACGGGCACGACAAGGTGGCTTTTCTATCGGCGGGTTTTGAGGGAGCGATGATCTCAGCGGCTGCTCTATTGATTTTCTACGAGGCGGTGCGGCAAATCATTTTCGGGGTGAAAATCGAAAATCTTAGCTTCGGGGTGGCGGTTACGGCTGCCGCTGCGGGAGTCAATTTGGTGCTGGGTTTGTCCTTACTTGCGGTAGGGAAACGCAGTGGTTCGCCTCTGCTGCGGGCCAATGGCGAGCATGTGCTAACGGATGTTTGGTCGAGCATCGCGGTGCTGGTCGCGCTGGGGCTCTATCAATTTTCCGGCTGGGTTTGGTGGGATCCCATCGCGGCGATGTTAGCGGCGATCAATATCCAGCGCGTCGGCTACAAACTCATTCGCGAGAGTCTTGGGGGATTGTTGGATGAAAGCGATCCGGCGGCGGAAAAACAAATCCGTGAACTGCTGGATCGTGAAATGAAGCTGCGTAGCCTAGCCTATCACAATTTACGCCACCGCCACTCGGGAAGAACTCATTGGGTCGAATTTCACCTCGTCTTCGATGACCGACTGCCGGTGGGTGAGGCTCACGAGGCCGCGACTGAAATCGAAGCCAAGATCGCGGAATTGCTCCACCCGGATGGCCGGGTGATTTCCCACCTTGAGCCGAAGTCCGCCGAGCACCAGGAGGAGCGTTGGGAGGGCCGCTGAATCAGCCGCCGATGTCGGTGCGCCCAGAGAGCTGGGCGCCTTCCTCCATTGAGAACACTTTGGATTTGATGTCGCCGTTGATTTTGGACTTATCCTTGAGTTCGCAGCGCTGCGAGGTGATTTTCCCCTCCACTTTGCCGTAAATTTTCACTTCGCCAGCGGTCACGTCGCCCTTGATGACGGCGTTTTCACCGATGGTCACGCGGCCTTTTTCTGAGGTGATTTCACCGTCGATTTTGCCGTCGATGATCATGTCGTTGGAGAAGCGGATGGAACCGATAATTTCGATTCCGCTGGAAAGTACGTTAGTCGGATTGGCCATGGCGGGGGTAAGTGAGCAAAGCGGCGGCGGCTTGGCAATTGCAAAGATGGTTCAGAGTGAGATGTCACTTCGTCGTGAATGCGCGCGAGGCGGAGAGGGCGAAATTTTCTGGGTCATACATCGACTCGACCTTGGCGGGCGGGGCGGTGGATCTGGCAGGGCGCGCGTTACGGCTTCTCGGGTTGCCCTGATCGACGTAAAATGTAATCAGATCCAATAGAAAAAAACTTCCGGCGCGAAACTCTTGAGTCGGTTAAGGCAGGCAAACGGCCCTTCGAGGTTGCGTTCCCGGAGGTCCATTGCCAAAGCCGGATCGAACGCCGGGAGTGGCAATTCAAAGGCCCCGGTCTTGAGGATCATGGCGAGCCTCGCTGCCTTGGCTGCGGCGATCTTGGCCTCAGGAAGCCGGAATGACGCGGAGACCAGATGGTTGCCAAGTTGGACGATGCCGCGGCGGTAGAGGCGGTTTTCTTCTTCGCGATCTTTGGGTGCGCCTTTTATATCAAGTGCGCAAAGTTGGAAGGCAGCTTGGATCACATCGTCGAGGTAGTCGGAATAGGAACCGGTGTATCCACGGTAGCGAGCTTCCGCTTGGAAGGCGTGTCGATTGTCGTCGGCCAAGATGGAAATCTCACGGGTGTGGTCGTAAAGTTGGGCGATATCGAAAAGTTGTTTGATCACTTGCTGACTGAATTGGGCGTTCAGGGGAACGCCGATGGTGCCGGGTGCGAAGGCGGTGAGCTTGTCGGCAAGCAAGGATTCCAAACGTGGGGTTCTCACCGCGATAGGATCGGCGATTTCCAGAAAGGCGGTATTTACCGGAAGTTCAATGAGGTGCATGAGCACGTTTGGCTCGGTGACAACATCGAGCAGAATGTGCGTTTCCTGACCCTGCGTGGGAGATTGGAAATGGAAACGGTAGTGGCGGCGGCCGGGAAGCCCGCGCTCGCCACGGGTTTGTTCGTCCCAGCGGAGGAAGGGGCTTTGGCTGAGGAGTGCGCCGAGTGCGGATTCGAAGTCTGGCTTCGATTCGTTGCAGACGATGTCGATATCGATGGAGAGACGATTCGGTTGTGGAAGGTGGAGCAGGAGGGCTGTGCCGCCTTTGAACACAAAGTCGAGATCAGTTTGGGCTAACAAATCGAGCAAGGTCAGCGCGAAGATCGCTTTTTCCAGGATGATCGGGTCCGCCATGCCGAGGCGCGCCTGCTGCGCGGTGATCCATTCCCGGGTGTGGCGGTCTGGTGGGATCATAAGTTTTGCTAGATGATGCCGCCGAGTTTGAGGAGTTCGTTGGAGTCGGTTTTACGGCGTTCGGCGTAGCGTTTGAGGGCGGGAATGTTGAGGCGGTAGCGGTTCGAGAGGTTCTCGAATATGCGTTGGAATTCGGCGAGTTCGAAGATGCCAAGTTTCTGGATTTCGTGGTGGAGGTCCACGAGCATTTGCTCGATGGGGGCGTGGGTCTCCTTGTGGTCGCTGCTGAGGCGCGGGCGGAGGATAATGGTCTCGTCTTGGGTGAGGGCGAAGTTTTTCGCCGCATCGCCGAGCGGGTGAATGGCGACGTGGTGACCGGATTTTGTTAGGGCATCCGCCACGGATTCCATGGCATCGCGGTCCACCATGAGAAACGTGGCGTGGCGGGCGGCGTAGTGATGGAAAAAGGTGGTGAGTTGGCGCGTGCTCCAGACGGTGAATTCCAACAGCGGGAAACGCTTCCTGAGGAGTTTTTCAAGCTCCGGCAGCGGTGGTGTTTCCAGATTGGGTTGGAAGGCATGGGGCAGGTTGGAATACCAGCCGCGCCCGGCATCGTGGATGCGGCCCTCGCGGGTCCACTCGTGAAGATAGCGGTTGATGGTGGTGGCTTCATACACCAACGCCTCGGCCTCGATGGTGCGCTGGACGGTGGCGAGGTCGATGTAGTGGCGGTTTGGGCTGAAGAGCTTGGGCAGCAATTCATCGGCGAGGTAGTGCTTGCCGTCGAGGTAGGCGAGTGCGGTTTCCTCGCTCTCTTCGATGGCGATCTCGACGGCGCGCTTGGCGCGTTCGAGCAGGGATTTGGAGTTGGCACGTTTGGCCCGGGCTTCTTGAATCAGCGAAATGATCTTCTCCTCGGCTTTCTTTCCCGGATGTTTGAATGGTAGTCCGAGAATGTCGGCAACAGAAATCGCCGGATACATGGAGGCGCTGGTGTGCAAGTCCATGAGTTCGCAAATCTGCGGCAGTTTGAGATAGCACAAGAGAAGCTCCGGCGAGATGCCTTTGGGTGTGAGAACGGCGAAGCCGGATGAGGCCACGGAGCCGTGTTGCGAGTCCTCGATGATCGCAGTCAATCCGCGAATCGGACGGACGGTGCTGGTGAGCACGTCTCCGCGCTCGACGTGCCAAGTCGCCCGGCTAGGGGCTTCGTCGCCCTCAATGATCGAATCGGCGATGATTCCGTCCGTCGAGACCGCGCCGATTTCGAGATAGTTGAAGAGGTTCTTAGTGCCGTTGAAACGGTCTTGCCTGAGATCTGCAACATCGCGGACGCATTGGGATTTGTCGCCGAGTAGTTGATAGAGTTCCTTGATACGGGGCTGGAAAAATTCTGCGTCCAAACGGTCTGATAGAAATACTTCGCTCGCACGAGCTTCGTAAGTCAGTGGAGTTGGTGGCTGCCACTCTTCAAGCTTGATGGCGGCAAGCAAAACCTGTTCAGCTTTTTCGAAAAGAGATTTGGATTCAGATCTAGTAGTGACTGATCGGTCAAAGATCCGTTCAATAGCTCCCTGGAAAGCACTGCTAAGAATTGGCACCGGGATCAGGAAGGCGTCTGGAAGCGAAAGATGGAGCTGAACGTTTCCTTGGAACATCCGTGATGTTAATGCCAACCCAAAGCGGCTGTTCAAATAAACGACAATGAAGGCACTTGAAAAGGTCTTCTTGCCTTGGCTCGACAATACACATGCTATTGTATCCTGACTTACGTTGCACTCATCTACAGTTACTAGAGAGGCCGCAGCATAGGCGGTTTTGGAAAGAATAAAGTCGTTCTTCTTAAGGGCTGTTTTTGATTCCTCGTTGTGAGCTTCGCGTGAAATGTACGCTAGGCTAGACTCACTAATGATGCAGTCTTTGAGATTTGATATTCGAACAAAAGGAATTCCTTCTTCCAAGTAGGTATCAGACTTAATGTCAAAAATGCCTTTTCTGAGAGTTTTTGTGATTTCTCCAAGTGTGGTGCAACCTCGGGGGTGAGATTCTACCAGGTTTTGAGCAACGATATGCCTTTTTGAATAGTAGCCAGAATCGATTCTCATTTTAATCGATTCTGAAACTATGCTGGCGAAATTAACTTCGTTACAATCCAGCCCCTCCAACAAAGCCTCGTATTTGGCTTTGTTGAAGGGGCTTACCTTTTTCCCGGCGCGAACGAAAGGCCCTCCCGTTTGGCGAATTCCTGGAAGGCTTCGGCGATGCCGTCACCGGTGATGCCTTCGTGGCTGAAGAGGTCGTGCTTGACGATGAGGTGGCCGTGGGAATCGAGCACGTATTCGTCGAGGTCCATCGGCGTGGCGTCGTAGGTGTTCACGACATCGGCCGCGATGTTTTTTCTAACGGGTTCCTTTTTGGCGGGGAGATCCTTTTTCTTGAGGAAGATTTTTTCGCCGGAGTTGTCCTTGGACGGTTCCTGCATGGTGGCGAAGAAGATCGGGTAGTCGTCTTTCTTCGGACAGAGCTTGGCATCCCATTTCTGGACGATGAGGACGGAGGTCTTGGTGCCGGTGTGAGGCTTGAAGACATTGCCATGCAGGCCGACGACGGCGAGGATGCGGCAGTGCCCGGCGATGTATTCGCGGAGTTGTTTGTCCGAGGAATTGTTGAAGCGGCCCTGCGGCAGGACGACGGCCATGCGTCCGCCGGGTTTCAGGAAGTCGAGGTTGCGCTCGATGAAGAGTAGGTCGCGGCCAACCTTAGTCTGATAGCTACCGCTGGATTTTTTGCCGAGTTCGTATTTTGAGAGGATGCGGGATTCCTTGATATCTCCGGCGAAAGGCGGATTCGCCATGAGGACGTCGAAGGAGAAATGATGGTCGCTGGTGGGGGTGCGTCGGAGTTTTTTCAGCTTCTTCCAGCCTGGGCCGTAGGTGTCGATCCAGTCCTCGTCCTTGGTTTTCTCGTCCCAGCGTTCCCAGTCCAAGGTGTTGAGGTGGAGCACGTTGGTCTGCCCGTCCCCGGCGATGAGATTGAGCGTGCGGGATACGCGGACGGCGCGCTCGTCGAAGTCGATGGCGAAGACCTTGTCGTTGACGTAGTCGGTGCAGCGGGAGGGTTTTTCCTCTGCGGTGAAGAGGTGGCTTTTCGGCAGGCCCGTGTCGGCGAGGATTTTCTGCCAGACGTGGAAGATGCTATGGACGGGAAATCCGCAGGAGCCGGCGGCGGTGTCGATCAGGGTTTCCGTTTCCTTGGGATCGAGCATTTTCACGCACATGTCGATGGCGTAGCGGGGGGTGAAGTATTGGCCTTTCTCGCCCTTGCTTGATTTATTGATGAGGTATTCAAAGGCCTCGTCCACGACATCAAGGTTCGAGTTGAAGAGTTTCACATCCTGGAGCGAGGAAACACAGATAGAGAGGTGGGAGGCGGTGAGTTCGATCTTGGAATCCGGGCTGAAGACGCCCTCCCATTTCGCTTTGGCGCGGGTGAAGAGATCGGTGATCTTGGCTTTCAGTTCGCTTTCGGTATCGCCGTAGTTGCGGAATTCGAGGTGGCGTTTCTTGTCGCGACCGGAGGCCATCTCGTCGAAGAGCTTGGTGAAGATGAGCTTGAAGAGCTCCTCGAAGACATCGACGCCCGCGTTGGCGAGCACCTCGTCCTCCATTTCGAGGATGAGATCCTTGAGGGACTTGCGCTCGTTGACGAGTTTGTCCTTCTTGACGAGGTCGGCGATGGTCCAGCGCTCGGTGAGGATGTCGGAGAGTTTTTCCGTGGCGCGGGGGATGCCGGGAAGATCCTCAAAGTAGTTTGGGTCCTTGCGGTGGTAGTAGGAAATGGAGTCGCCATTGGTCCAGACGCCGATGGGCGCGCCGGTGGCATGGCAGTAGGATTTGAGCTGTTCCTTGCCGTCCTTGAGCTTGGGTTTCTTCAGCTCGACGAGCAGGTAGATCGAACGCGGGTCGTCCTTATCGGTGATGGCGATGTCCGCGCGCTTTTTCTCGCGACCGAAGCTAACGGAGTATTCGAGCTGGATGCGGTCGAGCGGGTAGCCGTAGTCGAAGTGGAGGACGCGGAGGTAGAGCTGGCGGACGGCTTCCTCAGGGGTGAGTTTGATTTCCTTTTCCCGAGAGAGGCAGTGGATGTAGGGAGATTCCTTGCCGCGAATTTCCTTGAGGAAGATGGATTCCTCGAAGCTCGCGATCTGCGCCTCGGTGAACTGGGTTAGCTTGTAATTTGAGTCCTTGAGGAGCTCGGAGAGGAGAAAACTGGTGGTGCTCACGGCGCGGAGAATACGACGAGTCACCCAGAATACACCAATAAAAATCAATCGCTGTCACCTTTTTTCAGAAAGTGACAATCATTGTCGCGGCGTGAGCAACCGATGGTCATCGGACAATCCGCGAAGTGCTGAACTGCGGGATGAGACGTGCGGCAGCATGGGCCGAAAACGCCTGTCGCGAAGACTGATACCATTTTCCACAGATAAAATGACGCTTGCGGTAAGGTGAACTGAAGCGCGGAATTGAGATGTCACTTCGTTGTGAATGCGCGCGAGGCGGAGAGGGCGAAATTTTCCGGGTCATACATCGACTCGACCTTGGCGGGCGGGGCGGTGGCTTGGCCGGCGACGGTGCAACGGGCGAGGTAGGTGAGGGTGTAGGTGCCCTTGTGCCAGACCTCATCGAGAAAAAACGAGGCGCGGTCGGTGCGGAGCTCGGAGTGACTGACTCGCCAATCGTTCTCGCTGGTGCTGATACCGACTGCGGCGCGCTGGGATTTGAACTCGGTGTTCACGGTTTCAAAAATGGATGGCAGCGGGTCTTCGATCACAAGGTAGCGTGAGTTGTCTGTGGGCAGGGTGACTCGGAGGGAGACACGGATGAGGTCGCCAAGCTGTGGCTCGGTGAGGATCGTGGCGGAACCGTTAGCGTTGATGCGTTCGTATATCCGGTCGATGGACAGGCCGTTTTTCGCCACCGGCTGGGTGGGTGCGATTTGCGGCTTGGCGGCGATCTTCATGCGGACACAAGCGCTGTTATCGGCGCTGAGGGCGAGCTTGAGATCGGGAGTGAGCTTGAAAATGCGGGTGGCGGTGGGTTGCTCTGCGGTGAGGGTGATAGTCTCTGTGCCTTTGCCGTTCTCGAAGGCGAGGGTGACCGGGGTATCGCTGAGCTTTTGTTTTTTTGCGTATTCCGCCATGCCGAGCAGGCTCCAACCGTTGACCCAGGTGGTGCGCCATGCGCCGTAGGGATTGCGCTCGTGGAGCATACGGTCAAGGGCTTTGGTCGGCTCCGGGCTATCGGGAGCGACGGCCAGCCAAGCGATGAGGCTGTATGCTTCATCGGCGGACCACGGCATCCAATCATCATTTTTCAACTTGAATGGAACCTTGGAGGTAAGCATGGATTTGGCGATAGTTAGATTGGCCTTGTTGTCTCTCTCCTCTGCTGCGATGGCGGTGGCGAGCAGGCAACGGGCAGCGGGGGTCAGCTCGGTGATGCGATCAACTAACAGGTTGCGATAGGCGGGCTGCGGTGATCCGCCAAGTGCGAGAACGAAGAGTGCGCGGGTGTGGCTTTCGAGGGCGTTGGCGGACTTTTCCTTAGCGATGCCACGGAGGCTTTCGATGAGGTTCTTAGTGAGCGACTCGATGGCGGAATCCGGGATGTTCGCGCCTTTTTCCTTGGCGAGAATGAGCCCCATCCCGGCGTAGGCGGTGGCCCACGGCACGGACTCCTTGCCGCCGGGCCAATAAGCGAACGACCCGTCAGGGAGTTGCATGGAGAGCAGGCGGTCGGCTCCGGCCTGGATGGCGGTGGTGACTTTTTTCCTATCAATTTTCGCGAAGCGGGGAATGACGGGAGCGAGTTCTTCCACGGTGAGCCATGGGATGAGCGAGGAGGTGGTCTGCTCGAGGCAGCCATAGGGATAGTGCAGCAGGAAATCGACGGAGCCTGCCGCTTCGATGAGGGGGGAGCGGGAAAACTCCAGTTCGATCTCGCCGGTGCCGTCTAGCAATCTGCCATCGAGCTGGTCGCGGAGGTTTTGTTTCACGCCGGGTTTGTTGAACATGACGAGCTTGGTTTGACGCAGCAGGGGCATCGGGTATTGGATGGGGAAGCGGGATTCGACGGCGTCTGATAGATCGTGTTTCAGCTTGGGTGTTAGGTTGGCGTTGCTGAGTGAAACGGGAATTGCTTGGAAGGATAAGACCGCTTCACCGGTATTGTCCGCGCGGGTCGGGAAGACGACGGTGGTGGATGCGCCGGGAGCGAGGGTGACGGTCTCGGTGGTGGCTCCGAGGGCGACGGCGCAGGGAGTCTCGGGACCGCTGCCGCTATTGAATTTGATTTCCCAAGTGCCGCTGAAGCTGGAGGCATTCTGGACAAGAACTTGGGCATTGAAGGTGTCCGCTTGATTGGCAAAACGCGGAGTTTTGGCTTCGAGCATCAGGTCTTTTTTGACGACGATGGACGACTCATCATGGCCGAAACGGGCGGCGTCTTGATGGGCGACAGCGATGATGCGGTAACGGGTGAGGGTGTCCGGGAACTTGAAGGTGTGGGTGAATTTCCCGTTGGCATCGGTGACGAGTGCGGGAGCCCAAGTAGCGCAGGGGTCGAAATTTTTACGCAGCAGATCGGCGAGTTTACTGAAATCGCCGCCGCCGCCGATGGAGAATCCTTTGTTAGAGAAATTCTGTTTTTCCGGGTCTTCGGAGATGAAGGTTTCAAACGAGGTGCCAGTGTCCACTTCGAGGTTCCGGGGTTTGTAGAAGTAGTCCATGGGCTCGGGAGTTTCGTAACCCATGACGGCGAGCGTGCCTTCATCTTCGGCATACAAAGTGACCTCGGCGTGGGCGGCGGGCTGGCCATTGGCGAGCATGACGGTGCCGTTGAGGGTGATGTCATCGCCGGGGCGGCAGGAGGGCGGGACATCCAGGCTGACGGCGAGTTTGTCGCGAAGGTTTTCCACGATCAACTCGCAATAGCCGAGCCGGAGTTGCGGTTCCTTGTGATCGCGGGCGGATTCCTTCGCGCCTTTGACGATGAGGATGGAGACAAAAGCGTTAGGCGCATCATCAGCCGTTAGAGGGATTTCAATGACCGGCTTGTCGGCCTTGAGTTGGACTTGGAATGAGCGCAGGACTTTTTCGCGCTCCACGGTGACGAGCGCGGTGCCTTCGATGGGCGAGAGCACAAGGACACGGGCGGTTTCACCCGGTTGATAGGATTTTTTCTCGGCAACGAGTTTCACCCGCAGGCCATCTTCGTAAAGCCATGGATATTCCTTGGTGCCATAGACGTTGAAATAAGTGACGGTGGCGAATGCGCGTCCTTCGGGATCGGTGCCGCGGATGGTGAGAAAATGCAGGCCATTCGATTTCGGAGTGACGGAGAAGGCCGTGCCCTGGCCGGCCGATGCCGCGGGATCGAGTGTGAGCTCGGAGGTGACGACGGTTTCCTCGGTGACGTCGTTGCGGGTGGTGGTCGCGCCGGAGTCGGTGCGGGATTTGACGGCGGCATTTACCTCGCGTGTTAGAGTCGCGGTGACTTTGACGGCTCCGGGAAAGGGGCCGCCGTTAGTGTCGGTGGCGACGATTCGCATGGGCACCGACTCGCCGACACGGACGAGTTTGTCATTTCTTGAAACGCCGATGTAAACGGATGCCGGATGAACGGTGGTCGCGGCGGTGGATGTTAGTGTCTGGTTGTTCGCATCGGTGACTTCGGAGGAAATCGTAACTTCGCGAGCAGTGGGGAATTCCGCCTGTGGGATGGCGACGGAGAGCGAGGTCTTGCCATCGGCGGAGAGCAGTGCCTCGCCTTGGATTTGGGAAGCGGGGTTGCTAGAGTCTTCCCCCTCATCCGAGCGATAGCCGAAGTAGTGATACCAATAGCTCCAATCATCCGTGCGGTGGTTCCCAAAAAGAAAATCCCGGAAGCGCTCGGGGTAGGGGTTTTGCGCGGTGACGCGGCTGAAATGTTTGACCCGGCCTGCGGCGACGGGTTGGCCTTGATAGTATTTCGCGGAGAGATCAGCGGAAATGGAAGCAGCACCGCATGCCGGAGTGGCGATGGTTTGGGTGACCTCGAAGGCATTGCGGCGGAACTCCTCGACGCGGAGGGGCAGCTCGAAGCGACCACTGGCGAGCAGAGCCTCCTGTTTTTCCCATTGTTCTTCAAGCTTCTCCGCTTGGGCGAGATCCTCGGGATATTCTAGGCGGATACTGTGGGTGCCGGTTTTGCCGACCGGCAGGGTGTAGGTGAAATCGAAGGAGCCTGCCTCAGAAATCGTTACCGGGCTGGAGTGGATTTCCTTCTCGGTCGGGTCGATGATGACGATGCGGGCAGGGCTTGGTTTCGAGGCTTCGATCGCATTTCCATGCAAGTTGCGGATGATCCCTTTGAGGCGGACCGTTTCGCCGGGACGGTAGAGCGAGCGGTCGGTGAAAAGGAACGCCTTGCGCGTGATCTCGGCGGTTTTTTCCCATGAATAACGGATCGGGAAATGCCAGAGGCCGACTGCGCTTAGTGACGAATCGAAGGCTGTTAGGTAGGTGTCTTTGCCGAGCGACGCACGGAGGTGGCGGGCGGCGGCGGAGCGCGGCAGGGTCACGATGCCGGAGGCGTCGGTAGTGGCGGATGGCTGCATCGCAAGAGCATCTTCACCGAAGACGTCGATTTTTACACCTACCAGCGGCTTGCCGTTGTCGCACGAGAACGCGTAGATGAGCGCCTCATTACGGGTGAACTTCCATGCGAGACCGATGTCGGTGAGTTGGATGATCGCCTGGGTGGTCGGAGCGAGTCCTTTGCCATCGTAGCCAGAATGGTTTTTACCAACGGCCTCGATGAAATAGGTGCCAGCACGCTGATCTTTCGGCAGGAGTTCATTCCAATCGAGGTTCACAATTTTTATCGTATCGATGGGGTTATCGAGAACGATTTCCCGGTCTGCTACGGGTTCGCCGACGATCAGCGGGTAGGGGAGGTTGATCGTGGGTGCGATTGGATCGCCGTTAGGTCCATTTCCAGTGACATTCCGGTAACCTTGGAAGGCGCGGACTAAGTCGGTATCTGAGAGCTTCTTGATGCGGAGGTGGACGCTTTCCAGATTGAGCGTCAGCATCCGGTATTGGCGGGAGCCATTCGCGAGTTGGGCTTGGTCTTGCGATGGAAAGGAGAGGGTCGGGAAAAAGTGCCCGAAACTAACATCTTTGGTGAAAGGCTCCTGAAGATCGAGTCCGCCGGTGGAGATGAAGGGTGGCCTGAAGGTGATGGTGCATTTGTCCTGATTACTGAAGTCACCCGCTAACCGAATTTCGCTGCCTTCGGCTTTGGCGCTGAGATTGTCCGGTCGGGGAGTCATCTCGATGCATTTTGCGAGGAAATCTACCGGCAGCGATTTAGGGACAGGTTGGTTGAAACTGATCACTATTTCACGCGGCTCGCCGGGAGACTGATAGGGCTCAATCTTGGCGACGCGGAATGGCTCGACCTTGCCGATTTCGTAGGTGCTGTCTTCCGTGGTGCGGGCGTTGGCGGCTTGATTCGGGAGTCCTTTCAGCAATGAGACGCCCCAGCCATCGCCAACGGGAAGCGGTGACAAGGGCGTGGCGATGAGGATGTGTTCAAGGATAGTTTCCGGAGTGGTTTCGGCAGCGGGGGCTTTCGCAAATCTGGCGGCCCAGGGTTTGTAACTATTCGCATAGTAGCCAGCCCGGGCGACGGTGGCACGCTCCAGCCGGGCGGCGACGCGTTGGCCGGCTTTCGAAGTGAAGGAGACGAAATTCGCTGCGGTAGCGGGATCGACAGCGTCATTGAAGATGATCAACCACTCGCTGGTGGATGGTGAGTAGTCTGACGACCAGCGGTTCGGTGCGTTCGAGGCGATGATGCGGAAGGGCTCGCTTTCTAGCGTGGCGAATTTCCCGGCGGGAACAGTGGAGTTGTCGAGATAGTTGCGATTTTTGGGAATCGAAAAGGTGTAGCTCGCGCCGATGCGCGGGGCCTGGTCGGGGAGGAATTGCGCGATATTTTGCGCCTTCCACAGCAGCTTGCCGGGGACTGCGGGTTGAATTTCTAACCAGGTGTTATCGACGATTTTTCCAAGCTCAGAAGTTTCGACCACGGGCGAATCGAGCACGAGGTCGAGTTGCGATTCGGGGACCAGCGAGGGCGTGGAAACGACCAGCCGGGGGGCGGCGGAAGCAGCTAGGGTGAGGGCCAAGGTGACGGTGATTCTGGTGATGAAATTTTTCATGAAAGTGGAGTTAGAAATTTCCCGCATTCATATACCGAATCCACCGGAAGGGAATTTAATTTCTTTGAAATGCCCGGCTATTTTAGTGGTCCGGTTCCGGGATTGCACAATTTTCAAATTCTGCGAAATTCTGACTGTGACCCGTATGCAAGCAACCATCATCCCCAGAATCGTTGCCTGCCTGGCGGCGCTCATGGTGGCCGCCTGCGCCCCCCAATACACGCTGGTCAATCACCCGAACGCATCGTCGGCGAAGAGCGATATCTTCGGCTACCGCAAGTGGATTTCTGAAACCACTGCGCAGGACGTGGTCATCATCGGCATTCACGGTTTCTGCGGCGCAGCCATCGACTACGCCAATCTTGGCAACCACCTGCTCCAATATCAGCCACAGACCGGCCTCTACGCCTATGAAGTGCGAGGCCAAGGCAGCGACCCGATCCGCACGCGCCGGGGTGACATCGGCGATCCGAAGGACTGGTATCGCGATTTATTCGCCTTCACCCAGCTCGTGCAGGAGCGGCATCCGCGCGCGAAAATTGTCTGGTTCGGCGAGAGCATGGGGGCACTCATCGCCGCCCATTCTTGGCGCGAATCACCCACCGGCTCCCCACCCTGCGACGGCCTCATCCTGTCTTCGCCGATCGTCCGTTTCCGCGATGACATTCCCGCATGGACGCCCGGGTTGGTGCAAATAGCCGCCACTACCCTGCCGCTGGCCCGCATTTCCTTGGAAACCCTCGCTGGTGGCCAAGACGTGCAAATGACCCAGACCTCCCATCACACCGAGCAGATGAAAACCAACTCTTATAATGTCGATAAATACACCCTCCGCCTGATTGGCACACTGGCCCGCCACATCGACAGCATGAACGATTGCGCCACCGCATTCCGTTCGCCGATCCTTGTCCTGCATGGCGGAAAGGATTATTTCAACAATGATTCCGACCTCCGGGGCTTCGTCGCGCGCATCCCGGCGGGGGTTTCAAAAATCTATCACAATTACCCGCAAGCCTACCATTTGCTCATGTATGATGCGCAAAAAGAGGTCATTTTCAAGGACATCGAGTCATGGATCGACCAACTCCGCAGAAACCATTTGAAGCGATATTAGATGGAAATTGTCAGGATTCAGCTTGACGGGTCGGTTCTCACGGCCATTCTCCGCGTCCCGCAACCCCACCAAATTTTTACTATGGCACGCATTTGCAGTATTCGAGGAACCCGCGTCCGCTCCGGCGGCAAGATCCACCGTTCAGGTTTGGCCAAGAAAAAGGGCGGAATCGGTCGTCACGTCACCAAGGTCGTTAAGCGCACCATTTCCCCAAATCTCCAAACCAAGCGCATCTGGGTGCCGGAACTGGCCAAGTTCGTGAAGCTCAAGTTGAGCTGCCGTGCTTTGAAGACTATCAACAAAAATGGTGCCTTCGTGACGCTCAAGAAAGCCGGAATTATCTGAACCGCTGCGGATTCTCGCTTTTCAAATCAGCCCGGTGGAAACGCCGGGCTGTTTTTTTGCTGTTAAAAGGCGGCCTCCCGGGATGGAAGCGGATGGACTCGATGCCCCAAGCAACCAGGCGAGGCCGTTCTTGACGCCGTCGCCGTTGGCATCTTCAGCAAACGCCGCACCACCGGACCAAGCGGCATATAGCGTCTGGCCGGTGCCACTGTTCTTAACCTAAAGAGGAAAATGGAAAGCTCGCCAAAACGCGGCAAGTGACGTCATAGCAAGGTCATGGAAGCTCTGGTGACCGTGATATCCGCTCAATCAACGCTGGACCCTGCTTTTGACCCGTTTGCTCAGGCGCTGGCTGGGCGGGAAGTGGCTTCCAGGCCTACCAGACGAAGCCGAACTCCTCCTAAGCGGATAAAAACCGACCGCTCCATCACCAACCGAATCAGCCAACCGCCGCCTCGCTCAAAG
>JAYVNM010000053.1:0-6009 GCA_043758445.1 Akkermansiaceae bacterium | reverse complement strand
TGAGGATGGTGCCTGCGGAGAAGTCGATGTCCTTGACGCGGAGAGTGAGCATTTCGTTGAGGCGCATGCCGGTGCCGTAGAGGAGGCGGGCCATGAGGAGAGGAAGGCCGTCCAAGTTCTGAAACAGGCGGCGGATTTCTTCCTTGGTGAAGACGACAGGAAGGCGTTTGGGTCGTTTTGCCCGGAGGTATTCGAGATCGGGCACGGGGATTTGGAGGAAGTCGCGGTAGAGTGAGATGAGGGCGTTGAGCGCCTGATTTTGGGTGGAGGGAGCCACATTCCGGTCGGTGGCGAGATGGGAAAGGAATGGCTCAATGGCGGCAGGACCGAGGGCCACAGGGTGTTGCTTGCCATGGAAAAGAATGAAGCGACGAGACCAACCAACATACGCTTCAATCGTGCGGGGAGACCAGCCGCGCATGTGCATGGCGGCGGTGAAGCGGTCGAGAAGTTTGGGTTGCGAGGAGTCCATGCATGAAATTTAAAGTGTTCATAGGAACATTTCAAATGAAAAATGGAGAATAGCCATCTTGGCTGTGATGGAATTCGGGCTTCCAGCCTAGATCATGTTGGTAAAGGCGGGCAAGATGCCCGTCCTCCGAGACAGGCTGGAAGCCTATCCCCCTTTTTTCAAGCCGCCTCTGCGCACATTGGCCGCGTCAAAGCGCTCGCGCCAGTTCCCTAACAAGTTTTGGCCCCTGATAGATCAATGAGGTGTAAATCTGCACCAAAGTCGCGCCTGCTTGGAGTTTTGCCCGCGCGTCATCCAGTGAGGAAATCCCGCCCACGCCGATGATGGGAATGCGGGTTCCAAGGTGACTGGAAAAGGCCGCGAGCACCGCCGTGCTTTTTTCAAACACGGGACGCCCGGACAGTCCACCCGCCTCCGAGGCGCGAGGGTGGGTGGCCACTTTATCCCGATCCAGCGTGGTATTTGTGGCGATCAGGCCGTCCAGCCCGCCAGCGAGAAAGACCTGTGAGAGTTCGCGGATCTGCAGTTCATCGAGATCCGGGGCGACTTTGAACAAGAGGGGGACATGTTTGCCGTGCTCGGTGGCGAGTTTTTGCTGCTCCTGTTTGAGCGTTCCTAACAGCCTAGCGCTGGCTTCCGGGCCTTGTAAATCGCGCAGTCCGGGAGTGTTAGGAGATGATAGATTCACCGCGACGTAATCCGCCACCGGGTAGGCTTGTTGCAGGCAGGTCAGGTAGTCCGACGCGGCATTTTCATTGGGCGTGTCCTTGTTTTTGCCGATGTTGAAACCAACGATGCCGGTGAACGACCTCGCCCGGCTGACGTTTTCCACGCCTGCGGTGATGCCCGGATTATTGAAGCCCATGCGGTTGATGATCGCCTCGTGATCCAGCAAGCGGAACAACCTGGGCTTGGGATTGCCCGCCTGGGGACGCGGGGTGATGGTGCCGATTTCGATGCAGCCGAAGCCCAATCGCCCGAGTGCGTCGATGGTATTGCCGGCCTTATCCAGTCCGGCTGCGAGGCCGATGCGGTTGGGAAATTTCAGCCCCATCACCTCCATCGGCGCGACGAACTCCGCAGCGGGTGAGACCCGTGCGAGCAGTCCGGATTTTTCTGCGAGTCGGAGAGCGGTCAGGCTCAAGTGGTGAGCCACTTCGGCGTCTAGGCGGAACAAGCCGGACCGGGCGATGGGATACAGGGCATCGAACACAGGCGGAAACTGAGGTGGTGGGCGGCACATGTCGAATCCGGGATGTGCCAAAATGGCTCACGGCGTGCGTAAAATGCAAGTATCGTGCATTTTGTCACAGCGTGCAAAATAAATTTCACTGAAAATCAGCGACTTGTGATCCAAAATGTCCGGGCACACGAATTGCTTATTATACAATGTCGCTTAGGGCTTGCATTTCGAATTGATTTTGAGTATTCGCAATGTATCCACAATGCATGACATTTGAAAAAATAACGAATAATATCTCCCCTGCGACGTTTAATACATAACCAACCCAATACTACCATGGCCTACGAATCCGACAGCAGCCTTAAGCTCTATTTGCGGGAAATTTCAAAAACGCCTCTTCTCACCGCTGAAGAGGAAGTTGCTCTCGCCGAGCGCATCAAAAACGGTGATCCTGAGGCCCGCTCGCACATGATCCGTGCGAACCTGCGGCTGGTCGTGAAAATCGCCCAAGACTACTCGAATTATGGCATGCCCGTGACCGATCTGATTTCCGAAGGCAACATCGGTCTGATGAAGGCCGTCGAGCGCTTCGACCCAGAAAAGGGCGGCAAACTCTCCACCTACGCCGCTTGGTGGATCAAGCAGTCGATCAAGCGGGCGCTGGCGAACCAATCGAAAACCATCCGCCTGCCCGTCCACATGGTCGATAAAATCGCGAAAATGCGCCGCATCGCCGCGATTCTAACGGAAGCCCTTGGCCGCGAGCCGACCGATGAGGAGCTCGCCGATGAAGTGGGCCTCCCTCACCGCAAGCTCGCCTTGCTTCGGCAGGCGTCCTATCGTCCGACCTCGCTCGACGCGCCGATCAACGAGGGCGAGGCCACCGAGTTTGGCGAAGTCATCAGCGATGACCGCGCGGTGAATCCCTTGGACATGCTCACCGATAAAAATCTCCACGGCGAGCTGGACGGCCTGCTCGCCGTGCTGGACGAGCGCGAGCGCCGCATCATCGACGAGCGCTTCGGGCTGAACGGTCGCAAGGCCCTAACTTTGGAAGAAGTTGGTCGCGAATTCGGTGTCACCCGCGAGCGCATCCGGCAGCTTCAAAACTCGGCGCTCACCAAAATGCGCCGCGCTCTTCGCAAAAAGGAAAAGCCGTTGCCGAAGCCGGCGATCGGTAATTATGCGGAAGCCTGATTTTCATGGGCAGTGTTTCTGGCACAACCGCAGGGGATTTTGCCCTGCGGTTGTTTTTTGTGATGAAATGGATCCCCTCACCCTAGATGGATCTTATTATCATCCAGCGTCAGCCATAAGCTTCCATTTTCAGCCAGCAGTTCCTTCAGCAACGGCAATCTCGGGCACATCATACACAGCCACTGTTGAGAGGGTCGATGAAGATGCAAGTCCACCTTCCCCACGTAGCGCGGCATCAGCGCCTTGAGTGCCTCCAGATTGTCACCGTGGATGATCAGGTTGTCACCAAGGGAGAAATCAACAAGATGGCGGACAGGGAGGGATTCGAACCCTCGGTAACATTGCTGCTACACACGCTTTCCAAGCGTGCTCATTCGACCACTCTGACACCTGCCCTTGGAGGGCGGGAAGCTAGGAAGTCGATCCGGGCTTGGCAATCCCTTTTTGAAATCCCTTTTTGAAATCTTTGGCAATCAGGCGGCGCGGCTCCGCGCGAGAATCCACAGCAGGTCCGAGAGGCGGTTGAAAAAGAGCCGCACCACCTCGGGTACAACTTCACCAGATTCGTGAAGGATCAACACGCTGCGCTCCGCCCGGCGTGCGACGGTCCTAGCATAGTCCAGCCCGGCGCGGGCGTGCGAACCTACCGCGCCGGGTCTAGCCCAGCCGGTGAATTTCACGCCCTTTGCCTCGTATGCATGGGCCACCGCGACGACCCATGCGAGATCCTCTGCCGTGATAACCGCATAGTTTTTTTCCAGATAATGCGCGGCGTCCTCGGGCAAGGTCGCGAGCTGGCCCATCAGCCCGACCAAGCGGCTCTGGATCCCGTCGATCACTGCCACTGTTTCGGCATTTTCATCGACCGCGCGCGCGAGGCCGAGGGCGGCGTTGAGTTCATCGACATTGCCGAGAGCTTCGATGCGCAGGGATGTCTTGGCGATGCGTTTGCCAAATAAAAGGTCGGTATCGCCGGAATCCCCCCGGCCAGTGATGATGCTCATGGGGGAAATTTTAGGGCGGAGAAAAATCAATGTCCATCCGCGTTCATTCGTGGTTTCTCTTGGCCGTCCATGAAACTCGCGAAACTCGGCGACGGTCCTGAAATTTTTCACACCCTCCAAGGCGAGGGCGTGAGCGCGGGGCTGCCTGCCGTCTTCATCCGCGCCTCGCGATGCAATCTCCACTGCGTTTGGTGCGACACGGATCACACCTGGAATTTCGAGGGCACGCCTTGGCCGCATGAGAAGGACGCCCTGCCCACTTATGCGAAATTTCGCAAATCCGAGGTCACCTTCGAGCTCGCCCCGGCAAGCGCCGCCCGGCGAATTCTCTCCTATCATTGCCCGCGCACCGTCATCACCGGGGGCGAGCCCTTGCTCCAACAGGACGAATTTCTCGCAATGATCGGACACATCCGCCAAGCCCAGCCGGAGCATCAATTCGAGGTGGAAACCAATGGAACTCGCATCCCCTCACCCGCCTTCCACGAGGCAGTGAATCAGTTCAATGTCTCACCAAAACTCTCGAACGCGGCGATTCCGCAAACGCTGCGACTGCACCCTCAAGCCCTCGCATTTTTCGCCAACTCGCCGAAAGCCTGGTTCAAATTCGTCGTCGCGAAACCGGCGGATCTTGAGGAAATCAAAGCTCTCCTCGGGGCTCACAATATCCCCCGACAGCGCGTCCTACTGATGCCCGAGGGCCGGACTTGTGAGGAACTGGACCGTCACGCCCCATGGCTCGCGGAATGCTGCCGGGACATGGAATTCCGGTTTTGCGACCGGCTCCACATCCGACTCTGGGGCGACCAGCGCGGGGTGTGAAAAATCCAAAACGCCACGCCTAGCTTTTTTGCTGAAAAGATTGCAACTTTTCGCACAGCAGCGGGTTTCCTCACACGTCAATTCGCACTTCGCCATGAACCGCAACCACCAACCTTCCGACGACTCTTGGGAGTCCGATGCCGTGTGGAAATTGTTAGGCCGTGTGCCACCGATCACCGCAAGCGCCCGCTTTGCCGATGACACCGCGCGGGCAGCCCGCCTCTCCAGTGTGCAAAAAGCCTGGTGGCTCCGCCTGCTCTCGCCCGCCCCGCTCGCCGGTTTCGCCGCCGCCACCGCGGCCATCGTCTTCGCCGTGGTTTCACTGGTCGGCCCCGCGCCAACCGCCATTCAGCACGGCGGCGGACTTTCACCCCAAGCCGTCGCCATCCAGGAAGTCGCCGAAACGGAAACCCTGATCGCCGCAGTGGATCACATGGACGATTTCAGCGATAACGAATTGGTCAGCCTGATCGGTTTTTAAGCGCTTTCCCAGCTCGCCAGGGTAAGCCAGTCTCGCGGGGTGAAACACGCTTTGATTTTCGATCTGGATGGCACGCTGGTGGATTCATTAAATGGGATCGCCGCCTCACTGAATCATGCCCTCGCAGCCTCCGGCCTCCCCACCCATCCCCGTGAGGCGGTTAGAAATTTCATCGGCAACGGCGCACGCATCCTCATCCAGCGCGGCGCTCCGGCGGATGCCGATGAGGCTCTCCTCAACTCACTCGAAGCCGCGTTCAAGGCCCACTATGATCTCACTTGGCCAAGCGGCACCACCGCCTACGCCGGGATTACCAGCCTGCTAGAATCCCTGCAAGGCCACGGCTATCAGTTAGCCGTGTTATCCAACAAACCGCATCCGTTCACAGAAATTATCGTCACGCGGATTTTTCCCACCATCCGATTTGCCATGGTGTTAGGCCAGCGTCCCGGCATCCCTCATAAACCCGATCCCACAGGCGCGTTGGAAATTGCCAATACCCTGCATTTGTCCCCGGACGAATGCACCATCATCGGCGATTCCACCATGGACCTCGAAACCGCCCATAACGCAGCGATGAAGTCCATCGCCGTCACCTGGGGCTTCCATGATCGCGAGCGACTGATCGCCGCAGCAGCCGAACATCTGGTTGAAGCCCCAACGGAATTGTTAGTTTTATTAGGTCAAGTTGATGAATCACAACGAAATTTGTAACGACTCAGTGTCGCATTATATTCAACGTGAAGGATTGGTAACTACTCAGGTCCATAGGAGGTCAAGCATTACGGATTTCTTGATTTTCTTGGGATCCCGAGCTATTTCCAAGCCGTGAGCGACCCTCGACCCACCC
>JAYVNM010000052.1:0-17628 GCA_043758445.1 Akkermansiaceae bacterium | reverse complement strand
GTTATCGCAGCTTCGATCTGCTTCAAGTATCTCTATATCACACGCTTGGAGATCTACCCGAACCCAAGTTCACCCACAGATTTTGCTGAAGAGCCATTTTATTTCCGGGTTGATGGAAGCACGGATAGATTTCCTTGCAGTGGATAACCCGACTGCCAATCGGTTGACGGTTCAAATCCTAGCGGCGGTGGCAGAGGAAGAAGCGCGGGCCATTTCATCACGTACCAAGGCTGCTCTTGCTAGTGCGAAAGCGAGAGGAACCGTCCTTGGTAAGAATGGCAAAAAACTAGCGCTTGAGAATCGCATCAAAGCAACGGAAAGCGCATTGGTTCTGAAATCCACCGTTGATGAGCTGCGTGCTAAAGGCGTGACAACTGTTCGAGGTATTGCAGCCGCGTTCAACTCTCGCCTCATTCCTACGTCGAACGGTCAGCGGTGGCACCCGACATCAGTCCACCGTTTGTTAAAGCGTCTTACAGTCTGCGAGCTGACTGTAAATTAGTGAGCCTTTGATTGAATGTCTAGGTTCGTGAAACTAGCGGGATTTATTTCATCGTGTGGAAATATGTAGGAGTTTGTGACTCGATGCTTTATCTAGGGATGTCACTTTGAATGACCATTTTCCTCCCGCCTCTAGGTTGGAAATATAGTCCTCACCCGATCCAATTTGCGCGTCATTAGCGTCGTAAAGAATAAATTCAATTTTGACCATTCGGATGTCCCTTCCTGTGCGATTCTCAATAATACCCGTGATTGTAGTGCCATACTCATTGGTTACACCTTTAACTGATTTTCGCATGTAGATGAGGCCGTCATAGTTACTTTCTTCCTCTTTTTTTCGTTGGGCTTCCGCCTGCACCTGTCTCACTATTGCAGCAGTTTCTTCCGCTTCTTTTTCAATACGGGCGCGATCTGCTGCACGTTCCTCGGCGAGGCGGTCACGTTCTAGCAGTTCGTCAGCTTCTGTGGCTTTCAACCATTGATTTTTGTATTCTTTAAGTCCCTTAGCGTGTTGTGATTTTACAAATGCCTTTTTATACGCTTGAAGGCGTGCCTCTTCAGCTCGTGCTTCCTTTTTCCACGCAGCTTCCCGAGCGAGACGTTTAGATTCCCTTTGTGAGGCGTCTTGAGTCGCCAACCTACTTTCTTGCTGTTTTGCTTCAAACTCCTCTCTTGTTATCCACGCACTGTTCTCGTAGATGTGTCCGGTATCATAAGATTTGATGATAGCCTCTAACTTCGTGACGCGACTCGCTAAAATGGGCTGGCTCTTCGGAAACCGCTTCGAGAATGCCTGAAGTTTAACAAGTCGCTCGCGAAGTGGAGCGATTTCGTCTGGGCTTGTCATTCTTAATGGTGTAGTATCTTCTATCAGTAGAGTGGCTACGAGCTTTTGCCGCTCTAGCGTAAATTCGCGATTCTTGGTTTTTATCGTTACAACGGGAACACCATAATCTCGAATTTCCTCGTAAACGACGATGTCGGCGGATGCGTCTGAGTGGAAGGTTTGCTCCTTAATTGCTGCCAATCCGACACCCCGCGACATCATGGGGGCCAAAGCAACGAGCAACGAACAGAGCCGCTTCAAATTCCTAATATGGTTCATGGCGATTTTGGTGTTACTGACTGCCCCCGCTTCAAGGAGCCTGACCTTGCATCTAATTGGCGGGGCTGGAATAACAGGTTCCCTCGCATTTTACAAGGAAATTGTCTAGGTGTTGCAATTAGCCACGGCGGATTCGCCGATACGCCCTCGGAAATGTAACGCCGGGGAATTTGATCCGATCCAATTCCTTTTGGAGCATAGGAAGAGCGCTCGCCCAACCGTATCCATCGGCTGCATCGGCATTCGTCCATCCGCCCAAGCGTTTCCTAACTGATTCGTCCATTCGGGCGGCGCGGGCCGCTGCAACCCATGAATGGCGCAAACTGTGAAGGCCCCTGCCTCCAGTCGTTTCCACGGAAGTAGGTTCTCCCAGTTCCTTTCTGACAAGTCGCTGCCACCACTTTCCAACGCCATCGGCCATGCTGCCGTTGGCATTCCGTGTCAGTCCCGTGAATAGGTAGCCTTTCGGATCTTCCTTTCTCCGTTCCTCCACATAGGCGAGGAACCCCATTTCGATGAGTTTTTTGTGAATGGGAATCTTGCGCTCACTGTAGGTCGTTTTCAGGCGGTGATCCGCCGTTTCGTGCAAATTCAAATAGGCGATGTCCTCCACTTGTTGAATATCGGCAACCAACATGCCCGCTACCTCGTTTGAACGTGTGCCTTGGAGTAGGCAGCTCAGGGGCACCCAGAACCGAGCGGCGATGGTCTGGGGTCCACCCTTTCGCTGTCTAAGGAATTCCTCGGAAGCGAAAATAGCGGTCATCTCGTCAGCCGTCAGGATTTCGCGGGGCTTTTGTTTAGGGCTGGCAACCCGTTCCTTCACCAAGCGACCTTTGAGGGGATTGGTTTTCATCCACCCTAGTTCAATGGCATGGGAAAAAATGGAGGCCAGAGCTTCATAGAAATCTTCGATGGTGCCCGGATGGAGAAGCCGCTTGGTTTCCAACTTACTCTCCAACTCGGCAGCATCGACCAGTGAAAGACCTTTGTAGCGCTTGTTGGAACTGTGAGGAATGGTGCGGAGGAAGAGAACCAAGTCGGCTCCATCGGCGGGCGATAGATCGCGCAGTTGTTTTTGTGGACCTAAGAAATCGGTTAGAATCTGGCAACGTATCCGAATCTTGTGACGGGTGGACTCAGCCACCTTACCATCTTTTATGAGATTGAGTTTATGTTGGCTGTAGTCAGCGCATAGGTCGGCAATTGTTTTGACGTTTTTCAACGGCTCCGGAAGCAGTGAATCGGCGTTCAAATCCCGGAACAACGGATCGAAGGTTTGAAAGGGATGTCCGGCCAAGGTTTGCTCCGTTCGGGTAGTGGATTCCACCTGCGCTCGTTGTAATTTCTTTGCCAGTTCAATGAGAAGGGACTTATCAGCGTTCTCAGTCGAAATTCCTTGGGAAGCCATCACCTTTTTCAGAGTCGCAATCCAGTTGCACTGCGGATCATCAAGCTCGCCATGCAGCATCCCGAGGTCTTCGCGAACGTCGCGAAGCAATTCTTGGCGGTAGTCCTCATCTTTCTCCCATCGAGCATCAGCGTGGCGTTCCTGAGTGATGAAAAATCGGGTAAGAAAATCCTGACGTTCGGTTTCCGAAAGATCGCCCAACCTCCTCCTCGGGCTGTCCGTTCGCAACGTTGTTGCAAATTTTGTCTGGTCCAATTCCCGACGCTTTTGGCGGAACCCTTCGTCAATTCGGAGGGCCACCGACTTCGCAAGTTGGTTGGCTTTGTGCAAGTCAGACGTGTGAAGGGATTCCTTGAGTTCTTTGGATTGGCCGTAGCAGCCAGCCTTCACGAGGTCCGTGGGAATGCGTTGACGGAAATAGAAAACGCTATTCCGACGATAGATGAATGGGTGGCGAGGCATGGATACGGATGGGGTTTGTGTGCCATCTTTGTGTCTCACTTTAGCCTCGCTACCCTTTGATTTCAATGGAAAACTTGTGTTTTCAATGGGTTCGTATGGGTTGGCGGAGAGGGTGGGATTTGAACCCACGGCACATGTTACTGTGCGTCTGATTTCGAATCAGGTGCCATAGACCACTCGACCACCTCTCCTGGAAGGGGCGGCAAAGTGACGACACCGCCGGGCATTGTAAAGCACCCAATTTACTCAATCCGGGAAAACAATCGCGCGGTGGCCGTCGATGATCGTGCGGTCGTGGACATGGAAACGGATGCCTTTGGCGAGCGCGATTCGTTCGCACTGGCGGCCGAGCCGGACTAGGTCGTTGGGGGTGTGGAAATGTTGCACGCGGTCCACTTCCTGCTCGATGATCGGCCCGGCATCTAGGTCGGCGGTGACGTAGTGACAGGTGGCCCCGATCAATTTCACACCGCGCTCGTAGGCTTGCTGATAGGGATTGGCACCGATGAAGGCGGGCAGGAAGCTGTGGTGGATGTTGATGATGCGGCCCGCGTAGTCGCGGCAGAAAGCATCAGGCAGGATTTGCATGAAGCGGGCGAGCACGACCAGTTCGACCTCCTGTTCCGCGATGATTTCATGGATGCGGGCGAAGCCGGGGGCGCGGTTTTCGCCCTCCATATTGATTGCATGAAACGGGATTTCCGCGCGTTCGGCGACGGCGCGGCAGTTGCTGCGGTTGCCGATGATCGAGGTGATCTCGATCGGGAGTTCGTCGAGTTCCGCCCGCCACAGGATTTCGTTGAGGCAGTGATCGGTTTTGGTCACGAGCACGGCGGTTTTCATGCGGTAGGGCAGCCTGCGGAAATGCCAGTCCGCCAGCAAGGATCGCCCGAGTGTACCGAAGCCATCGATGAAATCCTGAGCCTCGACGTCGAGATCCGTGGTTTCGATTTCGAGGCGGGCGAAAAATTTCCCCCCGAGATTATCGGAAAATTGAGCGAATTCCACGAGATTTCCCCGATGTCCGGCCACGTAACCGGCAACCTTGGCAACGATGCCCGGCTGATCGTGGCAAGTGATTTTGAGAATTAATCCGGGGCGGGACATGCGGGCGGAGATTGCGCGGCCAAGCGTCGGCGTCAATCATGGCGGCGCAACCGACCACCCGGCGGGTCAAGGCTGCTCATGCGAGATGTCCAGCACCGTCAGTTTAAGTATGAATATCGTAAATTTTGGAGAAATTAAACCGCAGATGAACAGGATGGACGCAGATGAAGAGGGATATTCTTGAATTTTCATCTGCGTAAATCTTGTTCATCTGCGGTTAAAAAATCTTAATCTGACAGTATTGGGCGAGATGTCTGTTAGCTCGGGAGTGAGGTTTGGAGTCTCTGGTTTTTGGTCCGGGGTTGGCCGCGCCGTGGTCAACATCCGTGGGATAAGAAGCGTCTCAAAATGAGTTCCCGGACGCGACGATAGGGAAAGCAAGAGCAGGGAGAACAGCAGGGTTGAGAGGACGCCGGCCAGACCTGCCAGCCACCAGCGGTGCTCGCCTTGATGCGGTGCGTCGAGGCCGGGTTCCTCTACGACCGGGGGCGCTGCCCGCCGGAAAATGGAATGGGGTGTTTCCGGTGCTGCCGTCATGGTCCGCGAAAAGGTGGTGGCGGTGAGTTGCCAGCCCGCGAAGTCATTATCATCTGCGGCCAATGCAAGGTCTGCGGGGTCCGCCACACTGCGCCCGGGGAGTGTCCCAATCATCATCTGGACGATGACCCCGTCATCCACGAAGCCTTCACGCTCCATTTGGAAGGTTCCAGAGATATCGTCGGCGCGGAGAGTTGGAAGCGGGCTGAGGCTGAGTGGTTTCATCATCGGCTTGGTTTGATTGCGTTGATATGCTGAAATTCTGGAAACGTCAATTTCTAATGTTTCCAAATAAAATTCGAGGCAATCAGGAATCGGCTTTCCAACTTCCGGGTGGTGGGTGATGCTTGGAGTTGCAATCCTCTGGCTTTGCCTCAAAAATACCGCTATCAATATGTCTGCTCCGACTCATGACGATTCGCTATTGCTGATCCGCTGCCCATCCTGTGGGCAACGGTTCAAAGTCGGGGAGGATTTGCGTGAACGCACGGTCGAGTGCGGCGGCTGCGAACATCGCTTCCGAATCAATGACGCCGTAATCGTGCGGGGTCCAAAGTCATACCCCGGAGAACGGCACAGCTTGGATTTGCACCGCTTCCAACGCGTGCCCATGAGCGGCGGCGAGGTATTGATGGGGGGGGCGCCGATCCGCTATTCCAACATGCCGGACCCTGCGAGGCTGGAACCCATTTCTCCGCTGCGGATTATCGCCGGGATTGCGGGGGTATCCGGGATGATTTTGCTAGGCTTGTTACTGATGTTGGGGGCGGGGCGGGGCGGCATGTTAGATGGGATGATTTTCAGCAACCGCATGGTGATGGTGGCATTTGCGAGTTTGCTTGGAGTGGGGATGCTTATCTACGCGAATCCCAGAGCCCGATTGAAAGCGTTTGCCGTCGGCGCGCTCCTGTGTGGCGGGCTGGTGTCCGTGCCGTTTTATTTCAGGGGTGGCTCGGTGCCGCTGCCATCTGGAACGATCGTCAGCCAAAATGAAGACCTGCCAGCAATCGGTGTCCCCGGCAAAAATCCCCAGGAAAACAACGAAATTGCCGCCTTGCGCAACCGGATCGGGACGGGGCCGCTGGTCACGGAAATCGAACGGTTGACTGCGGATGGCAGCACCCGGCGGGCGGCGGGTTTGTGGCTCAGGGGCCTGAGTGACAGCAACCGATTTTTGGTTAGGGATTACATCCTGCGTGTCACCAGCGCGGACCCGTCCTCGCATTTCTACCCCCGCGATGGCGGGGACTATTTGTTGGTGGTTACCGGGATCAATCAATCCCTGCAGGAACTCGCGGATCTGGCCAACGCGCTCGGTCAGACTGAGAAAATTTATCCTGAAATCTCGGTGGTCGAGGTCCGCGTGCGCAATGACGCCTTCATGGAAGGATCCATTGAAAAACTCTCGAAAAGAGAAGATCCGGCATTTTATGATTTGAACAAGCGGGAGCTGGAAAGCATTGACTTGGAACGGGTCAAACGAGCGGTCCAGCGTATCGCGGAAGCCGAGCCGAAACTGTATCGTGCGGACATCACCCGTAAGCTCATCTCCTTGCTCGGGGACAGTGCGGTGGACTTCAAGGGGAATGTATGCCGGGCGCTGTCACAATGGTCCGAGAAACCCGGACCGGCCAGCGAAGCCGCATTGATAGAAGTCAGAAAATTGATCTCCGTGAGCAAGGAAATCCCGCCGGAAATGATCGCCCTAATCGTTAAGGAAAAGAATCTGAAAGTGATTCCCATTCTCGATGAACTCTGGGTTAAAAATCCGATGGCATGGGAGTCCGTTTACGCGGATATCGGCCCGGAAATCGAATCCACCGTGATCCGGCGGATGGGGACCACCCGGGGGACCATCCGCTACTCCGCTGTCCGGATTCTCGGGCGCGTGGGCGGGGCTGAAAGTCTGCCCGTTCTGACAGCGGCGCAGGTCGGTGCCGATTCGGAATTGAGAGTCCTCGTTGAACAGGCGCAAAAATCCATCAACACGCGCATTCACCCGTAGCGCGCTTGAATTGGACAACTTCTTGCGGTCGGTGAGGAAATGGCCTTGCTGTCTGGAGCGCTTTCCATAAGCCTGCTTTGCCTCTCGTTTCGCGCCAAGCTGGGATAATCCGGGGGGAGAATTCCAGTCGCGCGAGGCGGGGGGCCTTGCTGCCACCCCAGACCCTTAAGGTTGGTCGAATTCCGGTGACTCACGCAACTGGCGTTCCCAGATGAAGCGCCGGAACAGCACCTTCACCGCCGCCGTCAATGGCACGGCTAACAAGGCACCGACAAAGCCGCCGAGCACCAGCGACCAGAATAACATCGAAAAAATCACCGTCAGGGGATGCAGGCCGACGGAATCTCCGACAATCTTGGGTGCTGTCACCAGCGAGTTGATCTGTTGAACGACCACAAAAATTCCCAGCACACAGCCGACGTAAGCCCATGGACTCATGTGGAAAAATACCGTGCTGCTTTGCGCATGAAGATAGGCGATGATGCAGGCGGGAATCAGGCAGAGAATATTGCCGATGTAAGGAATCACCCCGAGGATCGCCATGAAAATCCCGATGAGCAGGCCGTAAGGCAGGCCAAAAATGGTTAGGGCGATCCCCACCAGAATCCCATCAATGGCCGCGACTAGCACCTGCCCGCGGAAGAACGAGACCAGGTAGCCGTTGATTTCCTGGAGCGTCTCCACCAGCGAGGTCTTGAAGCGCGAAGCCTTAAGCGGCACATAGTCATGCCAATGCTGGCGGATGTAAGCGGAGTCCTTGAGGAAAAAAAACAGATAAACCGGCACCATGATCATGCCGAGGACCAGGCCGAGAAATGACAGCACTTTGCTGGACCCAGCTGATAGCCAGGTCCGACTGGTTTTAAAAATCACGTCCAGATTCTCCACCACCATGCGCCCGCCCCGCGTGCGGCCAAAGTCGTCCAAGGATTCGGTTTCCTTTTCCTGTTGCGGGTGTATTACAGCGCGGCCCTGATCGTCGGTTTCGGTTAAAATCCAGCCTATCGGGTTGTTTTGATGATCCTTACGCAACCGTTGCAACGACCGGACGAGCGCGGGTGCGAGTTGATCCTGGGCGTCATCACTTGGCGCGGCGACTGTCGATTCCGGGACAGTGGCTTTTTCCGAAGTCTTCGGTGAATGGGTGGCCGGGGGAGTTGTTAGGAATTCCCGCAAGGCTCCGTGACTGCGTTGGATACCCGGCAACACCGCCGCGACTAACAGCGTGGCGAATACCAGAATCGCCAGAAAAACATCGATGACCGCCCACATGCGGCTCACCCCGCGCTTCTCCAGTAGCCGCACCACCGGATCTAACACATAAGCCACGATACCCGCCACGATCAGTGGGACGAGCACGGGCTGGAGAAAACCAAAAATGTAGCCGATCAGCCAGATCAGGCCGACGACCAAGGCGCCCAAGACGAGAATGGAAACTCCAGTGGCGGCGTGCCACAGAGTTTTTTGTTGGAAGTGGGTGGGATAGCGCATTTCGGGCAGTGTTATGACGGTTGCCCCGCAGCATACCAATTACAAATCGTCCTGACTTTCGGACGTCGCCGCAGTCTGTTTGGCAATTTTATCTAACACACCGTTGACGAAGCGCTTAGAATCGGTCGTGCCAAAGCGCTTCGCCAGCTCGATCGCCTCGTTGATCGCCACCTTCGGCGGGGTCGCCGCACGGAGGATTTCGTAAGTCCCCAGCCTGAGAATCGCGCGGTCCACCGGGTCGATGCGCTCCGGGGAAAAATTTTCCACGACCGCCGCGAGTGTCCCGTCGATCTGCTCCTTCATGGCGAGGATGGAATCCACCAACTCGTCCGCCTTTTTCCGCAGGGCGTGGATTTCCGCCTTGGAGTCCCGCAGCCGGGCGAGATCGGCTTGTTCGGGAAATTTTTCGGGTTCCTCGACCATCCGCAGGCGGTCAGAAATCCGTTGCAGTCGCCGGATGGATGCCGCCACCGCTTCGAGTTGTCCGCGCAGGGCGGGGAAATCCTCCAGCCCTTCGAGGAACCGTTTGCGCGCTGCGGATAGCTCGCGGTCCAGTTTGAAAAACATCTCCAGTGCGGTGTTGAAACTCTCCGCCACCGATGCGTCGTCGTCATCTTTCGGCAGCCGCTCCATTTTCGCCAATGAGGAACTCCAGCCAGACTCCAGTTCGGCGATCCGTTTGAGGTCGGTTTTCAAACTTTCCGCCAGCGGCCATGCTGCGAGCAGCGTGTTTGCTAACACCTGTCGCTCGGCAAATTCGACCAAGCGGCCCTCCCGACCGTGGGCAAGGTGATGGACCGTCCGGAACGTCGCAAGCAAAAGACTGCGGCGGTCCGATTCCGTGACGAAATCCCAGAACGGCCCGCGCAACTCCGCTGGATCCGCGCCGCCCTCCAAATCGGCGCAATAGAGAAACTGCACGACCGCCTCGCGGATGTGGCGGCGGCTAGGCATTGCGGTGCTTCTTTAGGCTGGCGTTGCGTGGCATGGAGCGGTCGAGTTCTTGGAAAATATCAATCATTGCGGCCGCCGCCCGCGCGGCTTCTTTGCCCCGGTTGAGCGTCGTACCAATGCAACGGGCGTAAGCTTGTTTTTCATCCTCCACCAGTAACACCTCATTAATCACCGGGCGCAACGACTCAACGGCCAGTCGTTGCAAAGCATCCGTCACGGAACTCGCGATGAGATCCGCGTGCTCGGTCGAACCCCGGATGATCAGGCCCAGTGCGATCACGCAGGCCGGTGGCTCCCGTTGCAGAATCGAGGCAATCATCACAGGGATTTCAAAGGCACCGGGCACGCGGATCAAATCGACGCGGCCCTGTGGCACCAGTTCCCCAAGCTCCTCAATGGCGTTTTCCACCAGCGCATCGGTGAACTGCTCGTTGTATTTCGATGCCACAATGCAGATCCGGACCTTGGGTCCGACGATGCGGGGCTTGGGTGGCAATGCTGAAGACATGGGCGGGGTATGGCGTTCGATGAAGGAAAAGTCAACTGGCAGACCATGAGATTCGTTATCCGGGTGCATTTCGCTTGGCGCATGGGTTATGGAATCGAAGATTCAGGCATGGTTTCGTTTCCCGTCGCACTGGACTTGCTGCTGAAAAACTCGCCGCTGCTGGCTACCGAGCGCTGTCGTTTGGAGCAAGCCACCGGGCGCGTGTTGCGGGAAAATATCATCGCGGACCGGGCCTTTCCTGCCTTCGACCGCGTGATGATGGATGGCTACGCCCTGCGGCTTGCGGATTGGCAGGCGGGGCAACGTAAGTTTCGTCTAACGGGTTCCGCCCCGGCGGGCCGACCAGCGGCTGCTCTAACACCCGAATTCGCGACCTGTGTGGAAGTCATGACCGGCGCACCCTGCCCGTCCGGTGCCGACTGCATCATTCCGCTGGAAGAGGTGATAGAAAATTTTCACAGCGAGGTGAAATTCGCCGATTCCGCCGCTCCTGTCGCCGGACGTTTCATCCACCGAGCAGGCAGCGATGCGGTCCATGGCCAGATTCTGCTAGTAGCCGGAACATTGTTAGGTTCGCGGGAAATCGGCGTCGCTGCTGCCTGTGGTGCGGCTTGGCTGGATGTTTCCCGCCTCCCGAGAATCGCCGTCATCGCCACTGGCGACGAACTCGTCCCAATCGACGAATTTCCCGCGCCCCATCAGATCCGCCAATCCAACGCCCATTCGCTCGCCGCCGCGCTATCACGCGCCGGCCATCCGCCGCAGCAGGTGGGAGTCTTGGATGACGAAATTTCCTCCGCCCGGCCCGCCATGACGGCACTGTTCGCCGCGCACGATTGGCTGGTTCTAACGGGGGCTGTTTCCATGGGTGGCCGCGATTTTATTCCGTCGCTATTAGATGAACTCGGCTGCCGGAAAATCTTCCACGGCGTCGCCCATCGCCCGGGAAAACCCGCTGGTTGCTGGCTCGGGCCGGACGGGCAGGTGATCGTTGCCTTACCCGGTAACCCGGTTTCCGCGCTCACCGGATTGCATGTTTTCGTGCTCCCGGCCCTCGCGGTGGCATCCGGCCTGCCGCTGCCGCCGCGCCGCAACGTCGTGCTGGATGACCGGACGCTTCAGCTTCCAGATTTCACGCGTCACCTGCCCGTCACCTTCCGCAGCGATGGCCGCGCCGAACCCGCTGCCACGGGCAACAGTGGCGATTTCATCGGCTTGCTCAAGAGCGATGGATTCCTCACTCTGCCGCCGCGCGCGGAGGGGATCGCCCTCGCCGCTGCCTTCCCATTCACCCCTTGGATCTGACAGTTATGAACTCCGACACCCAAAATTTCACCCACGTCCGTGCGGGCCAACCGACGATGGTGGACATCTCGGAAAAATCCCCAAACCGCCGCACCGCCATCGCCGAGGCGCGGTTGGAACTCGGCACGGACATCATCGCGAAATTCGCCGACAACGACCTCCAAGGACCGAAAGGCCCGGTGTTCCAGACCGCCATCATCGCCGGGACAATGGCGGTGAAAAGGACTAGCGAACTCATCCCGTTCTGCCACCCACTGCCCATCGAGAACTGCGCGTTCCAAATCATCCCTAACGAAACCGGCGTCACCATCCGTTGCGAAGTTTCCACCAGTGGCAAAACGGGCGTCGAGATGGAAGCCATGACCGGTGTCAGCGTCGCCGCTCTAACGGTTTATGACATGTGCAAGGCCCTCAACAAAGCTATCCGCATCCAAGACCTCCGCCTCATCTCCAAGACCGGCGGCAAGTCCGGCGATTTCCACGCATGAATTCCCACCCGCCAATCCCACTTTACGGCCTAGTCCTCGCCGGTGGCCGCAGCACGCGCATGGGCAGTGACAAGGCCGCGCTCATTCACCCGGATGGCCGGACGCTGGCCCGCCGTTGCTATGAATTGTTAGCAGATGCCGCTTGCGTTCACGTCATGCTTTCCCTCCGCCATGAACAGGAAATCCCCGCCGGTTTCGATAGCATAGAGATTGTCCGTGATCCCGCCGGTGCCAGCCTTGGCCCGCTGGCTGGGATCGTCGCCGCCATGCGCACTCACCCGGAGGCGAACTGGCTCGTCGTCGCCTGCGACCTACCAAGACTCGATCCGACGACGCTCACCCAGCTCATCGAATCCAAGCAAGCCGGGGAAAAATTTCTCGCCTACCGCAGCGAGTTCGATGGACTGCCCGAGCCGCTCTGCACCTTGTATGCATCGGCTGCTTTGCCGTTATTAGAACAGGCTCTGGTCGATGATTTCCACTGCCCGCGGAAAATCCTGATCCGCAATGCCTGCCGCCTGCTAGATCCAGTCACGCCACGCGCCCTCGCCAACGCGAACACTCTCAGCGACTGGGAAAACGCCCAATCTCCATGACCGCCACAGTCTGCTATTTCGGCCTCCTCGCCGAGCGCCGCGGCCTTGCCGAGGAGCGCCTCACCACCACGGCCACCACGCCCGCCGCGCTCTATCAGGAACTGGATCGGCAACACCAGCTCGGACTTTCGATCAACGATTTCCGCGTCGCGGTGAATGATGAATTCGTAGCCTGGGATCATCCGTTAGAGGACCACGCCACCATCGCCCTGCTGCCGCCGATGTCTGGTGGTTAGAAAAAATTCCCCATGTCCCCGTCCATCCACTTTTCACTCGTTAGCGAACCCATCGCCATCCCGGCGCTGATCGCCGCCCTCGATGATCCCGCCGCCGGGGCGGTTGTCACCTTCGAGGGACGGGTGCGGAATTACAATGCGGGGCTGGCTGTTAGTCATTTGGAATATCAGGCCCACCCCGCGCTCGCGCTTGCTACCGGCCAGCGTATTCTAGCAGAAGAGGCCGCGCGCCATGGAGTCCTTGGAATCCACGCCGTGCATCGGACTGGGCCGTTGGCCATCGGAGAAGCCGCCGTCTGGGTGGGCGTCGCTTCCGCCCATCGCAGCCCCGCCTTCGATGCGGCGCGGGCCATCATGGAGCGGTTGAAATACGAGTTGCCCATTTGGAAAAAGGAAACCTACGCCGACGGTCACAGCGAGTGGGTCGGCCCGGACAACCGATCTGCCGAGACCGGCAGGGTGGGGGAGGCACTTCCCGAGTGGCAGGGTGGGTTGTTGGAAATCTGGCTTTCAGGCGGTCACGATTTTCGCGGACGACATGGCAGCGGGCGTTTGGAGCACGACAAGCACCAAGTTACCGAGGTCGAGTGCGTGGCGGGCATGGGGCTGCGGGGTGATCGCTATTTCGGCTACAAGGAAAACTTCAAAGGCCAGGTGACGTTCTTCGCGGCGGAGACGGTGGCGGCCATGCGCGAGCAATTTTCCCTGCCGGATCTCTCCGCCTCCACTTTGCGGCGGAATCTGGTTGTTTCCGGCATCGATCTCGCTGCTTGGGTTGGCAAACGGTTCCGCTTCCAAGGCATCGACTTCGAAGCCACCGAAGAATGCCGCCCATGTTATTGGATGGATGAGGCGGTGGCCCCCGGCGCGGAGGAATTTCTAAAAAGCGACTGCCGCGGCGGCCTGCGGGCGCGGATTCTATCAGATGGCATCTTGCGGGTGGATGCCTGATAGCGAGTTGTTTAAATCCAAGAACTCTATAAAACTCCATCGAAGTTTAAATTCTTGTTAGTCTGAGCGGGCATCCATAGTCAAATGAATGGTGATTTAGAAATCATTGTGTCAACAATAATGAAGGCTCGTTCAAACTGCGGGTCAAAAGTAAGGATGGCGAAATTAAAAAGATCGCTGATTTTTTTTGCTTGGAGCTTGAGCAGGTTGACCTAATCGTTGGATTTCTCGCACCCAATGAAAAGGTCGTCGCCTATATTTCAATTTAGAGCCTTGATGGCTTTTTTCATTGCGGGTCTCATTTTGAGCGGCGTCACTGCCTTTCCACTGCTGGTCGAACTCAAGCTCCTCGCAACTGCCTTGGGTGTCGGCGCTGCGACAAGCCCGGAAGGCTATAGTGGACTCACTTTTTGGATTCTCACGGTGCGCCACGGACTGGAGCATACGTATGATCAATACCCGTGGATCGCTTACGGAACCGACTGGCTTGCGTTCGGGCATATCGTGATTGCCATGTTCTTCGTAGGTCCCCTGATCAATCCCCTTTCGGGTAGAGCGACCATTTACACGGGAATTGTCGCTTGCATCGGCGTCGTCCCACTCGCGCTGATTTGCGGACCAATCCGAGGTATCCCGCTATACTGGAGGCTCGTAGATTGCTCCTTTGGCGTCATCGGAGTGATCCCACTCATTTACTGCCTCCGACTGATTACCCGCATTGAGGCTCAGACGAAACTCCCACTGCCAGCCCGCAACCGAAATGCCTAACAATAAATGGCGCAGCCGAAGTCTTCGCTGTCGCTCAGCCTTCGCAGCACCATTTATTGTTAGGCTTCTTTTTATGGTGGGAGAGGAGCAGCTTTGAATGAGCTGGGTGAGTCAATTGGATTGTGGCCGCTACTCCGCTTCCGGTGGGCATTACACGCATTCCTTTCTGTCTCGGGCAGTCCGTTCCACTTCTGAGCGATCTCATATGCATGCCAACTCAGCAAGACTCGACCGTCGTCGGAATCGTGTATCGATCTCCACGAGGCACGGTCGCGGGGCCACGCCACAAGGTAAGGAAATGAGGCGAAAGGTTCGTAGGGTGAATTGCACCAGAGCGCTCCGCATTCTTCGCAACTTTCCAGCGTGATCCAATTGCCTTGATCGATTGTGGTCAGGACTGGCGCAATTGGCGTCTTCTGGGTGTAGCTGAATAGAAGCCACAGAGATCGATCAGGCGCACAGCAGTTTGAGCACTGGGAATTCATCAAATTTTTGCCGAACGATGAGCGCATGCACCACTACCAGCGGCGGCGTGCGGCGATCACGGGGTTAATGTTGAAATTACGAGAATACATGTAAGCAGGGCGGCTGATAGGGGTTGCAGTGTCTCGACTTGTTCTCCCTCCTAATTTCCGAGGTGCTTTCGAATAATCTCCTTCACGAACTCGGGCAAAGAAGCACCATATGCAGCGGCATCTTCCTTCAGGCGATCATAAGAGGTAACATCATCGCCTTCCCAAACAAGATCGAGGCGTCGAATTTGCCTCATTGCTACGTGGGAGTAGTCTTCTGGGTATGCCCAGTAGCATGAGAGGCAGATCTTCTTGTCCTTCTTTGTTGTCCAGTTCTCACAATGCTCACAAGACCACGACTTCGCTCGGTTAGCGGAACCGCAGAGGAGCATAAAATCGTCGGGGTTGAGCATCCCAACCTCATCGTCGCCATCTACTTCATATGGCACCCTATGATCAATCTGCAAAACCCGCCCATCCATCTCCTCCAAATAGATGAAACATTTGCATCCATACTTGGCGATAAGTTGCTCTTTCAGTTCATTAGAAAGAGCAGTTCGCCCATCAAAGCGTTTCAGTCGGACTCTGCTTGGATCGCCGAACCGGTATGCTCCAATCTTGCCTCCATTAGATGCCACCACCCGAAAAGTCTCCAGTGGAATACCATGCTCGCGCACGTCTCTTGCTGCACGTGGGGGATGATCGTAGCCGTAGGTATCCTTCAGCTCTTCAGTCGTGATATGCCCGTGTGCGAGGATATGGTCAATGACAGTCTTGGGACGCTTCGCGGTGACGGAGCGACAAAGCTCCAAGAATTCTTCAGGATACTCGGCCATACTTTACGGGTTCTTCTAAGAGACTGACTTGTTCAAATGACTGATAGGAAAGAAAAGCTGGCGTTGCACCAACTTCGTCAGCAAGAGCGCGGGACAAATAGAGTGACTCAACAGTGATTGCTTCTTGACCCAAAAGGGTTGCTTGGGAAGAACGTCCCGCTTCGATCTCAACAAGAACCAAGTCGAGAAAATTAGGAAGTGGATCTCCATAAGACTTGTCGCCGAGACGCCCATCGTAGCTCACTAGATAACGCACTCGCTTCCGGTTGAGTTCTTCGAGGCCTCCAACGAACTCATCGAATTCAATTCCTGATGAGTAGCGATGATCACGAGTGTTACAAACACCCTGATACGGGGGATCCATGTAAACCACATCAGATGAAGTCACCCCAGCAAATACCTCTCTGTAATCTTTGGATGTGAACGTAGTCTTCCCGCGTAGTAGCATCGAAACGGCAGAAATATTCTCACTCATTCGTTTTGGGTTTGTCCCGAGGCGTCTCTTGTCAGGACTCTGATTAAACTGACCATCACTGTTGTAACGCACGGCTCCCTTCACACATCGCGCCAATAAATAGAGAAGCAATCGAGGTTCTTTCGTCTCGTTGAAGTTGCTGCGGATACTGTAAAATTGCTCAATGTGGTCAGAATCTTCATCTCTCCATGTCGAACGATAAAAATCGGAAACCTCTTCTGGGTTATTCACGATCAATTGGAGTAGGTCGTTGAGGGGCTGATTGAAATCATTGAGCCAATATTTCCGGCTGCGGCCTCTCGCAGCACAAGCCAATGAAATTGCGCCTGAGCCTGCAAAGGGTTCTACGAGGCGCTCCATCTTCGTCGGGAAATAATCCAATATTCGTGGTGCCAAGTTACGCTTGCTACCTTGATACTGAAAGGGCTGTGGAATGTTCATGGGAACATGTTTCCTAGAACCTGGTGGAAAGGCGAGCATTTTTTTCTTGGAGAACGCCAAAGAGCACGCACCCGCCGTCAGCGGAGGTGAGCGTCGATCACGGGGTTAGTGTTGTAGTTACGGGAAATCATGGAGACAGGGCGGCTTCTAGTGGTTGGATGATGCGACTTGTTGAACTAAGCCGCTACGCGTCAGGATGTTTGATTGATCGGTGATGTGGCGAGGTGAGTTTGGAAATGGATAGTTGTGGAGTTTGCCGCCATGCTTTGCGGGCTATGAAAATAACATACATCGCAACAACAGCAACTCCCACAACCAAATCAATCAAGCCCCAGATCTGCTTCCCCAGCAAGCTAAAAGTCCGACCGAGCCATTATCTCCAAGGACCGACGAAGCAGGCTATCAGAAGCTGCCTCTCAAATACCGGCCCAAAGCCGGTCGTGCCCAGTGTGATCCCCTTGATTACGACTCACACCCCTATCCTGCCATGAAACAGTTTGCCGGGTTTCTCGCGCTGCGTTTCGACAGCCCGCGCACCCGCCATTCCTACTATCGGCAAATTCGTCTCGTCCACGAGTTCTGCGCCTGTGATCCGGCGACCCTAACCGAAGAACAATTCCGCGACTACATCCTTCACGTCAAAACCAAGAAACTCTGGCAGCCAAAAACCATTCGCCAAGCTGCCGCCGCCGCACGCCTGTTCTTCGTTGAAATGATGGAACACGCCGACTGGAAAGTCTTCTCACAAATCCGCACCAAAAACCACGATCATCTACCCGCCGTGCTCACCCGCGACGAGATAAAACTCATCTTAAATACACATACATGTTAATTCGCGAGGACCCCGTTCAGGCTCGCTAACACTCGCATGCTTTCACGCACAAGGGAAGCAAGGATCGTGAGGTAGGGCGCTGGCAGGAGGCGATGGAGAAAGAAGTC
>JAYVNM010000051.1:0-17704 GCA_043758445.1 Akkermansiaceae bacterium | reverse complement strand
ATGGCGATTTAAATTTGAGATTTGAAATTTGAAATTTGAGATTCGTGCGTGAGCACCGCTCAGATGCGGATGGTGATATCGACACCGGCTGGCAGGTTCAACTTCTTGAGCTCATCCACGGTGCGGGCGGTTGGATCGACGATGTCGAGCAAACGCTTGTGGGTTCTGATTTCGAATTGTTCCATCGACTTCTTGTTGACGTGGACCGAACGGTTGACGGAGAACTTCTCGATGCGGGTCGGAAGCGGGATCGGGCCGGCAACCCGGGCTCCGGTGCGTTTTGCGGTCTCCACGATTTCTTGGGCGGAGCGGTCGATCGCACGGTGATCGAAGGCGCGCAGGCGGATGCGTATTTTCTGGTTTTCCATGGTGGAGAAGGTTGTTTGACGGTTTACGTGGTTGGGCTACAGGGCGAGAAATCAACCGATTCGGTCACTGACGATTTCTTCGACGATATTGGTTGGGACTTGCTCGAAGTGCGATGGAGTCATCGCATAGGAAGCGCGTCCCGAGGAGAGGGTGCGGACGGCAGTGGAGTAGCCGAACATTTCTTTGAGCGGCACATTGGCATGCACGATGGAGAGCTTGCCTTTGGATTCCGTGTTTTGGATTTGCCCGCGACGGCGGCTGAGGTCGCCCATGACATCACCTTGGTAATCGTCAGGGGTGGAAACTTCGACCGCCATGATCGGCTCGAGGAGGATGGATTTGGCTTTCTTGAAACCGTCCTTCATGGCGAAAATAGCCGCCATGGTGAAAGCGTTCTCGTTAGAATCCACGTCGTGGTAAGAACCATCGAGGATTTCAACATGGACATCGATCACGGGATAACCGGCAATGATGCCATTAGTCATCGACTCGTTGATGCCTTTATAAACCGCGTTAATGTATTCCTTGGGAATCGTGCCACCGATGACTTTGTTCTCGATGGAGAGTCCCTTGCCCTTTTCGTTAGGCTTGATAGAAATAATTACGTGCCCATATTGGCCGCGGCCGCCGGACTGTTTGATGAGCTTGCCTTCGCCGCCAGCGGCTTGGGTGATGGTTTCGCGATAAGCGATTTGGGGCGCACCGGTGTTCGCCTCCACCTTGAACTCTCGGCGGATGCGGTCGATGATGATCTCGAGGTGAAGCTCACCCATGCCGGAAATGATGGTTTGGCCGGTTTCCTCGTCGGTCTTGACCCAGAAGGTCGGATCCTCTTCGGATAGACGACCGAGCGCCATGCCCAGTTTTTCTTGGTCGGCTTTGGTTCTTGGCTCGACAGCCATTGAAATGACCGGTTCCGGGAAAGTCGGGGGTTCGAGAACCACGTCGTGGTTGTCGGCGGCGAGCGTGTCGCCCGTGGTGACGTTCTTGATGCCAACCATGGCGGCGATGTCACCGGAATAACAGGCGTCGATGTCCTTGTGCTCGTTCGCTTGAATTTGGATCAAACGACCGACGCGCTCGGACCGGCGGGTGCGGGGATTATAAACGGTGTCGCCTTTGCGGATGACACCCGAATAGACGCGGAAGAAAACGAGTTTGCCAACGAACTTGTCGGCCCAGAGTTTGAAAGCGAGAGAAACGAACTTTTCGTTATCCGAAGTGATGACTTCGATTTGTTTCTCATGATCATCGGGGTCCATGCCGATTGCCGCCGGAATGTCGAGCGGGCTTGGGAGGTAGTCGATAATAGCATCGAGCAGATACTGGACACCTTTGTTTTTGAAAGCGGAACCACCGGCGACGGGAATCAGCTTGTTAGTGATCGTCGCACGACGAATGCCTTGCTTTAGCTCATCAAGAGTGATCGGCTCTTCGTTGAGGAATTTTTCGCCCACGGCCTCATCCACATCGGCAACGGCGTTGACGAGTTCCTCGTGGGCCTGTTTACAGAGTTCGATGAGATTGCCTTCAAGTTCCTTCACCGTGTAGGTGGAACCAAACTTGTCGTCGTCGGAATAATAAATCGCCTTTTGATTCACCACGTCGATCTGACCGATCAACTGGTCTTCAGCACCGATCGGGATCAGGATGCGCACGGCGTTCGCGCCTAACTTTTCTCTAACTTCCTCGAAGACGCTTTGGAAGTTCGCGCCAGTCCGGTCCATCTTATTGACGAACACGATTCGCGGAACGTTGTATTTTGTCGCCTGCCGCCAGACGGTTTCAGTTTGTGGCTGGACGCCGGCGACACCGCAGAAAACCACAATGCAACCATCTAACACGCGAAGGGACCGTTCTACTTCAGCAGTGAAGTCAACATGTCCGGGAGTATCGATGATGTTGATCCGCTGTTTCTGGCCTGGGAAAAGTTTGGTCATCCCCTCTTCCTCATGCTGCCACCACTCGGTGGTGACGGCGGCGGAGGTGATGGTGATGCCGCGCTCGCGCTCCTGCTCCATCCAATCGGTCGTCGCACCACCATCGTGGACTTCGCCGATTTTATGAATCATGCCTGTATAGAACAGGATCCGTTCGGTGAGCGTCGTCTTGCCCGCGTCAATGTGCGCGGCGATCCCGATATTTCGGGTGCGCTCGAGCACGTATTGGCGGTTTGGACTATTCGGATTCACGGACGGAAATTGCTGGAGCGCTATCTAATAATTAGAACCGGAAGTGGGCGAAGGCGCGGTTGGCTTGTGCCATCTTGTGCACGTCGTCGCGTTTGCGGACGGCACTGCCTTGGTTGTTTGCCGCGTCCTTGATCTCGTTAGCGAGAGCGACGTGCATCGGCGTGCCTTTGCGGTTGCGAGCGTAGTTGACAAGCCAGCGCATGGAGAGCGACTCGGAACGATCTGCTGCTACTTCGAGCGGCACCTGGTAGGTCGCACCACCGACGCGGCGGGATTTCACTTCTACGCGTGGCTTGGTGTTTTCGACGGCACGGGTGATCACTTCGAGAGGATCCACGGTGTCCACGCCTTCATTGGCGCGGTCGATTGCGGCATAAACGATGCGCTGGGCGAGCGAGCGTTTTCCAGATTCCATCACCTTGGTAATAAGGTGACCAACGAGAGCGCTGTCGTAGCGAGGATCGCGACGGTCTGGCTTATTAAAGATGCGCTTGCGGCGTGGCATGGCGTTGGGATGGTGTGTTAGTTGATTTGAAAATTACTTCTTCCCGCCTTTTTTGGCAGGAGCGGCGACGGCACCGGGTTTCGGACGCTTCGCACCATACTTGGAGCGGCTTTGACGGCGCTTATCGACACCGAGGGTATCGAGCGAACCACGAACGATGTGGTAGCGCACACCCGGAAGGTCCTTCACCCGTCCACCGCGCACGAGGACGATGGAGTGTTCTTGGAGGTTGTGGCCTTCACCGCCGATGTAGGCGATGACTTCGAATCCGTTGGTGAGGCGCACTTTGGCGACTTTACGGAGAGCCGAGTTAGGCTTCTTGGGCGTGCGAGTCATGACTTGAAGACATACTCCGCGGCGCTGTGGGCAGTTCACAAGAGCGGGTGACTTCGACTTTTCGGCCGGAGTGAGGCGTCCCTTGCGAACGAGCTGATTGATGGTCGGCATGATTTCCTGCGTGGTTCTGATTTTCCCGAGATTGGGGGACAAACCGGAGCGACGACAAGGCGACCTTGTAGTAGCTTTTTTCCGGAGCTGGACCCGATAAATTTTCCCTGTAATTTGGACTGCCTCGATCAAAACGTCGGCAGCCCTCGCTGTGGGGGGGGCGACTCTAGGAGCCGATCCCAACCTGACAAGTCCTAATTTGACATTTTCTTCTAATTTTTGTCAGCAGCGGGGGGGAACTGAAAAACTGGTGGCAGTAGGTGGGCTCGAACCACCGACCAAGGGCTTATGAGTCCCCTACTCTACCACTGAGCTATACTGCCTGGATTCAATCGGGGGGTGGTCGCCCGCGAAGTGGCGAGTTCGTTATCGCCCGAGCACCGGATTGTCCACCGGAATTTTAAAAATGCGTCAACCTTTCCTCTCATGCCGAGCCAAGGCCCGACCAGTCGGCGACTTCTTATTCTTCTGGATCTCCGACGGCAGCCCCTCAGCCACTAGGTTTCCTCCATGGATCCCACCACCTGGGCCGAGTTCGATCACCCAGTCTGAGGCCGCGATCACGTCGAGATGGTGTTCCACGACGAGCACGCTATGTCCCGCATCGCGGAGCCGGAGAAACGCGGCCAGCAATTTCTCCACGTCGCCGAAGTGCAGTCCGGTCGTCGGCTCATCAAACATATACAACGTGTGGGGTGCCTGCGGACGGGCCAGCTCCACGGCCAGTTTCAGCCGTTGCGCCTCGCCGCCTGATAGCGTGTTGGCTGCTTGTCCCAGTTGCAAATAGCCCAGTCCCAGCTCTTCCAAGATATTGAGAATGTGGAAAATTTTCGGGATCGCCCGGAAAAACACCGCCGCATCACTCACCGCCATTGCCAACACCTCCGCGATTGACCGGCCCTTGAACGTCACCTCCAGCGTCTCGCGATTGAAACGCCGCCCGCCACACGCCGGACATGCCACCCACGCGTCCGGCAGGAAATGCATCTCAATCTTCAATCGCCCGTTCCCCTGGCATCGCTCGCAGCGCCCGCCAGCAGCGTTGAAACTGAAACGCCCTGCCCCGTAACCTCGCTGCTTCGAGTGCTTCAGTTTCGTGAAAAGGTCGCGAATTTGATCAAATAAACCCGTGAACGTCGCCGGATTCGAGCGTGGACTGCGCCCGATCGCTGACTGATCCGCCACCACACATTTTCCGATCAACTCCAGCCCATCGATCCGGTCAAATTTTCCCGGCGTCTCCCCCGCCCCATTGAAATGCCGTGCCAATGCCCGCCGCAAAATCGAATCCGCCAGCGTCGATTTCCCACTGCCGCTTGGCCCGCTAAGACACACCAGCCGCCCTAACGGTATCACCACATCCAGATTCCTCAAATTATGCTCCCGCGCCCCCCGAATCACCAACTCTCCTCTCTTCTCTTTCTTGATTCTGGATTCTTGCCTCTGGTTTCTCCCCCGCAACCACTCACCCGTCGGCGAAACAATTTCTAACGGACGTCCCACCGCCAGCACAAAGCCACCCGCCGTCCCGGCTCCCGGCCCCAGATCAACCACCCAATCCGCCGCCCGGATGATTTCCTCATCATGTTCTACGACGACCACCGTATTGCCCAAATCCCGCAACCGCAACAGCGCCCCGATCAGCCGCCCCGTATCCGCCGCATGAAGCCCGATGCTCGGCTCGTCCAACACATAGATTACCCCCGAAAGCCCCGCGCCCAATTGCGTCGCCAATCGAATTCGCTGCGCCTCGCCGCCTGATAGTGTCCCGCTCGTCCGCTCTAATGTTAGATAATCCAAGCCCACTTCGGCGAGAAATGCCAACCGCGCCCGCACATCGCCCGCCAACCGTTTGCAAACCTCCGCCTTCGCCGGATCAAACGTGATCCCATCGAGCCATCGCATCGCATCCGCCACCACCAGCTCGCAAAAATCTTGAATCCCCAGCCACTGACCACTTTGTTGAGAGTTGGGGGTTGAGAGTTGAGAGTTAGAAAAATCGCCCTCTTCCTCCGCGTCCCTTTGCGACCTCTGCGCCTTTGATTCCGCCCCCAGCGGTCCCCCTGCGGGGCACGTCGCTTCGCTCCTGTCCATGTCGTTCCACTCCATTGCGGTTAAAACCTCTTCATCTGGTTTCTGGTCTCTGGCTTCTACACTCTTCCCCTCAATCTTCACCGCCAACCACTCCGGCTTCAACCGCTTCCCCCCGCAAACCCGACACGCTCGGTGCGCCATGAACTTCGCCAACTTCCGCCTTGTGATCTCCGATTTCGCTTCCCGATATTTCTGCAAAATCCCCTCAGCATCCGCCCCCGCTTCCAACAAATCAGGATCGCAAAACATCTCCGTCCCCAGCCCTTCACAAGCCTCACAAGCTCCCAGATGCGAGTTGAAGGAAAAATGCTTCGGCGACAAATCCCCCACCATGAAACCCGTCCGCAGATTCCGATAACTCGTCTGAAAAACTAGATTCCGCCATGCATCCTGGCCGGGCTCCTGCACCGCCGCCCGCGCTTCCACCCCACACAACCGCAGCGCCGTCTCCACCGAGTCCGCCAACCGCGATTCCACCCCGGCACGGATCACGAACCGGTCCACCACAATCTCCACCGCCTCTGGAAATTCCGGCCACTTCGCCGCCGCCTCCTCGATTTCCAGCACCTCACCATCCACCCGCACCCGGATGTAACCCTGCCGCTGCAAATTGCCTAACAACTTAGCAGAATCACCCCACTCCTCTTTTGGCACCGGCGCTAACAAAACCACCTTCGTCCCCTCCGCCATCGCCGCCAGCGCGTTCACAATGTCCGCCGCGCTCATCCGCTCCAGGCGCTCCCCCGTCGCCGGATCATGCGGAATCCCCGCCGCCGCCCACAGCACCCGCAAGTAATCGTAGATCTCCGTCGCCGTCGCTACCGTGGACCGCGGGTTCAATCCCCCGCCCCGCTGCTCGATCGCAATCGCCGGACTCAACCCCTCGATCGCATCCACATCCGGTTTCTCTAACTGATCCAGAAACTGCCGCGCATACACCGAGAGCGATTCCACATACCGCCGCTGACCCTCTGCATAAAGCGTATCAAATGCCAACGACGACTTGCCCGACCCGCTAGGCCCGGTGATGACCACCAGCTTCCCGCGCGGAATATCAACATCGATATTCTTCAAATGATGCTGCCTCGCCCCCCGGATACGAATCACGTCCTGCTGCGTCGGCCCCAGACCGTCGCTCTTCGAATCCCCAGCATTCCATTTCGCACCCACCCCGCAAAGCAAGCCGTGCCGGGTGCCATGTGGCGAGCGCGGAATCTTGGAACCTCCAAGACACTCAATCCGCCAGATCCTTGTTGAAGAAAATCTTGATGAATTTCATCTTTTTTCCATCATCATACCCGTGTTCCAAAATCGCGTCCGGCTTGGCTGCCAGCGCGGGCTTCAGGCGGATTTCAACTCCCGTATCGAGCTTCATCATCGAGCGAATCTTCTGCTTGGCCTTGGTCACATCTTTCTTGGAAATCTCAAAGTTATCATCTAACCGATGCCCTTGCTCCTCCTCAATCTGCGACCGGTGGGCGGCGAATTTCGCCTTGGCTTCGGGAGTTTTCAGCACCTCGTCCTCGAATTCATGGAGACTGAAATTTTCCTTTTCCTCGAAATAGGTGATCGCATCGCGGGCGGCGTTCGAGCTGTCCCAGGGCGGCGCGTCGGCAGCGGTGCTCGGTTGCTGCTTTTTTTCCTTTTCCATGAAGGCAACTGCCATGTTCGCATATTTGTTCGTCAAAAACGGGCTATCGGTGATGGGCACCACGCCGAGAAAATCCCGCACCCAGAACCGCGAATCTGAACCCGTGCGATCAAATGTTAGAACATAATACCCCTTGGCCGCGAGGTGGTTCAAAATGAGGCAGCCCTTGTCGATTTTTTCCGGGTTGATCCCCTGCTCCGTGTGCAGTTGCAGATCTCCGTCACGCGTCGAAATGCTGAGAAACGGCACGACAGTCTCGGATTTCAGAATGCACAGGGCTTGGGTGAGCGTGCCATCGATGTCGATGTCCTTGATGAGCGAAATGCAGAGATCGCCAGACTTGATGTTCGGATGATTCGACTTGGCATAGAGGCGCTTGGCGATGTCGCAGCCCTTTTCCAACAGCCCATCGTCCGCAGCGAAGATCGCCGTCGCGGAGGCATTCATCTCATGCTGATCGAGCGACGAATGATGACTGAAGCGGTGGGCCGTTAGATTCTTGAACGGCTTGAGAAAAATAGCGGCGAGAGACTCCTGATCGTGCTCGGAGATTTTAAAAACCTCCTTCGAGGTCTGGAGTGGTTCATCGCGCTGGGGATGGCCGACTTTGGCCAGCACCAGCCCGACGGCGGTGGCGGAGGTGAAACGAATCTTGGCGGACATAGGGGGCAGGAACCTAGGAGCGCTGAATGATTTGAACAGCACCATTTCTGAGCCTGAAAGTAAAAATGCGCGAACGCCGCAGTGCAGCCATGTGACGGGTTAAAACTTACGGAGTGCTCCGACATGTCGGAGCTTTCGCACTGGCCGACATGTCGGCCAGTGCGAAAGCGGGGACATGTCCCCGCACTCCGAAACTAACAGCCGGTGCAGCTTCACGTATCTGCTAGACCTGCCAGCAGCTTGAACGCTTCTTCATCTAGGATCGCCACGCCGAGTTTTTCCGCTTTATCACGCTTTGAACCTCCGCCCTCACCAGCGAGGACGTAACTGGTTTTCGCGGAAACCGAGCCGCTGACTTTTCCGCCTTTGGATTCTATCAATTCCTGCATCGCATCGCGGTCCATGCTGAGGGTGCCGGTGATGACGAAGGTTTTACCGGCAACTCCGACAGTCAATCCACTGTAACACCGACCATTCTCCAAAAGACTGCGTCAGAGAGAATCCGGGTGCCGTAGCTTCGTGCCTTCTTTGCCTTTCCAGACTGCGTGTTTGGGTCCGCGACCACGAGTAAGTCTAGGTTTTTTGTGACAGCTCCCGTGACCGTGAGACCGGCTTGGATTGCGAGTGCTTCGGCGAGGCTGCGGGTAACAGGTTGGCCTCCAATAGTGCAATTAAGTTCTCCTGTGAAACAGACCCGTTGGCCACGAAGTTCGCTTTTATTCTGCTTGGTTTTAGGACGATCAAAGGCAGATGACAATTGAACACTGGCTGATTCAAGCAGCGAATCAAGCGCTGAGTCATCTTGTCCAAGTAGTTTTGCCACCGCGTGAAGGTCGCAACGTTCTGATTCTGTGACAATACCGTCGGCTAGCGCGTGAAATGCTAGATTGTGGAGATATTGACGATGGGTTGAATCCAATTGAGCGGTCGAGAGTTGCCAATTCAGCGCGGCATCCACAATTGCGGTCTCTTCATTTATGTCAATTGTCCGGTCTTCTAGAACCCGATCAATGAGGGCGAGGTATGCCAGAATGTTCGGGGCTTCCGCCTCAGTATCATGGCAGATCTGGTTTGCTATGCGCTGCAAGAACTTGGGCAGTTCGTCGTGGGCTTGCTGCGCATTTTCGCGACAGAAGCATGGCGTGTTCAAGATGGCAACTTGTGGCCAATTCAAATGATTCAGGTTGTACTTTTTTAAGAGACTGGGATCGTCATTGCAAAGTGACGAGACCAGTCGCGAGGTGGCACGAGCGTCGGACAGGGCTCGATGAGGCATACCCTCAAACTCAATTCTGAGTTCTTTGCAACATGATTCGAGACTGTTCCGTCCAAACAACTGGCAGGTGCAAAGAGCGGGGATATCCGGGATGGTGACGCCAATACGTTCGAATTCCCTGATCAAGAAATTCTTGTCAAAAGATACGTTATGACCTGCGATCACACTGGCGTTTGCCAGTATTTCCATGACATCACCGGCCACATCACCAAATGATGGTGCCCGAACTACGTCTGACGCAAAAATTTGATGAATCCGAGAGGGGCCTATATCTCGATTTGGATTCAATAGTGTTTCATACTCGGAATAGACGGATCCGCCGGGTGTTATTACGACGATCGCAATTTCTAGAATCCGGTCATGGCGCCAAGGTGATAATCCGGTGGTTTCTACATCAATAACAGCAATTAGTTCGTCTGACATATCGTAAATTTTTGGTAATATTTTAAATTTAGACTTGAAAAGTAAGTTAAGCGGTTAGTGTCCACCGATGATTATAGCAGGGGATCAACAATTCTCCAAAATCCAGTCTCGTCGATAACTGGTATACCTAGTTTCAAAGCGGTTGTTATTTTTGATCCTCCGCCCTCACCGACAAGCAAGTAATTTGTCTTTTCTGAGATCGACCCACTTACTTTTCCTCCTTTGCTCTCGATCAGTGATTTCATTTCTTCGCGGCCAATGCTGAGGGTGCCAGTTATGACAAAGATCATGCCAGAGAGAGGGCGAGCCGAAGTTGCTACCGAACTTGGGATGGGAAAAAAATTGTCCGAAGTTGGATTGATTTTGCAATTATCGAGATGATCAAGGAAGACGCGACCAGCTTCTGAATTGAAGAAATCTAGTAAATTTTTGGCCGCAATGCCGCCAAGTTCGGGTGAGATCTGATACTCAGACAGTTTCTGGTCAAGTTCCATTATTCGAGGATTGAGTTCTGAGACCCGCGCTTTTCGAAACTCTTCCTCCTCTTTGCTGATTATCTCAAATCGAGGTTTTTGAGGGTGCTCAATCTTCCAGTTTAAGGCTATTCCACGTTCAGCGATACTGTCGAGCAGTTCTGACTGAGGAAGGCTTCTCATGTCCTTAAAGAGCCTGGACACCTCGCGGGCAGTCGTCTCGCCAATTTGAGGAATACCAAGGCCGATCAACCATTTTGACAAGGGCTTTTCGAGCTTTGCTTTCTCAATAGAGATAACTAGACGATTAGCTCGATCTTTTCCGAACTTTCGTTCCTTAGTTTTTTTCCCGGATTTCAAGGTGGCGGGGTCTAGCGTGAGCTCTTTAAGTTTTTCTGCGGTTAGTCTGAAGAGATCGAGAGGAGTCTTGATCAAACCATGCTCTACTAGCTTTGTTGCAACCGCTTCGTCGAGGCCATCGAGATCGAGAGCTTTCCTAGAAGCAAAGTGAGTCATTCGAGTAACAATCTGAGCTGGACATTCAAAGTTAAGACAAAAGTGTGTAATGATTTTACGCTGATCTGCTTTTGTACCTGATAGGTTTGTGCGTTCTTCAATGGGCCCATTACACTTTGGGCACACTCCTTTCAAATGCTCAATGACAGAAAAGTATTTAGATGATGGAGATCGGAAGTCTGGTAAAACTTTGATAATTTCTGGAATTATTTCTCCTGCTTTGTGAACGATGACCATGTCATCTATGCGAATATCCTTTTCGTCGATATAGCTTTGATTATGCAAAGTTGCTCGGGAAACGGTGGAGCCAGAAATTAGCACTGGGGTAAGTTCCGCGACTGGTGTAAGTATTCCAGTACGGCCAACTTGTATGGTAATTCCAATCAACATGGTTTCCCTTTGCTCGGGGAGGAATTTGTAAGCGGCGGCCCAGCGTGGGGCGCGGGAGGTGAAGCCGAGTTGCTCGCGTTCGGCGCGGGCGAGGACTTTGATGACCGCGCCGTCGGTGCCGTAGTCGAAGTGGTGGCGCTCGACGTTGATGTGGGCGACTGCTGCTAGAAGGTCTGCCAGATTATTGGCGTTGAGGATCGGCAGGTTCTGCGGGATGCCGAGAGCGGCTAGCAGATTGTGAAATTGATGTTCCGTATCCAGTGGCGGGCCTTCGTAGGCACCTAGGCCATGGGCGAGGAATGCGAGCGGACGTTTGGCGACGATTTTTGGGTCTAGCAGTTTCAATGTGCCAGCGGCAGAGTTTCTGGGATTTGCAAAGGTCGGCAGGCCCGCTTCGTCGCGCTCGGCGTTGAGTGCGGCGAAGGCTTCGTTGGGCATGAAAATTTCGCCGCGAATTTCTAGCAGGGAAGGAATTGAGGATGGGGGATCAGGGATCGGAGAGGAAACGGGGATGCTACCCATGGAGAGCACCTGGAGGTCGATGGGTATGAGTTCGCCGTCCTCTGTTTTGATGAGGTTTCCGACGTGCGCGTCAGCGATTTCCACCCCGGTATCATCATTTTTCCAGCGATTGTGACCCTTTGAATGATAGCCATTTGCCTCAAACCATTGTGTAACTTCATCGGGTGTAGGCACATCACCGGAGACGAAGGGTTGTGATGTAATGAGTGCGGGGCCGCGTTTGGTTTCTAAAACTCCGTGGAGACGAATGTCATCGCCGAACAATTGGTTTGCGGCTTCCAGATTGTTTAAATAGTCGATGGCCTCGCCCTGAGCACCGAAATTGGGTGGCAGGGTAAATTTGATGACCCGATGCCGACTCTGTAGATGAAAAACGGTGTGCTCCGATTGGCCGCCTAGCTGAGGGTAACGAGCGGTGAGTCGTCCGAATTTTCTGGAGTCGAGGAGTCGGCCTGACTCTCTGGCCCACGATACCACGGATTGGGCTTCCTGTCGGATCCGTTGCGAAACATTTGTTCCATCGCTTCTTCCGAGGTCAGCGAGAAGCCTTCGCGCCAAGCTTTGTCCCGCGCTTTGCGGAGGCGGTCGGCGAGAAGTTGAGCTTGTTGAATGCCGTTCATCGACAACAACGTAGGGAAGAATTCCATCCAAGTCAATTGCCGGATTGGATTCGGGCACTGGCTGAAATTTCAACTCCAGAGGAATGCTGCGGATCGTCCGGACATTGTGCGTCACGTCGTCGCCGGTCTGGCCGTCGCCGCGGGTAGCGGCGTAGGCGAGTTTGCCGTCACGATAGAGTAGGGAAACGGCAGCTCCGTCGATCTTGGGTTCGATGGTGACGGCGACGTCCTCGCGTTTCAAATTTTTCTGAAGGCGCTGATAGAATTCGATCAGTTCGTGCTCCGCGCATCTTCGGCCGACCTTGCCGACTTGCTCGTGCGTTAGATTTTTAATGGCCTCGGGACTGAGTTCGAAAACATCGTCGATACTGAGCATTTTGACCGCATGTTGGATCTGTTGGAAACCGTCGATGGGTGCGCCACCTACACGGAGAGTGGGCGAGTTCGGGTCGTGGAACTCGGGGTGGCTTTTTTCCAGATCCTCCAATTCACGGAAGAGCTTGTCGTATTCCGCGTCGGAGATTTCCGGGGCGGCCTGTGAATAATAAAGCTGGTTGTGATGGTTCAAAGCGGCTCGCAATTCTCGGATGCGAGCCGCGGGGCCGGGGCGCGGGGGGAGGGAAAATAAGTCAGGCTCAACCATGGTCGGAGTCTCAAACTTCGGCGGAAGTTTTCAAGGGTAGAGTCCGCCGGGGGTGCAACTTAATGTGGTGGGCAAAGGGGAGCGCCCTCGCCGAAGATTGGTGGACGCTAGCTTGGAGGCCTGAATATACAAAAAAGACCGAATGACCGGTCAGCCGCCGTAGTGCGATGGCGCACTACGGGACACGCGAGGGCGCGTGTGCTCCCCAGAAGAATGCCCCCACTTACAGTTAGACCCGTCCGCCGGGAGTGGTCAGGGGAGTTCCACCATTTGCTGTTTTTTCTGCGTGAAACGGACGACGAGCTGGTATTTGGCACCCTCGCGGGCGGTGCCGAGTAGGGCTGAGCCGCCACCGTCGAGCGGCCAGAGGTGAGAGGGCAGGAATGCGCCATCGGCGAGGCTTTCGCGGCCGGGCAGGGAGCCTTTTTGGGTGGGTTTGCCGTATAGCATGGAGAGCAGACCGACAAATCCCTTCCAGCTAGATTCGAGATCCGTCTTGTATGCTGCGGCGGGGACGGTCTCGGTTTGCAGGGTGAGTTCCTTCAATTTCCCGGCTTCGGTCCAATCGAAATACAGGAAACAGTCGAGTTTGCCGACTTTCTGGCGAGTGCGGAAAATGCCGTTCAGACCGGAGCGGCCAATGAAGGTCTCGTCGATGGTCATGACCACGAATTTGCTGGCCTTGAGCTTGGTGAGCGTGGACGCGCGGTCGTCGTTGAAGGTTAACGTGTCGAAAAACGCGGCGGGGTTTGGCGCGGCGACGGGCGGTGGTGGTTCCGCGAGAGCGGGCACGGCTGTTGCTAGAAACAGGCAAGAGAGAAGGTGACGTAACATGGGGCTGCGGTGGATAGGGTGAAATTCTAACGTCTGCCGATCCCTAACACGGGGCGGCGGGATAATTTTTTTCACAACGATCAATGACCCTGTGGTTTGGTGTTTTTCGGTTCCCATTCGCGGCGGGAACGAGATCGCACGGAGAGCACGACGGGGATGCCGGGCGCGGCGTGGGCGGCGCGGTAGCGGTTGACGATGTATGACTCGTAACTGGTGGCCATGAGGCGCTTGTCATTGACGAAGAGGACGATGGTAGGCACCGGGATGACGCTGTATTTTTCCTCCACAGCGGCGGTGGCGTAGTAGAGCTTGAGTCGCTTACGGAGCTTGCCGTCGATGGGTGGCGGAGTGGCCTCGAAGGCGGCTTGGAGGATGCGGTTGAGCTGGCCAGTGCCGGGAATGTTTTGGGCGCCTTTTTTGATTTTCAGAGCTTCCTTGAGGACGTGTTCCACCGAGCCGCCGGTTTTAGCGGAGCATGCGACGAAGGGGGCGTAGTGCAGGAAAAACAACTCCTTGCGGACATGCTCGGTCGCTTCTTCGAGACGCGCGGTGCGGTTGGCGCCGGGGTGGAAGAGGTCGAATTTATTCAACACGATGAGGCAGGGTTTTTTCTCCTCCATGATGAGCTGGGCGATCTTGCGATCCATCGAGGTGATCCCGGCGGCGAGGTCGATGACGAGCACGCACAGGTCCGAACGACGGACAGCTTTCTCGGTGCGCATGGCGGAGAAAACTTCCACGGAGTTGTCGCGTTTGGCCCGGGGGCGCAGGCCGGCGGTGTCGATGAGGGTGAAATTTTCCCCGGCGAACGAGTAGGGCAGATCCACGGCATCACGGGTGGTGCCGGCGATTTCCGAAACGATGGTGCGCTCGTCTTTCAGGATCGCATTGACGAGCGAGGACTTCCCGGCGTTTGGCTTGCCGACGATGGCGAGCTTGATACCGACCGCCTCGGCAACGACGGCCTCGGCTTCGGTTTCTGAAACCAACGGGGCGATGACCGCATCGATCTCATCACAGAGGACGCCGAAATTCCGGCCATGTTCGGCTGAAACGAACACGCTATTGCCAAGTCCGAGGCGGGTGAAATCCGAGTGGGAATTCTCGTGCTTGTCGTCGTCCACCTTGTTGATGACCAAGAGGACGGGCGGCTTGGCTTTGCGGAGTTTTTGCGCGAGCGCCTGATCGACTGCGGTGAGGCCGTCATGGGCATCGACCACAAACAGAATGAGGTCGGCGGTTTGCATCGCGATGTCCGCCTCGATAGTGACCTGTTCTTCGAAGCCGTCGTCGATATTGCCACCGATGCCGCCGGTGTCGATGAGCGTGCAGGCGACTTGGGTGGCGCTGGAAGGCGCGGCGATGCGGTCGCGAGTGACGCCCGGTTGATCATGGACGATGGCGATCTTGCGCCCGGCGAGGCGGTTAAAGAGCGCGGATTTACCCACATTGGGGCGTCCGACGATGGCAACGGTGGGCATAGGCGGGCATCAAATGGCGTTACGCACCGATGTGCAAGACCGGAGAAAGCCTAGCGTAAGAACCATGCCGCCTTCAGGGCATTGGTCTTGGCCTAGCAAATTGGTCCCGCGCGTTTTATCCCTCTGATTTAGCGTGCCTTGTCGCGGATTTCCTGCTTTCCCTCGCCCGCCCAAGTTGAATTTTCCCGCCAATGTCCACCGAGCTGACCCGCAATTTCTCCATCATCGCCCATATCGACCACGGGAAAACCACGCTCTCCGACCGCCTGATGGAGGCGACCAGCACCGTTAGTATGAGGGATAGCACCGCCCAGCAGCTCGATTCCATGGACTTGGAGCGGGAAAAAGGCATCACCATCAAGTCCCACCCGGTGGCGATGGAATACACGGCGAAGGACGGCAAAACCTACAAACTTAACCTGCTCGACACGCCCGGCCACGTCGATTTCTCTTACGAAGTTTCCCGCGCGCTGGCTGCCTGCGAAGGCGCGATCCTGATGGTGGATGCGGCGCAAGGCGTCGAGGCCCAGACCGTGGCGAACCTCCATCTCGCCACCGAGCAAAACCTGCTGATCATCCCGGTTCTGAATAAAATCGACCTGCCCGCTGCCGACGTGCCGAAGTGCAAGAAACAGTTAGAGGAAATTCTCTGCATCCCGGCAGAAGACTGCATCCCCGCCTCCGCAAAGGCCGGCATCGGCATCGATGACATTCTGGAAGCTATCGTCGCCCGCGTCCCGGCACCGGTGGAGAATCCAGACAAGCTGCTGCGTTGCTCGGTTTTCGATTCCCTCTATGATACCTACCGCGGTGTTGTTTCCTATGTCCGCGTGTTTTCCGGCACGGTAAAAAAAGGCCAGCGGGTGAAACTCATGGCCACGGGAAAAACTTACGAGGTCAAAGAAGTCGGGATTTTCACGCCAAAAATGAGCGCCCGCGATGTCCTATCAGCGGGCGATGTCGGTTATGTCATCGCAAACATGAAGTCCGCCAGCGAGGTGAAAGTCGGCGACACCATGACCGACAACACCCACCCGTGCCCCGAGGCACTTCCCGGTTACAAGGAAATCCAGCCAATGGTTTTCTCCGGTATCTATCCGGTCGACTCGTCCGACTACGAGGCGCTCAAGCTCGCCATGGGCAAGCTCCAGATCAACGATCCGGCATTCACCTTTTCCTCCGAGAGCTCCACCGCGCTCGGCTTCGGTTTCCGTTGCGGATTCCTCGGCCTACTCCACATGGAAATCATCCAAGAGCGCCTCCGCCGTGAGTTCGCCATGGATGTGATCTCCACCTATCCGTCAGTAATCTATCATGTCACCATGACCGACGGCACCGAGCGCATCATCGACAATCCAACGCTCTTCCCCGATCCCCAAGGCATCCAGGAAATCAAAGAGCCGGTCGTTAATGTATATATCATGGTCCCCGGCGAATATATCGGCGACATGATGCAGCTCGTGCTCGAAAAACGCGGCGATGTCACGAACACCGAAACCATCGACGACACCCGCGTGATGCTTTCATGCGTCCTTCCGCTTGCAGAAATCCTCGTTGATTTCAACGACAAGCTCAAGTCCATGACCCGCGGTTATGGCTCCATGGACTATGAACATTCCGGCTATCGCGCCGCGAAAATGGTCAAGATGGACATGCTCATCGCCGGCGATCCGGTCGAGGCATTCTCCACCATCGTCCACCGTGATAAGGCGGAATCCTACGGCCGCGTGCTCGCCGCAAAATTGAAGGAAGTAATACCCTCGCATCTTTTTGTCGTCGCCATCCAAGCGGCCGTCGGCGGAAAAATCGTCGCCCGCGAATCCATCTCCGCCATGCGCAAAAACGTCACCGCCAAGTGCTACGGCGGCGACATCACGCGGAAGCGAAAACTGCTAGAAAAGCAGAAGGAAGGGAAAAAGAAGATGAAGATGTTCGGCAAAGTAAACATCCCCCAAGACGCCTTCATCAAGGTGCTGAAGAGCGGGGATTGATCGCCCTATGCCTACGGAAACCGGGCTGTCATCGGATCATAAAAGCATTAGGATCACCAAGATCCGGTCCATTTGTATCCATCAGCAACTCACTCTCCCTGTTTTTCATTCACCGCTTGCGATACCTCGTCGTGATTCCAAGTTTCAGGCATTTCTGCCTCACCGCTTCCCGCGTAACCCCAATCTCTGTCGCTATCTGCTGAAGCGGTTCCTTCCCCAACCTTGCTAAAATCTCAGGTGTCCATTTATCCGGACTTCGTTTGGCACCATGATTTGCGGCAATTCCGACTTGGAGACGCTTCTTCCTTACGATCCCCACGCCCAATCCCAATTCCTGAGCGAGTGTCTTGTCGGGAATGGTACCCAGCCGCGCGACTTCTTTTTGCTCCCATCGATATTCGATTTTTGCTCCTGATGCTTTTGTGAACGATTCGATTCCCAGATGCCTTCTTTTCGCCGTCACGCACATCGGTTGAATTCCAAGCTGTTCCGCCAGCTCTCGGTCTGTGGTTTGTCCTAACCGTTTGACTTCTTCTTCCGTCCACGGATGCCAGTATTGAGTGCCTACGGCGTAACTCGGAATGCCTAACTCCTTGCGTTTCCTCATCACCGAT
>JAYVNM010000050.1:0-17711 GCA_043758445.1 Akkermansiaceae bacterium | reverse complement strand
GGAGAAATTTAGTTAGCAGCGGTATCGTCAATGGCAGGCGCTTCAGGTTCGCCCACCCACAGCGGCAGGGTGCGGGTGTGTCCCGCCTGACGGATGTGCACCACGCAAATTCCGCGTGCGGCGTCGGCGGTGTAATGGAAGGCGACGCTGTGGTTATTCCCGACCGTGAGGATTTTCCCCCGGCTGGCATCATCGGTAAAAGCGCCACCGTTAGGGATTTCCAGATAGATGGAATCGCCGGGATCGGATTCCGGTAGCGAGAGGGTAATCTTCAACGACTCGCTTGCCGCGACGTAGAGGCGCGGCAACAGCCCGATTTCGTTAGGCCGCAGATTGACGTAGCGCTTGCCAGTAGTTTCCACCTCGGCGAACAACTGTGGCCCCTCGGGCCAAGCGGGCAGATCCTTCCATGCCGCCATCGGATCAATGGTGATCCGGCGTCCGGCCACCGGGCGGGTTGCTTGGGCTGTAGATGGGGGGCGGGAGTTTGGGGATTCAGTTGGCGCAGGGTGCCTCCGGGTTGCCTGCTACCGCAGCGGGAGTGGCAGCCTGAGACGGGCTGCCATCCGCTATTTCCCTGCTCATGGGAGTCGCACCTGGTCGCTTATCGGCCAGCGGCGCAGCGTCGGCAGCCGGGCGGTCGGAATCCGCCTGCCCATTGCGGAAAAACTGATAACCCGCTAGGGCCAGTAACAGAATGCCCGCAGTAAGCGTGAGCATTTTCTTGGAATTTATAACAGGAGTGTGGGAATGAGAAATTAGTGTGAAATCGAACGACCAGCGGAAACTAACAGGGAGAAATTTTCTAACTGAGATAGACGTTTCATCAAGCTACCGCAGTGCAACAAAGACAAGGATTAAATTTGGAACTTTATTTAGCTGTTTGAAAATCAGCGGAAAAAACTTAATTTCGAGTTAATGGTTAGATTATTTTTGTAAATGGTGAACTCATCTCAATACTAACGGGAAGCGCTAAGTTGATCGAATTTTTTCTTATTGGATTTGGAAAGTGAAAATCTATCATTGGCGGAAAAGCAAACGCGGCAGGACTTTGCAGTCCTGCCGCGTTTGGGAAGTGCGGGTCTCAAAATGATGGAAACTTAGGCAACCGGTGGTACGGGTGGCGGGGTAGCTGGACTTTGGGTGCCGCCATCGGGTTGAGTGCGGTCGCGGGGTGGATGGGCGGATGCGAGCTATGGATTTGCCGGATATGTCCACGAGCACGTGCCCTGCGCGGCTTTTGAGAAGGAAAGGATCTTCCACGACTACGGTCCGTCGCCTGCTGGTTCGAGAGTGTAGCTGGTTTTTCCATCTTTCATGAGCCAACCTTGGGCAGCGAGTTCGGCGCGGAGGGTGTCGGACTCGGCCCAGTTTTTCGCGCCACGGGCGGCCCAGCGGGTTTCGGCCAGGGCTTTGATGGAATCTGGAATTTCGATAACATCCGATGGCTCCGCGGGTAATGTTAGACCGAGGGAGCGGAGGATGCGGTTGAAACCGGCGAGGGCGGCGGCGGCTTCCAAACCTGTTAGCTGGGAGGCTTCGCGGAGGCCGGTGAAGATGCCGCCGAGAGCACCGGGGGTGTTGAGATCGTTGGTTAGACTGTCCCAGGCCGCTTGGAACGGGCCGAAGCCGACGGATGTTAGCACGGTGTCAGGTTCGCATTTTGCGGCGAGTTGCCGTGCGCCTTTGGCGAGTTTTGCCAGAGCCTCGCGAGCACCCGTTAGAGAATCGAGGGTGAAATTGAGCGGCTTCCGATAGTGCGCGCCGATGAGGACGTAGCGGACTTCCATGGCGGTGTGGCCTTTTGCCGCGAGGTCGGCTAGGGTGTAGAGATTGCCAAGGGACTTGGACATTTTTCCGCCATCGACTAACAGGTGGGCGAGGTGGAACCAGTGTGCGGCGAAGTGACCACCGCAGGCGCATTCGCTTTGGGCGATTTCGTTTTCGTGGTGCGGGAAGACGAGATCCACGCCGCCGGAGTGAAGGTCGAAGGAATCGCCGAGGTATTCCTGAATCATCGCCGAGCACTCGAGGTGCCAACCGGGGCGGCCTTCGCCCCACGGGGAGGGCCAGAAGTTTTCGCCATCTTCAGGGCGGCGGCCCTTCCAGAGAACGAAATCGGAGAGGCTGTCCTTTTCGTATTCGTCGGAACTGGAGCGAGCGTTCTGGGTTTTTCCGAGATCGAGTTCGCGTTCGTCGAGGCGGGACAGGCGGCCGTAGCCGGGGAAGGAAGAAATTTTGAAATAAACTGAGCCATCGGCAGAGGCGTAGGCGTGGCCTTTTGCGGTGAGCGTCTGGATCATCGCAATCTGCTGCGGGATGTGTTCGACAGCACCGGGTTCGATATGCGGCGGGAGGAGTCCGAGTTTTTCGCAATCCGTGTGGAATTTTTCCGTCCAGCCGGTGGTGAAGGTGGTGAGGGATTGGCCGGCGGCTTGGGAATCGCGGATCGTTTTGTCGTCCACATCGGTGATGTTGCGGACGTGGAGGGTGCGGGTGCCGCCGGTTTCAAGCGTGCGGCGGAGGACATCCTGGAGGACGAAGGTGCGGAAATTTCCGATATGCGCCGGGCCATAAACGGTCGGTCCGCAGCAATAGAAACGGAAGGTGCTGCCGCCGCAGGGAGTGAGTTCGCGCTCGGTTCGGGAAAGCGTGTCAAAAAGCCGCATGGCGGGGTTTAAGGAGCGGCGGGCCGCTGGGCAAGAGCGGATCGGGGGAGTTTGAACATCGAACATCGAACGCTCAACGTCGCAGTAAAGAGGGCCGAGATGAATCTCGATGTCCGTTAGATGCGGCGGCGGTGAAGCAGGAGGAGGCTGGTCAGGACGAGCAGCGTGGCGGTTCCAGGTTCGGGCACGGATTGGGATCCGACTTGAACATAGATCCATTGGGGGGCGCTGCCCTTGGCGATGACTTCTACTGGCACGCGGACGATGGCCGCCGGTGGGTGGGCGGGGACAGCGGCGATGATTGCCCCTGATGCCGTGCAATCGAGTTCCGGAGTCCTATGAAAAATCCACGCACCCAGCGCGGGCGAGACGAGGAGCAGCCCAAGGAATAAAGGTTTCATTTTAAAAAACTGAAGCACGATGGAGAAATTTTAATTTATTTTTAAAAATAATCAAGATTTATGAAGTATTTTTTGCATGATGAGGGTTGGGTTTTCCGCGAGCGCAGGGTAAATTGACCTCACAAATGCAACGGTTTCGAGACGAACGGGTGAAGCAGGTGGTTGTTGGGGCGGTTATTTTGCTGGGGCTGACGGTGGTGGTGGTGACTCTTCTGACGGGTTGGCGGTATATGCCCGGATTTGTGGGCGAATGGATCGGCACGATGATGGGGATCATCACGACGCCGTTTTTCATGGAGGCCTCGTTCGCGATTCTGGGGCTGGTTATTGTGATTTTTCTGAACCACTGGCGCATGACCAAGGATGGAGACGAGCTGGTCTATCTGGAGCAAGTGACCGGGCCGGAAGTGCCTGCGGATCTACCGGATCACGCGAAATGGGCAGTTTACCGAAAGAAGCCGTTAGATGTGCTGGAGCCGTCGCTACTCGCTCAAGCGGAGGGGGCCTATGCGATCGGTGATTTCCCGGCGGCGACAGAATGGATCGGAGCGATGGAACACAACGAACTCAAGCAGCCGGAAACACTCAGGCTGCGCCTGGCACTGGCCAAGGCGACCGGCAGGACGGAATTGGTTGAAATGTTAGAACATGAGATCCGGCAGGCGGAGTGCGGGCCGGTTTGATTTTCTGAACACTACGCGATTATTGACTACAACCTGATGCCGGATTTGGAGTAGTGCATGCGACGTGAATCGACAACTCCAACCCATGAACTCTGCGGATTTTTTCAAAATGGCCCACGGCGACCTCGTGTGGATGCGGGAGCTGGCCTTTGATTATTTTAACGAAACTCGCCGCCAGATGACGGGCTGGCTGTCGCTTATGGAGACGGGAAATTTCTCCCAGCTCCGGGCAGATCTCCACCGGTGCAAGGGTGGTGCGTCGATATTCGGGTTGGAGCGGTTGGTCGCGCTGCTCAACTGCTGCGAGAGTCCTGCCGTGCTGGAAAGCCGCGGCTTTGACCTTGCCACTTTTGAACATGAACTCAGCGCTGCGGAGAGTGCCGTGGAGGCGCTGGGTGCCTGATTCCCTACGATGGTAGCCAACATTCAAGCCCCTGAAAAAGAACTGCGCTTCACCCGGTCCGGACAAGCCAGCTTGTTTTGGGTCGGTGCGGCGGTGCTTGCGACCATCGGGATCACGCTGTTAGCGACTGCGATCTATCGGGATTTCAGCCTGTCGCTCAGTCATATCTGGGCACTGGTGCCACTGTTAATGGCAGCGGCGGTGGCCCGCGTGGCAGCGGGATTGACCCGCCATGCTTATCTCATCCTAACACCGTTAGGGATTGAAATTTTCCCGTTTTTCCGGCCAGCGGATGGCATGAGACTGGTGATGTGGCAGGAGTTGGATCATGCGGAGGTGGACGAAAAAAACACCTGCCTCACCCTGCATCATGATGCCGGAAAAACTTCGGGCATCCACCTTTCCCTCAAGCCGATTCGCGCGGACCGGCGGAGCTTGCTTGCCAAGGCGGTCATCGGGCGGCTATCTCCCCCCGGCACGGACGACCGATAATTTTTATGCGCCCCCATTCCCGACAAATTCTCACGGTGGAAGAAGCCTTCGGCCAAAACGGCTGGCATTGTGAACTCGTCGCGGGCCGAGAGGTCCTGCGGGCTGGTTTCGATGCCCACCACACGCGGGTCGATCTAATCGCCCAGGCATACCCGCAGTTGAACGCTCTAAGTGTGGTTTCCGAGTCCCCACTGGCGCTGGGAGAGGAGCATCTGCCCGCCGTGTTAGAACTGCTGGCCCGTGCGAACAAGCAGCTCACCTTGGGCGGATTCGAGTATGATCTGGATCGGGAATTTCTCGTTTTCCGCATCACCAATCTCTTCGAGCGGGAAAAATTCGACAGCGACATCATTTCCTCAATGGTCCATTGTGCAATCGCCGAGTTGGACCGGATTACCCCCTATGCGGCCATCGTCCGCGATACGCCCGGTGATCTGCTAGATGATCTCGATCTCGGCCGTCTGCTGATGCGCGAGGACATCATCCCGCCGGTGCCGGGCGACGAGGAAGAGGAGTATTAGGCAGGCTGATAGATCAGAATCATGACTTTAAGATAACCGCTTACAGAATCGAGCCCGGCGCGTAGGCGGCGGCTTGCGGACTGGCGGCTTCGAGTTTTCTAACTGCCGCTGCGAAGGCGGCGATCTGAGCCTTCGCCGCGCCGGATTCGCGGTCGCCCTTGGCTAGAATCGCGTTGAGAGCCTCGCGGGAAAGACCTAACCGTTCGTCTCCGGCGAGCCGGTCGATGAGGTTGTTGCTGTCGATTTTACCATGGCGTAGATCGTTCACGGTGGCGACGGCGTGCTCCTTGATTGCCTTGTGCGCGGTCTCGCGGCCGATGCCGGATTTCACCGCTTCCATCATAATGGTGGTGGTCATGAGGAATGGCAAATAGTGGGCGGTCTCGGCGGCGATCACGGCTTCATAGGCGTCCATCTGGTCGAGAACAGTTAGAAAAGTTTCAAACATTCCGTCGATGGTATAGAACGAATCCGGCAGCATGATACGGCGGACGACGGAGCAGGAAACATCGCCCTCGTTCCATTGGTCGCCCGCGAGGCCGGCGGCCATCGCGAGGTAGCCTTTGAGGATAACATGGAAGCCGTTCACGCGCTCGCAGGAACGGGAGTTCATCTTGTGCGGCATGGCGCTGGAGCCGGTCTGACCTGGGGCGAATCCTTCACTGGCGGTCTCGTTGCCTGCCATCAGACGCAGCGTTTTGCAAAAGGACGATGGGCCGGAGCACAAGTCCGTTAGAGCAGCGACCACGCGGAAATCCAGCGAGCGCGGATAGACCTGACCGACGTTGGTCCAGACGGCGGGCAGGCCGAGGTGGGCGACCACGCGTTGTTCGAGAGCGGCGACTTTTTCCGCATCCCCATCGAAGAGGGAAAGTTGGTCCATCTGGGTACCAACCGCGCCCTTGAGGCCGCGGACGGCGTAGGCGGCGATGACCGCATCGAGTGCTTGCAGGCCGCTGAGGAGTTCCTCGCCGAACATGGCGATGCGTTTGCCAAGCGTGGTCGGCTGGGCTGCGACATTGTGAGTACGGGCCGTTAGAATGAGTTCGCCCCATTGTTCCGAGCGCTCACGAAAACGGCGAAGGCTGGCCACGGTCTTGTGGCGGATGATGTGCAGCGAGCGGTAAACTTGGAGTTGCTCGACGTTTTCTGTGAGGTCGCGCGAAGTCATGCCCTTGTGGACCTGCTCGTGGCCGGCGAGCGCGTTGAACTCCTCGATGCGGGCTTTGACATCGTGGCGGGTGATTTTTTCCCGGGCCATGATGGACGCGGGATTGACATTGTTTTTCACGGACTCGTAGGCGGCGATGGCTTCCGCAGGGACATCCAGCCCGAGCTCGCGCTGGGCCTTCATCACGGCGATCCAGAATTCGCGTTCCAAGACGATGCGCCCATCGGCGGACCAGATGGCTTGGAGGGCGGGCGAGGCATAGCGTTCTGCGAGGACATTGGGAATCACGCGCAGAGCTTGGCGGGCCGGAAATGAAGTTTCAAGAGACAGTTTGGGCAAGTCCGCCCATCCATTGCCTTGCGCCGCTATCAAATGCGGCTTGGCAAACTCCGCCAACTCGGATTGGGTACCGACCTGTTATGCTTTTCCGCCTGCCGACTCCCCCCCTGCTGTGTCGCCGCCTGTCTCAGCGTGATAGCCACCTCATGCGGACTCTTCCAGCCCACCCCGCCACCCAAGGCCAAGCCGGTCCTCTACGAATGGCGCGATGACAACGGCCCCGGCGAGATGGGCGTGGAAATCGACCTTGCCAAACAGATTGCCATTTACCGCCGCAGCGGACGGCTCGTCGGTTGGTCGTTTGTTTCCACCGCCTCATTCCTTACGGGAGACTGCGCAGATTTTCCGATTCTCCCCTCATCCCCGCCACACTGACTCGCTTTGCCGATGGTGGAGCATAGGAGATTCGAACTCCTGACCTCTTCATTGCGAACGAAGCGCTCTACCAACTGAGCTAATGCCCCTTACGACCGTGGACGCGATACGTCTGCCCGTTGCTTGCCAGAAGTGCAAGAATGAACTTTCCGCCCCGTCTGGCGGTTTCCAGAGAAAAAACCTTCGGTTCGATTAACAATGTTTGCCAAAACCGTGTGATCCTTCATAATATGCGCATGAAAGCGGTTTTTTGGATGCCTGCAGCGAGTGCTATCGTATTCGTTCTTACCTGTTGCGGTGGTGGCGGCGGCGGCGGCAATGTTCCGCAAGGGAGCACCGGACCTTTTGACAGCCACGGCAATTACGTCGAAGCCTTGGCGGATGACCCCTCGAAATGGCGGAAACCCGGCTCCTCGCCTGACGAGCCGAAGCCCGACGCAGTGCCGGTAGTCGCTAGCAATGATCAGCCACCGCAAAACTCAAATCCCCTGCCACCGGCAAAAACCGCTCCCGTCATCGCCCAGACCGAAGTGACTCAAAAGCCGAAACACACCGAGAAGAAAACCGCGCCAGCCGTCGTCAAGTCAAAACATCCTGCGGAAAAAACCGAGCCAATCCTCGTCAAACCTAAGCATCCCGTCGAGAAGTCCAAGCCGGAATTGGTCAAAGCCAAGAGCAAGCCCAAACCGAAATCTTCGTCCTACGTGGTGAAGTCCGGCGATTCCCTCTCCGCCATAGCCAACAGCACTGGCTCCTCGGTTTCCGCGATTCAAAGCGCCAACGGCATTTCAGGTAATCTGATCCGGCCCGGCCAGACCTTGAAAATTCCGAAAAAATAGCTTGCTCGCGCGCTACGGGAGAATCTCGCCGGACGGATCAAAAATCCGCAGCTGCCGCTGGAACCGCTCCGGGTTGATCTGGTGGTATTTGCGGAATTGCCGACCGAACGTATGCACCGATTGAAAGCCTAGATCCTGCGCCACTTGCGCGGACGACATCCCGCCCTCAAGCTTCCGCCGCGCCACCACCATGCGCTCCAGATTCATCCAGTGCTTCGGTGGCAACCCGATGTCGCGCATGAACATGGTATAAAAATAACGCATGCTACAGCTCAAGATCCCGCAAATGTCCGCGACCCGGTAGCCTTGGCTCAAGGCGAGGCGTTCAAGGCAATGGTTCGTCCCGAATTTCGAGATGATGCGCCACGTTTGATTTGACCGGATGATTCTCAAAAGGTGTGACTAACAGGAATATTCATCTGAGTATCACCCTCTGAATCCCTGGGTCAATGTACCTTTTCGGCGCTTTTTCGCACATTTTCCACTCATCATGACCTGCGGGCGATTAAACCCATCGCCAAAGACCGAAAAATTTCCGACACTCGCCGCGTGCTTTCCACTCAGGCCATAGTGATCCGCCTCACCCGGCTAACAGATACCAGCCTGATCGTCCACTGGTTCACCGAGAACCACGGCCTAGTAAAAACCGTCGCCAAAGGAGTCCGGCGACCAAAAAGTCCCTTCGCGGGCCAGCTCGACCTATTCTTCGGCGGTGAGATGAGCTTCGTCCGCTCGCGGCACGGGGAACTCCACACGCTGCGGGAAGTCTCGATCCACCACTGGCGCGAGGGCCTCCGCCGCCAATACACCTCCACCCTGCTCGCCGCTTACTGTTGCCAGTTGCTGGAAACCGCCGTGGAGCCCGAGCACCCGGACCCCGGATTGCACGACCTGCTGCGGCGCGCCCTCGATCACCTCGCCACTACGGAACCCAGCTTGCGTGCGCTCCGCCACTTCGAATCCGAACTCGCCCGTCAACTCGGCGTGGCCGACCATCGTTGCCAGGCCGAGGTTTCCCTGCACGCAGCCCTCGGTCCGTTACCCGCCTCCAGAAACGAGTTGCTCGAAAGACTTTCCCCGGCGATTATTTCAGCTAGTCAGCGCGACAAATTTCACCAACAGTAGTTTCACTCTTAAAAAATCATGGACTCGCCCACTGCTACCCTCATCGGCATTCTTCAAGACCGCGTAGAATCCCTGCGCGCCGTCGGCAACCTCAACGAAGCCCTGCACGCCGCCAGCGCCGCAGTTGAGAAATCTCAGCATACCCTCGGACCAAACCTCGATAGCATTGACGCCTTCGCTTCCGCCTTGGAAATCCGTGGCGAAATCTATCGCGAGTTGGGGCAGTTCGAACTCGCCCAAGACGACTACCGCCAGGCCATCGACCAACTGCAGGGCCGACCCGACCGTTTCGACCAAGTCGGCAGACTCCATGCCGCCCAAGGGGCCGCCTACGACGCCATCTACGAGCAGGAAAAAGCCGTCAGCCACTGGCTCAAGGCCATCGACTTCTTTGAGCGCAACGAGCCGCCGCTCCTCCTCGACATCGCCGCAATGTCGAACAACCTCGGCTTCATCTGCAAGACCAACGGCGATCTCGACAGCGGGGAAACCTACTTCCTCCGCGCCTTGGAAATCCTCCACGAGCACGTCGGCCAAGACGACGAGCAAACCGCCACCGTTTCCAGCAACCTCGGGGCGCTCTATCAGGCCGCCGGTTTCTACGAGCAGTCGCGGGAAATGCACATGATCGCTCTGGAAACCCGCCGCAACTTGCTCGGCGAGGAACACCCGGACACCGCCCAGTCTCACAATAATCTCGCCCTCGCCCTGCTCAACACCGGCGACCGTTCTTGGGCCCGCAGACATTTTGAAAAATCCCTCGCGGACTACGAGGCCCTCGGCCCGGACTACAACCCGGATCTCGAAGCCGTGGCCGCGAACTACTGCAATTTCCTCCGCGAAGAGGGCGAAGCTGAACTCGCCGAAATCATCGCCAGCCGCGTCCGCGACCTCGTCGGTCAGACGGTGGAGGGGTGAGTCTCAAAGATGTCGTATTGTTAGCCCGCCTCCACCTGCGCAACCGCCAACGCGGCGATGCCTTCCCTGCGACCAATGAAACCCATGGTTTCATTGGTCGTCGCCTTAATTCCCACCCGCTCCGGCGGGATGCCCAGCGCCTCGCCGATGTTCCTCCGCATGGCCTCGCGGTGGGGCAGGATTTTCGGTGCTTCCGCGATCAGGGTGGAATCGACATTGATGAGGGTCAGCCCCGCCTGGGCTGCTAGTTCCCGACATTTTTCGAGAATTTTGAGAGAGCAAATATCCTTGCACGCCGGATCTCCGGGCGGGAAAAAATAACCGATGTCCGGCTGCCCCATCGCGCCTAACACTGCATCGGCAATCGCATGGCAGAGCACATCCGCATCCGAATGCCCGGCCAGTCCGTGGCTGTGGGGAATCGTCACGCCGCCAAGGACGAGCGGACGGTTTTCCGCGAATTGATGAACGTCGTAGCCGATGCCGGTCATGGAAGAAGTTGATGGTGTGTGGTTGATAGTTGATAGAGAAGAGGTTGATGGTTGGGAGTTGATAGTTGATAGGGAAGAGGGAGAGATGTGCTATGACATTTCTTTCTCTTTCCATCAACTATTAACCAATCAACATCAACTTCTTCAAAGAATTTCCTCAATCGGGATCACTCCGTTGCTGGCGACAATGGAGTAGGCGTCATCATAGCCGGGGACGACGGTTAGATCGACCTTGCCGCCGGCGGTTTCCACCAACAGTTGGCCCGCTGCGATGTCCCAGAGAGAAATGCGGGACTCGATGTAGCCATCCAGCCGCCCGCATGCGATGTAGGCCATACCGAGCGCGGCGGATCCCATCATCCGCATTTTCCGGGCCTTAAGCGAGGCGCGGTGGAATCGCTCGATGCCAGTTTTCAGCGCGGCCTCGTCCTTGCCGCAACCGACGAAGAGGATGGACTCGGCGAAATCGGTGCGCTTGCTGGCTTGAATCGGTCGGCCATCGAGCAGCGCCGGGCCGCCTTTTTCAACCGTCCAAGTTTCCCCGACCATCGGATCGTGGATCACGCCGACGACGATTTCCCCCGCCACCCGCAAGGCAATGGAGACGCAGAAATGCGGGATACCGTAGAAGAAATTCACCGTGCCGTCGATGGGATCGACGATCCACTGGCGGTCGGATTCCTGATTTCCGGCGATGCCTTCCTCGCCATAAAGCGCGTCCCCCGGTCGTGCGCCTAGCAGAATTTCCGTGATGAGATCCTGGGATTCCTTGTCGAGCGCGAGCTTGATGTCGTGATGCAACGCCTCATCCACAATGGCTGCGCTGCCGAAATGGTGGCGCAGGAGCCTGCCCGCAGCAAGTGCGGCACTGGTAGCGAGTGCGAGGTCAGTCATGGGAAGAGAGTTGATAGTGGGTGGTTGATAGTTGATAGAAAGTGGCAGCGGCGTAATAAGAAGAGGTAGTGAAATGAGCAGGAAATGAAATTTTGATCTTCGCTATCAACCATCAACTTTCAACTCTCAACTTCTTCAAAGCGAGAATGGCATCCACGAGATGCAAGGCGAGTTCGTATTTCGAGGCGGGTGGTAGTGGCTCGCTGCGGTCAAGATAGACGAGAAGTACTTCATTTTCATCTGAGTCGAAACCGAAGCCGGGTTTGGAAATATCATTGGCGATGATGAGGTCGCAGTGTTTTCGGACCAGCTTGTCGCGGGCGTTGGCTTCGAGGTTTTCTGTTTCCGCCGCGAAACCGACGAGTGTGCCAGTGAATCCGAAATCCTTGCGGGCCGAGCCAAGAATATCGGCGGTGCGCATGAGTTCGAGCGTGAGGGTTTCCCCGGATTTCTTGATCTTCTGCGACGCCACAAGGGCCGGAGTGTAATCCGCCACGGCTGCCGCAAAAACCGCGATGTCCATTTTCCCGATGTAACTGGCGACCACCGCGTGCATCTCCGCCGCCGTTTCCACCGCCACGAAATCCACCCCGGCTGGCACGTCCAGATGCGTAGGGCCGGACACCAGCAACACCGCGTGGCCCTCATGCGCGAAGGCTCCGGCGAGGGCATAACCCATTTTCCCGGACGAGCGGTTCGTTAGAAACCGCACCGGGTCCAGCGGCTCACACGTGGGGCCTGCGGTGACGAGGACTTTCACGCGCGCAGTCTCGTCAGGCCGCAGAAAGAGGCAAGCGCAAGGATTGGGTGGTGAGGCAATTTGTCTGCTGCAACGCATATTCCCATGCGCATCGTCATTACGCTTGATCCTCTCGGACGTCAACGTTCCGCTCTACGCTTACAATCCTCAGCCACCCCAGGACGCGGAGTGGGAAGGGAACGGCACCTCGATAAAGGACTCGACGCCGCGCCGCTGAAAAGCTGGACTGTTGCCAGCATGAAAGATGACTGGAATCACATCTTCCCTACGGAAAAGTAAATGTCTTGAACGATCCCACACACATCCCTAACTATTACTAACCACCACGAACTATGAAAAAATACATCGCAGAATTCATCGGCACCTTTTTCCTCGTCTTCGGCGGCTGCGGTAGCGCCGTGCTTGCCGCCAAATTCATCGCCGTCTAGGATGGCACGCCGCTCAACCTCGGCATTGGCTTTGTTGGTGTCGCCCTCGCCTTCGGCCTCACGGTGATGACTATGGCCTATGCCATCGGTCATATCTCAGGCTGCCATCTCAACCCCGCGGTCTCAGTCGGGCTTTGTGTCGGCGGTCGCTTTGACAAGCGCGATCTGCTCCCCTACATCATCGCCCAAGTGCTGGGTGGCGCGGCGGGTGCAGGCGTGCTCGCCGTCATCGCCGGTGGTCAGGAAGGTTTCAGTTTTGCCGGTGGCTTCGCCTCCAATGGCTTTGGTGAACACTCGCCCGGCCATTATTCGATGATGGCGGCCTTCGTCGCTGAAGTTGTGCTCACCCTGTTCTTCCTGCTCATCATCCTCGGCGCTACGGACAAGCGTGCGCCACAGGGATTTGCACCCATCGCCATTGGTCTGGGCCTGACACTGATTCACCTGATCGGCATTCCAGTCACCAATCTATCCGTCAACCCCGCCCGCAGCACCGGTCCCGCGCTTTTTGTCGGCGGCTGGGCGCTCCAACAGCTCTGGTTGTTCTGGCTGGCCCCAATCATCGGCGCTGTTCTAGCGGGCGTGATCTATCCACTGATGGCCGGCAACCAACGAGAAAATGAGGCGGGCGGCCATTGCCAGCCTGAGTGATTTAAAAACTGCGGGCCGCTCGATGTGAGCGGCCCGCTTTAGTTTTTAGGCCGTTTTCCGCTGATATCAGTGAGCCGCAAGATCAAAACGGTCCAGGTTCATCACCTTGTTCCAGGCCGCAATGAAGTCGTGGACGAACATTGTTTCCGCATCCGCACTTCCGTAAACTTCCGCTAGAGCGCGGAGCCTTGAATCTGAGCCGATGACAAGATCCACCCGAGTGCCCGTCCACTTGATGGCCCCCGTTTTGCGATCGCTGCCTTCGAATGCGTTTCCGCAGGGAGATGCCGACTTCCACTCCGTACCCATGTCTAGCAGGTTCACGAAGAAGTCGTTGGTCAGAGCCTGGGGGCGCTGGGTGAAGACTCCGTGCTGCGTGTCTCCCGAGTTCGTATTTAAGACACGCATCCCGCCGATGAGCACTGTCATTTCGGGCGCGGTTAGAGTGAGTAACTGCGCCTTATCGATAAGCAGCGCTTCGGCTGGCACGGTGTATTTGCCCTTGAGGTAGTTGCGGAAGCCGTCCGCGATTGGCTCGAGCGCGGCGAAGGACTCGACATCGGTTTGCTCCTGTGAGGCATCCATCCGTCCTGGTGTGAAGGGAACGCTAACCGTATGCCCGGCATTCTTCGCGGCCCGCTCGACTCCGGCGCAGCCTGCTAGAACAATCAAGTCCGCGAGCGAAACCTGCTTACCGCCGGATTGGGCGCTATTAAATGCGCTTTGTATGCCTTCCAGCGCGGTGATCACTTTGGAAATCCCGGACGACTGATTGACTTGCCAGAATTTCTGCGGAGCCAGACGAATGCGGGCACCATTTGCGCCACCGCGCTTGTCGGAGCTGCGAAATGTGGAGGCGGATGCCCAAGCGGTGGACACCAACTCTTTAACCGTTAGACCAGAAGCTAGAACCGTGCTCTTGAGGAAAGCAATATCCTGCGCATCGATCAACGGATGATTCACTGAGGGGATGGGATCCTGCCAGATGAGTTCTTCCGCAGGAACCTCCGGTCCGAGATAGCGCTCGCGTGGCCCCATGTCGCGGTGTGTTAGTTTGAACCATGCGCGCGCGAACGCGTCGGCAAACTGATCGGGGTTTGCCAGGAAATGGCGTGAGATTTTCTCGTAAGTAGGATCGAATCGGAGCGCGATGTCTGTTGTTAGCATGGAGGGAGCGATCCGCTTCGAGGCATCATGGGCGTGTGGCACGGTGCTGGCACCCGCAGCATTTTTCGGTGTCCATTGGTTCGCCCCGGCGGGGCTTTTGGTGAGTTCCCATTCGTAGCCGAAAAGATTTTCAAAGTAGTTGTTACTCCACTGGGTGGGCGTCGTCGTCCAGGTGACTTCGAGACCGCTGGTGATTGTGTCGCCGCCTTTGCCCGTGCCAAAGCTGCTCTTCCAACCGAAGCCCTGCGCTTCAAGGCCCGCGGCTTCAGGCTCGGCTCCCACATTGGACGAGGGACCTGCGCCGTGGGTCTTGCCAAAGCTATGACCACCGGCGATGAGCGCCACTGTCTCCTCGTCGTTCATCGCCATGCGGGCGAAGGTCTCACGAATATCGCGGGCGGAAGCGATCGGATCGGGGTTGCCGTCCGGACCTTCGGGGTTCACGTAAATCAGTCCCATCTGCACGGCTGCTAGCGGATTCTCCAGATTGCGGCCGTGCATCTCACTCCCGTCGTCATCCGACACTAGCACTCCCCCTGCTTTTTCGACGCCCTCGGAACCGTTGTCGTAACGGATGTCGCCGCCGAGCCACGTAGTCTCACGGCCCCAGTAAACATCATGATCCGGCTCCCAAGTGTCCTCGCGGCCACCGCCGAATCCAAACGTTTTGAAACCCATCGATTCCAGCGCCACGTTGCCCGTTAAAATCATCAAATCGGCCCAGGAAATCTTCCTCCCATATTTTTGTTTGATTGGCCAAAGCAGCCTGCGCGCTTTATCGAGGCTGACGTTGTCCGGCCAACTGTTAAGCGGCGCGAAACGCTGCTGTCCCCTGCCCGCGCCGCCGCGACCGTCACCCGTCCGGTAAGTGCCGGCGCTGTGCCACGCCATGCGGATGAACAAGGGGCCATAGTGACCGAAGTCCGCTGGCCACCAGTCCTGCGAGTCGGTCATCAGCGCGGCCAAATCATTTTTCAGAGCCGCTAGATCGAGGCTCTTGAACTCTTCCGCATAGTGGAATTCTCCGCCCATCGGATCGGACTTGGAGGAATGCTGGTGCAGGAGTTCGACCTTCAACTGGTTCGGCCACCAGTCGTGGTTAGAAGTGCCGCTGGCAGCACCTTGGTTAAATGGACATTTACTTGCGGTTGTTGGTTCTGACATGTGATTTATGGTTAGGTTGATTGATGAAAATTGATTTAGTCACGAAATGGCGTCAGGTCGCGGAACGACAGTCGGAGCAAGTGCCCCAATAGATGACCTCCGCCTCATCTATTTCAAACCCGGAGTGGTTGACGGCGGTTAAACAGGGCGCATCGCCGACAGCACAATCAACATCGGTCGTTTTTCCGCAGATGCGGCAGATCGCATGGTGGTGGTTGTCACCGACCCGGTCCTCATAAAGAGCCGGCGAACCGGATGGCTGAATGCGCCTGATAAGACCTTTCTTGGCTAACATTCCGAGTGCGTCGTAAACCGCCTGTCGCGAAATGGCTCCGATCCGGGAGCGGACTTCTTCCGCAATTGCATCCGCCGTGCCGTGGGGGCGATTAGTAACCGCACGCAGCACAGCCAGCCGTTGGGCCGTGATTGGGATGCCATTTTGGCGAAGTAGATCTGCTGGATCGGCCACGCCTTCGACGCTGATCAAGTTTTGGACTCTGTCAAGAACTTGTCTAAATCTAAATTCGTCTAACACTACTTCAAATCGCCTCAAAAATCGGCCCTTGAGTTTCCATCATTCTGAAACCCGCAATTCCCAAACACGGCAGGACGGCAACGCCCTGCCGCGTTAGCTTTCCAGCCACACGCTATTTCCTTTCCCTTCCCGTCCACTCGCCTAACATCCAGCCAATCCATGAGTCCACTCCAAGAGATCCTCGCCAACTACCGCGCCACCTCCAAGACCGAGCGCGAAAAAGGCACCTACTTCGAGGAACTCATCCGCACCTACTTCCGTTTCGAGGCCACTTACGCCGATCTCTATTCTGATGTCTGGCTTTACGCCGATTGGGCGAGGGAAATCGGCACGCCGCAGTTCGGCATGTCCGCCAAGGACACTGGCATCGACCTCGTTGGCAAGACTCGTGGTACAGAGGAATATCACGCCATCCAGTGCAAGTGCTATGCCGAGGATTACCGCGTCCGCAAGGCCGACATCGACAGCTTCTTCACCGCCTCCGGCCAAAAGCCATTCACCACCCGCTACATCGTCACCACCACCAATGACTGGAGTGAAAACGCTAACGATTCCCTCCACCAACAGCAGCCGCCCGTTTACAAGATCGACCTGCTGACGCTCGAAACCTCCCAGATCGACTGGGCGAAATACCAACCCAGCGCCGCGCCCGCCCTCAAGCCCAAGAAACAACTCCGCCCCCACCAGACCAGCGCCAAGGGCAAGGTCACCAAGGGCTTCGAGACAGAAGACCGTGGCAAGCTCATCATGGCCTGCGGCACCGGCAAGACCTTCACCAGCCTCAAAATCGCCGAGGAAGTCGCCGGGAAAAACAAGCGCGTCCTCTTCCTCGTCCCCAGCCTGAACCTCCTTTCCCAGACCCTCACCGAGTGGACGCAGGAAAGCGCCATCCCGCTCCACTCCTTCGCCGCCCGCATCATCGGCTGTTGGAAGGCTCTCTCGAAAAAAGGCCTCGCCGAGGATCTTAGCGGCGATCCCGATCCCATGCGCCGCGCCGTCGCCTTCTGTTAGGTCATCGAGCGCTCCTCCGGACGGGTTAGGAAAGTCAGCTCCAAGCAGATCGCCGGGATGTTCGAGAAAGTCGTCAGCGCCTATCAAGCAGAAGAGGATTCCGACATCGATCTCATCTGCGAGGCCGCGCACGTGGACGGCGGCATGAACGCCAGCCAGAAGGAGGAAAAACTCGACTGGCTCAAGGCTCCGTCCCCAGAAAAAATCCACCTCCTCCAAAGGCGACGGCAAGGAGTCCGGGAAAAACCAAAACACCATCGGCACCCCCGAGACGCGCCACCCCGCCACCGTCCAGCCGGAATTCCAGTTCCAGGTCGGCGAGCTGGAACGCGCCCTCTACGCCAAGGTCGTCAAAAAATGCGGCAATCCTAACCACTGGGAAGAATGGGCCGCCGACATCGCCAAGATCGCGAAAACCCATATCTCCCGCATCACCCAAATTGTAAAAGAAGGGGGTGTAGGCATCTTGCCTGCATCTTCATCTTCCTCCTCCTCTACCTCCCAAAATGCAGGCGAGACGCCTGCGCCCCCCTCCAAAGAATTCCTCGCCTTCGCCAACGAACTCCGCGACGACATCAACGACTCCATCACCGATGCCGAAGTCATCGAGATGCTCGCCCAGCACCTCATCACCAAGCCCGTCTTCGACGCCCTGTTCGAGGACTACAGCTTCG
>JAYVNM010000049.1:0-17819 GCA_043758445.1 Akkermansiaceae bacterium | reverse complement strand
GGGCCCCAGAAGTCGTGGACGAGGGTGCCGCGATAGTTTGGCAGGATGTCGGCGGCGCGCTGGCAGGGGATGATTTGACGCACGTTGAGATAGGTCATGGCGGCTTGCATGGCGGGGCCGTATTGGGCTGGGGCGGCGACGCTGGCGGGAAATTCGCGGCTCACATTTTTGCCGCAAGGGGGAGGAGTTCATTCCCCCATCTTTCCATGACAGCGAAAGCCTAGGATGCTCCAGGCGCACAAGGCAAGCCCACACAGGTATCCGCACTTTATTGCCAATTGAACCCAACGGAGTCCCCTACCTTCACACTCCCTCGTCAGGAGACGGATTTTCAGCCGTGGCAAGCATAGGGCAAGGGTCTCTTTTGTCCGGACTCCTTCAGGAATTATTCTTGGGAGGGAGACTGGAGCAATGCTGAGACCTGGCGAGGTTTGCAAGACCACAGATCGGAGGTCGCCGCCCAGTCACTCACTCTCTTGATCGACCTTGATCTCTCTTCTCCATTCCAAATCGGCAGGCCAGATGAGATTGGCGGTCGTGATTTCGTTGGCCAGCTTGATCGCTTGGTCCGGGTCTGTGGTTTGCAGGGATAGCCTTGGCAAGCAATTCAGTGTCGGCGGACGATTTTAAAATTCCGGCTTCGCGTGGCTGTCTGCGGCGGATTAGTCTGCCGTCACGCAAGTTCCGTGGCCCAGATTCCCAAAGAAAGTGTTGAGAAAGTACTCGAAGCGACGGACCTCGTCGATTTGATCGGTTCCTACATTCAGGTGAAACGGGCGGGTTCGGCGTTTCGTGCGAACTGCCCGTTCCATCACGAAAAAACCCCGTCGTTTTACATCACACCCTCCACCCAGCGCTATCACTGCTTCGGCTGCGGGGTCGGGGGCGACGCGATTTCCTTTGTCCGCGATCATGAAAATTTACCGTTCGGTGATGCTGTTAGGAAACTCGCAGGGCGGGCCGGCATCCACATTGTTGAAGAGGAGACCGATCCGAACGCTGAGCAGTCGCGCCGCTCACGGGGCCGCCTGCTAGATATTCACCGGGAGGCCACGGCTTTTTTTCATGAACTTCTGATGAATGACCCAGCGGCCCAGCACGCCAGGGATTACATGAAATCCCGTGGCTTTGGCAGGGAGATGGCTGCGGGTTGGGCGATTGGTTGGATGCCGGACACGCCGCAAATTTTCCTCGATTGGGCGCGTGCCAAGAAATTCAGCGGGCGCGAATTGGTGGCCTCCGGAATCGTGAAACTCAAGGACGACGAGAATCCCCGGGCCGGGTTGTTCGTTCGCTTTCAAGACCGCCTGATGTTCCCAATCCGCAATGAGCTGGGCGATGTCATCGCCTTCAGCGCCCGCCAACTGCGCGAGAATAAGAACAGCGGGAAATACATCAACTCGCCCGAGACTCCGATTTTCAAAAAATCCAAGGTCTTCTTCGGACTTGATCGGGCGAAAAAACCAATCCTCACCGCGAAAGCGGCGCTGTTGTGCGAAGGCCAGATTGATGCGATCTGCTGTCACGAGTTGGGCATCGAGCACGCCATCGCCACCTGCGGCACCGCCTGCACCCGCGAGCATGCACGCCTGCTCAAGCGCTACACTAACAATGTCTTGGTTTGTTACGACGCCGACAAGGCCGGCCTCGCGGCGACCGAAAAGGCCTATCGCGAACTGGTGCCGGAAGGGCTGTCCGTCCGAGTGGTGGAAATGCCTAGCGGGGACGATCCGGATAGCTTTCTGAAGGTGCATGGTGAGCAGGCGTTTCGAGAGTTGCTCGCGAACGCCAAAGAGTTTTTCCATTTCAAGCTCGAACGAGCCAAGGCCAACGGGCTCTTCAATTCGCCTGCCGAGCGGGCCGTCATTATAAACGATTGCGCCGAGCTGTTAGCGTTGATCGCGGACTCGGGTGTTCTGGACACTCAGTTGAACCTCGTCGCGGTTGAACTCCAGACCTCGACGAGTGCCTTACGCGAGGCCATCGCTCGGGCGAAGTCTCAGCCACAGCGCATGTTTGCTGAAAAATCAGGTAACCAAGACGTGTCTGCCGCCGCGCCGACTCCGTTGCACCGGATCGTCGCCGTGCTCTGCCACCTCGCGCTGACCTCGGGCTCGGCACAACGATTTCTCACCGAACAATTCGAGACGCTGCACGAGGCGCATCGTTGGTTAGAGGGGATCCCGCTACTGGAACTCATTCTCGGTGCCGCACCTGATCCAGAATCCAACGCGGCGGTGAACGGCTTCATGCGCGGCCTATCAGAAGCTGACCGGCTCGCACTGGTCTTCGGAACAGATGGCATTGAGGGGCACCAGGTGGATGGTTTGCAGTCGGCGGAACAGGCGCTGGCCTTGCTTTCGGGAACTGTCCTGCAACGGCGCGATGCGGCGGTGAAAGCAGAACTCAAACAACCGGACCTGAGCGCGGAACGGATGATCGAGTTGCTGCACGAGGCCAAGGAAATTGCTAGTTTGTTGAGCGGGATCGGCGGTCGCTCGGTATTCGACGACGAATTGCCCGCATCCACCTACAAGGAAAAGCAGCCAGCTTGGAAAAAATGGTCGGATCGGAGCAAAAAACTGGAGTAATTTACTGACTATGGCCGATTTTGGGTCCACTTGGCCGAATATGGGACCCTAAATAGCTTCCAAAACTTAAATTTCTGGTTCATCTTACATCCAACGAAAGACGACAGCGTGCTTCTGCAAACTGAAAACCTTTCCAACATATCCTGTTCCGGGCAACCCTGCTCTAGGCCAGATCGAACTCCGGGGGGAAGACGATCATACGCTTGGCAAGGCCAACCGGGATCTTTGGGGGAAAAATGTGCAATCTCGGGCGCGGATCGGTAACGGTCCGCGCCCGCATTTTTATAGAATGGCCGTCGATTTCTGGCCCCCTTATGCGGGCTTTCCAAGTGCGTCGGAAGTAGTCAGACTCCCATCATGGAAAGTCATGAAGTGTTGAAACGGGCCCTGCAAAAAACCACGCCCAAGGCCGTGGCGGCTGAACTCGGGGTGTCGCTTTCCCTCGTTTACAAGTGGGCAGAAAAACCGGTCGAATTCGGCTCCGGCAGCCGCAATCCACTGGACCGACTGTTGCAAATCATCGACCTCAGCGGCGACACCGGGATCGTCGAGTGGCTTTGCCGCCAACAGAACGGCCATTTCGTGAAAGACCCGGGCGTAAGCGGCCATCACATCGACCACGTCCTGCCAGCCACCCAGGAAATTATCGGCCAATTCTCGGATTTGCTGAACGAAATTTCCACCGCCGCCGACGACCAATCGGTTAGCAGGGAGGAGGCCGTGAAAATTCGCCAATGCTGGGACCAGTTGAAAAGCTACGCGGAATACTTCGTCCGCTGCTGCGAGAATGGCGATTTCAAAACGATGTCACGGCTGGCTCGTTAGAGTGGGATGGCTGCGTTCGGGCTGTGTTGAAGAACCGACTGAAGTCGCTGACTACGTTGTTAGTAACACGCCTGCCGCTTGTTGATTGCCACCGACGGCGGTGATGGCGGCTTGGTGGCAGCGGCCTGCTGTTAGTGCTGCCACGGCGGCGACCAATTGCAGCCCGGAGGATACGCCCATGCCTTCGCCTAACACCGTGCGCGGCGACCAGCGCGGTCCGGTCCAGTCCGCCCACGCGGTGGCTTCCGGGCGATCATAGCGGGCGATGCCGACGCGGCCATCGACTAACAATGTTAGGCCGTCGTCAGTGGGTGCGAGTTGGGCGCGGATTTTCAACGCCGCTTGCGCACGGCTGTTAGTCGATAGGGAAACCGGATCGGGCAGGCGCAGGAGCTTCACCGGGCTGTCTGCCACTTCCAGATAGACCGCCGCCGCCCCCTCACTGGGCAGGTATTTCCGCGAGTAAAAACGCAGTCCCTCGGCGCTGAGCCAGTCGATTTCCTCGGCGGCAATAACGAGGCAGCCATCCACCTCGCCACGTTCCAGCCATTCCACCGCGAGGTCGAGGCCGCTGAAAAATCCGGTGCTGTCGCCGATCAGCGTGTCGTTCGGCGCGGTGCTACCGATGAGCGCGGAGAGGTGGCTGGATGGGGCGTTGAAAACGGTTTCGGGAAACAGGATGGGGCTTGCCAGCATTGGATCGGCTAGAGCCTCGCCGAAGAAGCGGTTCGAGTAATTCACGCACCCGTTAGTGAGGGTAAAAACCACGCCGACCCGGAGCTTTCCGGCGGCGATTTTTGCCAATCTATCAATACCCAGCGCCTCGGCGGCAGCGGCGGCGGCGAACTTGGAAATCGGGCTGGTCCGGCGCAGGCGGGCAAACTTGGGCGTCGTCGCGCCCGCCTCAGGCACGCGCAGGATAGGCGTGAGGATCAGGGTTTCACCCACCCGGCGTTCTAACGAAGAGGGTGGAATTTCCGCGCTTGAATCCAGTGCGGACATCATCGCCGCCACACCCCAACCGGCGGGTGAGACGGCCCCGCTGCCGGTGATGGCGATGAGGCTTCTCATGCGAGTCCCTCCTGGCCGAAAATGAGCGTCGCATTGGCCCCACCGAAGCCGAATGAATTGGTTAGGACACGCCGCACGCTGGCCTCGCGCGGTGTCCTAACGAGATCAAAGGTGCAGACCGCATCCGCCTCGCGGACGTTCAGGCTGGCGGGTAGAAACTGGTTTTCCAACGCGATCAGACAGATCACGGATTCCACCGCGCCCGCACCGCCGAGCAGGTGGCCGATGGCGGATTTAGTCGAGCTCACCTTGATTTTCCCCACCGACTCACCGGCCCAGCGTTGGATGGCGTGGCCTTCCGCGAGGTCGTTGAGCAGCGTGCCGGTGCCGTGGGAATTGAGATAGTCGATCTGCTCGGGAACCAGACTTGCCATCGCGCAAGCGGCCTGCATCGAGGCCAACGCGGCATCGCCCAGCGGATGCGGCTGGGTGAGATGGTGAATGTCGGTGGCCGCGCCGTAGCCGAGGATTTCCGCGATCACGCGTGCACCCCGGGCCTTGGCGGAAGCGGCGGATTCCACCACTACGAAGCCCGCGCCTTCGCCGAGGGCGAGGCCGTCGCGCGCGGCATCGAAAGGGCGGGGGAGGCCGGAGGGAGTGAGTGCCTGGAGGGCATCGAACCCGGAAAAAACCATCTGGCAGAGTGCGTCGTAGCCGCCGGCCAGCACCCGCTCCGCGCGGCCCGATCGGACCAAGTGGAAGGCTTGTCCGATAGCGTTTGCCCCGGAGGCGCAGGCGTTAGAAATGATGCGCAGCGGACCGGACACACCGAGTTCGCTGGCCATGTCGGTGAGTTGGCGCTGGGCCTGATAGAGTTCGACCCGTCGCAGTTGTGAGCCACGGTTTTTCGTCGTCGCTAAGGCTTGCTCGAAGTAATCCTCGCCGATGGGCATCGCCGCGGCGGACGTGCCGACGATCATCGGGATTTCACCGCCTGCCAAGCCCGCTTCGGCCAGTGCCTCGCGGGCGGCCAGCCATGCGAGGCGAGTTCCTCGGTCCATGCGCGACCATGCTTTGCGGGAAATACCTGCTTCTGGGGCGCTGTCCGTTAGGTTGGCCTGCCCGGCGGTGCCGACGCGTTGGTGGGAAACATCGAACAAGGTGATCGGTGAGAATGCCGTCCGCCCTGCCCGTAAGCCTGCCGTGTTTTCCGCCCGTTCCCGGCCCAGCGGCGAGATGATGCCAGCCCCCGTCGCCACCACCGGGCGCGGCAGTGAGGGGAGGGGACGGTCTGGAAAGTAGGCCACGGGAAATTGAAATACAGTTAAGGCTCGTCAGACAGGGTGGGAGCTAGCTAGTCACACGGGCGCACCTTGTCAAATGCCCTATCTCCGCTGGTTAGAAACCGTCCGTCGCCACGCCGACCGCCCCGCCATTTTTAGCGATGGGGAAAGCGTGACTTTTGCGGAACTGGCGGCGGCTGTCAACCTAGCCCCAGTCGCCACCGGGCCGGTCATTGCACGGGCGGGTGGAGTCGCATTTTTCGTCGAAATTTTGCGGGCCTGGCGCGATGGACAGGCGGTGATTCCGGTCGAGCGGGATGCTACGGAGCCGGTCCTGCAATGCCCACCGCCTGCCGGGATTTGTCTGGTGAAACATACACCCGGTGCCAGCGGCATCCCGCGCGGGATTTTTTTCAACGGCGAACAAGTCATCGCGGATGGGGAGCGCCTGATCCGGGCGATGCAGCTAGCTTCAGCCACGCCGAATCTAGCAGTGATCTCGCTCGCGCATTCCTATGGTTTTTCAAATGTCGTGCTGCCTTTGATTTTGCATGGCGTGCCGGTCCATCTGGCGGCGGTTCCGTTTCCCAGAGTGATAGCGGAAATTTTCAAATCCCACGCCGCCATGGTTGTCCCCGCAGTGCCGTCTATCTGGCGGGCCTGGCATCGTGCCGGGATTCTCAAGGGCTCGCCCATTTCCCTCGCGCTCACGGCGGGCGCACCATTAGCCCTCGCGCTGGAGTCCGATGTTTTTGCCGACGCCGGGTTGAAGCTCCACAATTTCTACGGGGCCAGCGAGTGCGGGGGCATTTCCCTCGATGCCTCAGACGTGCCTCGCGATTCCGCCGATGACGTGGGTACGCCGCTGCCCGGCGTCTCCGTCACCCGCGGGCGGGACGGGCGGCTGTTAGTCAAAAGCGACGGCGTGGCGATCTGTTATGACGCGCCGCGCGGCGATGATCTCTTGGGCAACGGAGCCTACCTCACCCGCGATCTGGGTTTCCTCGATAGTGCCGGGAAACTCCATTTGACCGGCACATCCGGCGCTGCCATCAACGTCGCGGGCCGGAAAATCAGCCCCGCCAAAGTGGAGGCCGCCATCCTCGCCACCGGGCTGGTCCGGCGCGTCCATGTCTTCGGCATCGCCAGTCCCGATCCCGAGCGCTTCGAGGAAATCGCCGTGACGGTGGAAATGAATCCCGGCACCCGTCTCGACACTTTGAAATCCGCCGCTGCCGGGAAACTGCAAAACTGGGAACTCCCCCGGCATTGGCGGATGGATGGGCTGGGGTGACAAGCCAGCCTAGGGCCAGCGATAGCGTCGCCATAGGATTGGAAATTCCAATCAAGTTGTGCCCTGAAAGGGCGATCGCTGATGTAATCATCCCCAGTATACGAACTTATGGATAAGATTCTGAAATGTCGGCGGGAATTTTTTCAAAGCAACGATTGGACATCCCCGGTAGCTGCCATTAGCATAGACCCCGATGACATTAAATCCACCTTCTAAATCGGTAGCCCGTGGCTTCACACTAGTCGAGTTGTTAGTCGTCATAGCGATCATCGCGGTGCTGGCAGTGCTCAGTTTCACTGGTGCACGACGGCTCATCGAAAAAGGCCGGGCGGTGCAGACTTTGGCGCAGTTTCGAGACTTTAGCGTGGGCATTACGATGTTCATTACGGATTACAATGTGCCGCCCATCCCGCCGTCGAGGCGGCCGTTGGGCAACGACACTGTTTATGGTGATCCCAAGCCAAACAAATACGATAACGGTATTTTGGTGGGTGTGCTGAAGGGGGATCTCCTTGCTGCGGATTATGTCAACTCGGCAGAGACCCTCAAAGTCGCGGACATCAACACGCGCGGCGAAACGTATGTGGTCCTACCAGCGGCCACCGCGAGTAAGGCGGGTGCTGGAAAGGGCAAGGCTGGCGTAGGTACGGATCGGAATTGGTATGATTCGTGGGGCAATCAGATCATGATCGCGATCAATGCCGGTAAGGGCACCTCTTCGTCCGCCGTCCTGGTGGATTCTGCGCCCAATGGTGTCAGTGATAAGAAGATGGATACATTGGGTATTGGCGAATACAGAGATACGAAGCCGCGCGAACAAGCGTTCGTCCTTTGGAGTTATGGCTACGACGGCAAGAAGGGAAAAAACGGGGCATCTCCCACCAACATCACGATTGCCTATGCTGGTTCCGATGACGTGCTGTCTTGGTAGGCACACGGAATGGGAAAGCCAGTTCGGCAGCGCGCTGGGCCGCTTGCCGGTTCGTTGGTGGCATCCCATCCGGCTTCACCCGCCCAGTTCAATCCAAAATAGTGGCAGAAACCGAAAATTCACTGCAACTATCGGTGAAACGGGTGGTTTTTTAACGGGTTATCAATAATTATGAAAAATCCTTGGATCTTCCCAGTTGCGACCTTGTTCGTCGGTGCCGTCGGCGGCTACATTTCCGGAAAAAATACTGATTCCGGCGGCGTTTCGGCACAGGCAGCCACCGCCCCGCGAACCCATTCCACCAACCGCCCCGCAGGCTCGGCAAGTAGTGAGGCACCGAAAAAGAGCCGCGCTGGCAACCTCGATCAAATCGTCCGGATGCCCGGCAACTCCACGCGTATCCAGGCACTCATGGATTTTTATGCCGGACTGACTCAGGCCCAACTCGCCGAGGAGGCATCCAAACTTGAAAACCTGCCGATGAGCGAGCGCATTATGGCCTCGTTCCTCTTGTTCGGTCGCTGGGCGGAAGTCGATCCCACCGCCGCCATGGCATTTTCCAGTACGATGGGCTTTACCGGCGGATTCGTCCGGCCGACGATTCTCCAAAGTTGGGCCAGTGTGGACCCGGCGAACGCCGCCAAATACTATGCGGCGAACCCCCGTGAGTTCGCCATGATGGATATGATGGGCGGCGGTCGCGGCCCGATGGGTGGCCAAAGCGCATCCTCGATCATTGCGAGTGAATGGGCTCGCCAGGATCCTGCGGCGGCCTTGGCTTGGGCGAGTTCCCTGACCAACGGCAAGACCGGAGCCTTGAATTCGGTCGTGAGTGAGGTCGCGAAGACAGACCCTCGTAAGGCGGCTGAAATGCTTGGGAAAATGGATCCTGCCGACCGCGCCGGGGCCTATCGCTCGATCGCTACTCAATATGGGGCGATGGATTTCAGTGAGGCCCAAACTTGGATCCGCACGCTTCCCGCCGATGAGCAAGCGGCGGCACTGGCCTCCGCTATTGGCGGGCTTTCCAGCAAAGACCCCGCTGCGGCGGCGACCCAAGTGACGACGATGGAGGCAGGCGATGCCAAGGACCGCCTGATTCCTGACTTGGTTCGCGATCTCGCCCGCAAAGACCTTCAAGCTGCTGAGGATTTTCTCAAAGCACAGACCAGCGAGGACGCCAAGAGCGAAAGCATGAGCAAGCTGATGCCCGCCCTGGTGGCCAAGAACCCGGTCACCGCGCTGGCTTACGCCAATTCCTTTGAAACCGGTCCGGTGCGTGACAGCGCCGTCCAGTCCTATCTCTGGAGTAATAACACCGGTGCCCCGGCGGATTTGATCAAAACCGCCGAAACCATCACGGATGCAGATGACCGAAATCGGGCGGTCGGCATGACGGCAATGCGCTGGATGCGTGAGGATGAAGCTGCCGCCAAGGCTTATGTCCAAGCCTCCACCACGCTCCCGGACGATGCAAAACAGCGCATCATCGAAGGCAAAGGCATGTGGGGCGGCAGCGGGGGACACAGAGGTCCGGGCGGTCGTGGTGGAAATTGATAGGATTTCCTCAGCACTGAAGCGTTAATGCCGACATGCTTGGTCAAGCACCAGAAAGGCCCCGCCAGCCCCATCCTCGGCGAGGAGGCTGTGGCTCGTATCTGTGTGGGTTTGGAGAAATTCCCGGAAGCTCGTGAGTCGCCGCACGTCGGCCCATGGTTGGCTCCATGCTTGGAGATCGGTGTAATTCACGTCCGCCGTTAGATCCTGATGGCCGGGGTGTTGGTAAATTTCCGCGCCTTCCAGTCGTTGCTGGTGCCAATAGCTACGGAGAGTGCCGCCAGGCCGGCGGTGGTAGAGATCTTCCGCCGTCGCCCCGTAGTCGATCGTCAGCATCCGCCCGGATTTCCATGAGGGCAGCCATTCCGTTAGATAGCGGTGATAGGTTTCATGCACCTCGATCCACTGGCCAGCCGGGTGACGGGTCAAGAATCCCGAGGAGTCCGGCAGAGCCGCGGGCCGCAGCAGCGATTCATGGACCTGCCGTTGCGCGTCGATGCATACGGCCAACTCCTGCCAACCGACTGCGGTTTTTTGAAACCTGCGGACCGGGAAAGCGTCCACCAGTTCGTTAGAGAAAATCACCGCACGGCCGTCACAAGCCGCCAGCGCTTCAATCATGCTGCGATGCCAGATCGCCCGCTTGCCCAGCCGTTCGCGTTGGCGCTGGGCGAGGGGAATGGACGTTTCCACCAGATGCAGCCGGGTGTTCCAGCGAAGAAACCAAGGCAGGTATTGCAGTACTCCAGCAGCGAGTAAGCCCTCGCCGGGTCCGATTTCAATCAGATTGCGGCAACGCGTTTCCCGCAGGGCCGCTGCGGCCCACGCGGCGATGGCCTTGGCAGGGGCTGCCGAGAGCATCGGGGCGGTCGTGAAATCCCCGTGCCGCCCGACGCCGCGGATCCGCCGCGCGTAATAGCCGTGTTCCGGGTCGTGCAGAGCCTGGGCCATGAACTGCTCGAAGGGAATGGGGGAGCTATCATCGAACATTGAAAGGAATCTACCTAACTTAACAAAAAACCGTGTTCCTTTGCAGGGACACGGTTTTTTAAAATTGGGAAAACTAGCGGATCAAGCTTTGGCGGCAGCGGTGCGGGCCTTGCGGATGATGCTGTTCACGGTTTCGGAAGGCTTGGCACCGACGCCGAGCCATTTGTCGGCGATGGCGAGGTCGATGGTGTAGTTGATTCCTTCGAGCAGCGGATCGTAGGTGCCGAGTTGCTCGATGAAACGTCCGTCGCGGCGCTTGCGGCTGTCAACGGCAACGATTTTATAGTAAGGGCGGTCTTTGGTGCCCTTGCGGTTGAGGCGGATGGATACGGACATGAGATTGAAGCGTCTTTTACGTTGCCCAGAATCGGGCGGGCGCGGAAATTGCAAGATCCGGCGCGGGATGCCAAGCAGAATCTTGCTTAATTTCACGGATTGCTTCTGCTGGGAGGAAGCGTGGATTGTGGTGATTCAAGAAAATCCACAAAACCCTTTTGGCTCATGGGGATTTGGTGGTGAGTTCAAATTCCGACTTGGCGGCTTTTCGGCACTCGGCGACGAAGTGGTTGCAGGCCTCGCGACAGAGCAGGGGAATGGCTTCGGACTCAGGCACCTTGCCGGGGATGCCGTTGAAGCGGCTGGCCTCGCTGTCGTCGAGCGGTGTCGCGGGGTCGATCTGCCAGAGAATTTTTTTCGCGCATTGATGGGCTGGACCGCAGACCGCTTGGATAAGTTTTTGCGCCCCGGCATCGCTGATCGTGCGGGCGAAGCGATACATACCGGTCTGGCGGGCGAGCTTGTCACGCAGGGTTTCGATTTCCAAATCACCGTTTTGCCAGGCGGTGAAGAGGCCAACACAGGCAGGGTAGAATTGGTCGAGCGCGAGCCGAAGCGACTCCTCATTTTCGAGCGTCATAATCCAGCCGCGTTTCAAATTCACCTGGCCTTTGGTGAAGCGATAGCTGCCGTCCGCCGCGTAAGTGGAAATTTCACGGGCGTCCGCAGGGCCGGCATGGTGCTCCAATCCGCCGAACGCAGGGTGGGCGGCAAAAATGGCATCGAGGTGGTGACTGAGGATGAATCGATCATTTAAATCGACCGTTTGAATCTCCAGTTCGCCGATGCGGTGGATGCCGGAATCAAGGAGCTTTCGCAGTTTTTTAGCGAGTGACATGTGTTAATTGAAAAATATTATAATTAAACGTAATATGATTGATTGTAATTACTTGTGAAGATGATCGAAGTCGTAAACCTGGTCGATAATGACATCAGCCAACAGTCGTTCGGTTCCGATGGCGGAAGTGTAGTAAAGCGTCTTACCACGGACGTGATGGGGGTTGTGACGGAAGACCCCGCGCTGGCTGGCGGCGGCCGCGACTTTGTTTTCAATGCCGATAAGCACTGGAATATCCTGATAGGAATGCAGGCCGTCCGAGATGAAAAACGGGACGATGACCACGTTCGGGGTGTGCGACAATTTGTCCCAATCGGCGATGAAGGGCTGCTCTTCCATGTAGGCGTCGAGCACAGCGGCGTAGCCCGCACCGGAGGCGATGATGTGCTCAACCTGATCGCGGATGGCCTTGGTCGAGTTCTGGTTCAGGCCAGTGCCGTGGCCAGTGATGATGAGGGTGGTGAGCGTGGGATCGATGTCGGGCGCGACTTCCATCGCCCGCCGGAGGATCAGTCCGGTCATGGATGAATGGACGCCGACGGGCAGGCAGTAGTGGAAAGTTTTTCCCCGGACCCGAGTGGTTGGGCCGGTGAGCTGGAACTCGCGGGGAATGACCTCTTGGGTGAAATAGCCCTCGCTGATGAAATCCGGGACGATGTAAATTTCCTCTGCATCGATCATATAGGCTGCCTCGCGCATGGACGGCTCCTCCTTCCAGAAGCAACAGTGGACCTCGGCAAACAGCCCTCGGGAGCGGATTTCATCGGCGTGTTCGAAATAGGGCGTCGAGGAGTCTGGATTCTCGGTCGAACCATGGCCGACGATGAGCAGGGCACTGGAGGGCTTCGGCGCGATGGGCATGGCGGAAAAGTGGCGGGCAACGGCGGGAATGCAAGGCGGGGAAAATTTTCCGTTTTCAGTTTAAAGGTTTCAGGGAAAGACTGGCGGCGGATGGCGGTGTTTGGAAAATTATTGCTGTGGATCGATCCGGTGAAGCGGTCGGGGCCGGAGGCGATGGCAGTGGACGAATGGTTGCTGGCAACTGCGGTGACGCCGGTTTTGCGGGTGTATGGCTGGTCCGGCGAGTGGGTGAGTGTCGGTTATTTCGGGAAAATGGCCGAGGCGCGGGAACTATTTCCCGGAATCAGCCGAGTTCGGCGCTGGACCGGCGGGGGCATGGTCGATCATCGGGCGGATTGGACTTACACGGTGGTGGCACCGCAGGGCGAGCCGCTGGCAGGCTGGCGCGGGGCAGAAAGCTACCGTGCAATCCATGCGGCGCTTGCGGAATCGCTGGTGGCGGAGGGGATTCCGGTAAGGATGAGCAAGGGCGACGATGAGACTGGAGCGGCACAATGTTTTGAAAATCCCGTGAGTCATGATTTGCTCGGGGCGGATGGCCGGAAGCTCGCAGGGGCCGGACAACGGCGGGGCCGGGATGGCTTGTTGCATCAGGGCTCGGTCGCAGTGGCCGGTGCGGATGCGGCGGACGGCAGAGGACGGGCGGAACATCTCGCGGGTCGGCTGGCAGGCGAGTGGGAACATTTTTCCCCCATACCTGAGCCGGCGGAAATCGCCCGGATAATCGCCGCCCGTTATGGGAACGACGCGTGGACAAATCGGCGCTAACGACATTTTCGCAAGGCCACCGCGCAGGCTTTGTAATTGGGCTGGCGGGAGTGTGGGTCGAAGGCGGAGTGGGTGAGCTGGTTCACTTCTGGGTAATGCATCGGGAGGAAAATCTGCCCGCGCTGGACGGTGGGCGCGAGATAGACTGCGGCCTCGATTTCCCCCCGCCGCGAACGAATGCGGATGGGATCGCCCTCCTTCACGCCGAGCTGGCGGGCGTCGGCGGGGTGTATTTCCAGATAGATATGTCGGGGATAGAGTTTCCGCAGGATCGCGGATTTTTCGGTGCGCGATTGAGTGTGCCATTGGCTGCTGGTGCCGCGACCTGTTAGAAGTAGGTAGGGGTAATCGAAATCCGGCGGCTCGGGCATGGGGGCAGGGGGAGAGAAGAGGATTTTCGCCTTGCCGCTCGGGGTGTGATAGATGCCGTCCTCGAACAGGCGGCGCGATTGGAGATTGGCGATCTGCGATTTTTCCATGCCCTCGGGGAAAGGCCATTGAATGCCGCCTAACCGATCAATCATGGCATAGTCTTCGATGCCGGTGATGTCGCAGGGCCGGTCATGGGTGAGGTCGCGTAGCAATTTGAAAACCGCCTCGGGGTCAGTCCACCCGGCGAACATTTTCCCACAGCCCCATGCGTCGGCGATCAGCCGGAAGATGCGGAAATCCGACAAGGCCTGCCCCGGCGCTTGCCGCACCGCCTTGAGCGTGCCGATGCGGCGCTCCGAGTTGATGAAGCAGCCGTCCTTTTCCCCCCAACCGGCGGCGGGCAGGACGAGGTCCGCCACCCGTGCGCTTTCCGTGGTGTGATACATGTCTTGGACGACGAGGAAATCGAGTTTCTCCCGCAGCGCCGCGAGTCGGCCGGAGTTGATCCATGAGTGGAAGGGATTGGTCGCCACGATCCACAACGCCTTGATCGTCCCGGCCTCGGCGGCAGCGAGGATTTGGTCGTAGGCGAGCGACGAATCGGCTGGAATGCACTCTATCGGGATGCCCAACCCGGTAGCCACTTTTTCTCGATGATTCGCATCCGCGAAATCGTGCCCGCCGACCAGCGAAGTGGTGTTAGAAAACAGGCGTGATCCCATCGCGTTGCACTGCCCGGTGATCGAGTTCGGGCCGGTGCCTGGCTTGCCGATATTGCCGGTCATCAGGCAGAGATTGATGATCGCCTGCGCCGTCCGCACGCCTTCGTGGGACTGGTTCACGCCCATCGTCCACCACCAAGAAACGCGCTTGCCCGGCTCGGATACCGTGCGGGCTAACAGCTCGATCGTTGCCTCGGTTAGACCTGTGCGTTCGGCCACGGCGGCGGGTGAATAGTCTTGGAGAAATGCGGAAAATTCCACGATGCCTTCTGTGCGAGCCAGCGAGTCCGTGTCCACCCGACCGTCCCGCAGGATGCAATGCGCCAGCGCGTAGAGTAGGGCTAGATCGCTCTTCGGTTGCAGTGCCACGTGCTGGGTGGCCGCTTGTGCGGTCTCGGTGGCCCGGGGATCGATGACGATGATTTCCGGCTTGTGCGGGTTCCGCATCACCCGCTGCCAGAGGATCGGATGGGCGATGCAGAGGTTCGCGCCGATCAGCACGATCACGTCCGATTCCTCGAAATCCGCATAAGTCGCCGGTGGAGCATCGAAGCCGAACGCCTGCTTATAAGCTGTAACCGCCGTGGCCATGCACTGCCGCGTGTTCGCATCGCAGTGCAGGAAGCCCATGCCGAATTTGAACAAACAGCCCAGGAACGCCATTTCCTCGAAGGGAATCTGCCCGGTCGAGAGAAACGCCACCGACTCGCGACCCTGTTCCGCACGGATCGCCTTCAGCCGGGTGGTGAAAATTTCCAACGCCGTCGGCCAGTCCACCGGGTGCATTTTTCCCGCCGCATCCCGCAGCAATGGCACCGTCGCCCGGCCTGGCGAATCTAACGGATCAAGCGCCTGCCAGCCCTTGGGACAGGCCATTCCCAGGTTCACCGGGTAGCCTGCTTGCGGACTCAGGTTGATCGCCTGGCCATGTTCGTCCAGATGGATTTTCAATTGGCACCCGGTCGCGCAATACCCGCAGATTGAGGTCGTCGTCGAGCTTGGCTTCAGGCGCGACGGGATTTTCCCCAAGCCGAAATGCCCCGGCTCCTGCACCAGATCGCGGGTGAGGGGACCGGTGTGCTGTTTGAGGAAACGGGAAAACATCTGGGAAAATAACAAGCCGTCACTCACCGCTAGCACGCCGCGTACGAGCGAGCCGCTTCAAATCAATTTCACCCCAATCTTTGCTCATGCACCGGATGAAACGCGCTAATCACGCCCGCTTCAGGGTCAGATGAATGATCTCCGCCGGGGCGTTCACCCGCAGGGGAAACCAATTGCCGGTGCCATTACTCACCACCAACGAGCGGCCCATTTTCTGATAGTGTCCGGTCCAATACCGGAACAATACCGGCCCCGCGCCTAGACCCTCGGTGAGCATCAATTGCCCGCCGTGGGTGTGACCGGCCAAGGTTAGTGGAAACCCGCGCTCCACCGCCCGGTCGAAGGCGTGCGGGTGATGCGTCAGCAGAATCGGAAACGCACCCGGCTCCCGCAGCGCCGCCACAGCGTCCACCGCTTGGTCAAGTTCACCTCGTTCGTAGCTCCATACGATGCCTAGAATCTGCACCGGCACGCCGCGCACTTGGACCGTCGCCGCTTGATTCCGCAGCAGGGTCAACCCGCCCGCCCGCACCCCTTGTGCAAAACCTTCTGGATCGTCGAAAAGATCATGATTGCCCTCGATCACGAACAGCCCCGCGCCCGGTCGGATTTTTTGCAACATTGCCACCCCAGCCGGTAAATCGCGGATTTTGTTGTCGATCAGATCCCCCGTGAAAAGCACCAGATCCGCCTCTAGCCGGTTCGTCGCCGTCACGATGTCATCCAGCACATGGCCCCTCGTGAATTTCCCGATGTGGGTGTCCGTGACGTGAGCGATGCGCATCCCATCCAGCGCCTGCGGCAAATTTTCAATCGCGACCGTCATCTCCCGCACCCGGAACCGCGTCAGCCGTGGCAGGGTATAAATCGCCGTGCCAAGAGTGCCTGTCACCGGCAGGCTAAGCACCGTCGCGCCGAGAAATTTCCGCCGCGTCCAGTTCCCGCCATCCGTCACCACCGCCGCCGGCTTGACCGTAGCTCCCCGCCTCAGCAAGCGCTCCCCCAGCGTCAAGAACGACCAACCCAGCATCGTCGGCAGTCCCAGCATCGGCAGGAATAGGACCCCCCACAGCAGCGTAAGCGCGTATAAATCCAAGGGCACATCCATTGCCCACCAACCTTTCCGCTCGCCGATCATCCAAGCGTAACCTGCTAGAAAAAGCACCATCGCCAACGCCTGTGTCAGCCGCCACCCGCGCCCCACGCCCATCTGCCGCAAGCGCCGATCCGCCCATAGACTCCATGCCAGCGTCATTACTGGTATTGCTGGAACGATGATCACAAAAATTGACATGGGCGGCTGTTCGTGCGGACCTTAGAGCCGAATCCGCGTTTGTCCATCCGGGGCGTGTGAATCATCATCGGCGCGGTGGCGATGATTCGATTCGCAAGGCTTCATCCAAACTCCGTAGCACTCCGTCCGATCCACGAAGCCTTCAATCCAAACGGCGCAATTTTAAATCCAAACAACGCAGATCCGTAGCCTATCTCAGCAACGCTACTCACCGGCCCGCAGCAGGACACCGCCCTTGGCGACCGTCTCGGTCTCACCAACGAGAAAGTCATCGCCGCCAACGCCCTTTACCACGATTGCCTCGTCATCCAAAACGCCGCCCGCCTCGCCTACCCCGCCCTCACCGATGCCGCCGGCAACGCCCAAAACGTCACCCCCCGCGCCCGTTTCCTCCTCGAAGAATTCCCACCCCGCGACCGCTCCCAGCCCGACGGCGGCACCCAAGGTCCAGCCGCTCCACCACCCGGCCCGCCTGTACCGCCCGTCGCCTAATCAAAACTCAGTTTAATGATCGCACTTCAGGGCTCTCGACAAAACCAAGGCTCCTTTCGCTGTGCCGATCAATCAGTCCTCTCATTTGAAAACTGCATGAGAAATTCCTCGCCAGATGCAGAGAAATCAGTCAATGAATTTACCGTCTCGGAATTTGAGGCTTTTTACCAATTCATGTAATTCCAAATAATCACACATAACTGCTTTTGCGACTAACAAAAGCTTCTGGGCCGAACTCGAAACCGACAATTTTCAAATGGCCCCGAAAAAGACAAAGCTGTCGTGCCAAATCGGCGCGGCTTGGCGTGTCAATTCGAGAGGCGCTTGCTGGTGCCTGGAGTCAGGGCGCGGTCAAGTCCGCGCCCTTTGTTTTCAGCTGCATCCGTTGAATCGCCAAAGCGGCTACCTCACTACCATGAAACCACTCCCGCTCCTCCTGCTGTCTGCGCTGGTCAGCATTTCCTCCGTCCGTGCGCAGGACCAAGCGCCAGCCCCCACCACCGCCCACGTCATCGGCGAGATTCCAGACGGTACGCCGCCGCCGCCGGAG
>JAYVNM010000048.1:0-17878 GCA_043758445.1 Akkermansiaceae bacterium | reverse complement strand
GGATAAAAACCGACCGCTCCATCACCAACCGAATCAGCCAACCGCCGCCTCGCTCAAAGGCGATGAGCGAACGCGCCCATTTTCCTTTTTAGGGTAATTGGCGGGGGGGATTTCGGAGTGCGGGGACATGTCCCCGCTTTCCCAGTGGCCGACATGTCGGCCAGGTGAAAAGCTCCGACGTATCGGAGCAGTCCGCAGACCATTAACCACGCAGCGCCAGCATCTGCGCCGCGATTTGTTCCCAAGCATCCACTGGCGTCCTTGAATGGGCGCGGGATTACGGCATAACTGCGGTGAAATGATCACGCTCACCCAGCGCAACGCGATCTATCAGGCTAAATTCGGCTTTCCCTTCATCATCTGCGCACGCCTTACAAGCCAACAAGGCGTGCTGGATGCCTTCGCCACCCGGCTCGACAATTCCCGCGAGGTGGAAATTTCCGAGGCCATGCGCCAAATCCATGAAATTGCTAGGTTGCGCTTGGCGGATACGGTGGGTGAAAAATGATAGCACGCCCGCCCCTCACCGCCGTGCGTAGCGGAAGCCCGGAAACACCCGGACTAGCCGTCGCATTTCTAGTTTCATCAAGGTCGCGGTGACGACGTGGGCGGGCAGGCCGCTGCGCTCGATGATACGATCCACGGGAGCTTCGTCCGCAGTCACGGCGGCGAAAACGGCGGCTTCTTCCGGTGGCAGCTCGGGGAGTTCGCTGGCGGGTTCTGCCGCCGTCGGCTGGCGGGCGAAGGGCAGCTCGCCGAGATCGTCGAGGATGTGGCTGGCATCGGCCACCAGCGTCGCGCCGTCGCGAATGAGCTGGTTGCAACCGGCGGAAGTGGGCTTGTCGATGGGGCCGGGGACGGCGAAAATCGGCTTGCCGTATTCGGACGCGAGATTCGCAGTGATCAACGAGCCCGACCATGCCGGGCACTCGACCACTAACACCGCCCGCGCCCAAGCGGCGACGATGCGGTTGCGCATGGGAAAGGTCTGTTTGTCCGGCGCGGTGTGCAGCGGGAATTCGGAAACGACCGCGCCGAAACCGGAGGCAATTTTTTCCGCCAGGGCGAGATTTTCCGGTGGATAGAGTTGCGCCAAGCCGGAGCCGATCACGGCGATGGTGCGGCCGTTCGCCGCCACGGCGGCCTCGTGGGCGGCGGTGTCGATGCCCCGGGCGAGGCCGGAAATGATCGTGAAACCAGCCTGTGCAAGTTGATAGGAAATTTTCTTGGTCGCCTGCGTGCCATAGTTTGTCGCCCGCCGCGAGCCGACGACGCTAATGGCGTGGCGGTCGCGGGGCTCCAGTTTTCCCCAGACATAAAGCAGCAGCGGCGGGTCGTAGGCCTCCCGCAGGGGAGCCGGGTAGCCGGCATCGTCCTGGGTCACGATGGCGATTCCGCGCTCGGCGGCTTCGCGGATCTCGGTGAGCGGATCGGCGTGGTCCTGCCAAGAGTGCAGGATTTTCGCCGTTTCCTCACCGATGCTGTCCACCCGCATCAGTCGGTCAGTAGCCGCGCCGAGGATGGCGGCGGGGCTGCCGAAGGCTTCAAGCAGCCGCCGCACCCGCACCGGCCCGATCTTGGGCAGTAAGTTCAGGGCGACGAGGGCTTCTTGTGCGGTCATGTGGCCAGCAGACTGCCGACCAATCGCCCGCGCGTCAAAGCGGGTTTTCGACTTTTGCTAAGGTTCCCTAACATTGATAAAACTAACCGCGAATGGACGGGCATGTTTGGGAACCAGGTGAAATATTCAGCCGTGATCCATCCCATGAGCCGTGCCGGACAGTTACTGCGCGGTTTGGACGCCGAGCGAGAGCCGGTAGTCGGATTGCTTGAGCGTCACGCCGATGCGTCTCGGGGTCAGCTCGCTCACGTGGAGGGTATAGCTTTTTGGAATGCCGATGGCTCCCGGTGTCAGGACGGATAGGGTCACGGTCTGCGGCTTGCGATTGGTGTGGATGCTGACGTTTTTTGCCGGGTTATCGCCCACCTTCACCCGGAGCTCGACCTCTGCGTCGCCGGCGGTGATGCAAAACACGCCCAGCGGGCAGCGGCTGTCATTTTTCACGGCGAGGAAAGTGACTTTCAGATCGCTGGCGTAACGCTGGCTTTGGCCGACGCTCATGTTGGTCAGCGGGTTACTGCAAACGGCGGCGGTTTGGGCGCAGGCTGTGCTGCCGCCGAGGAGGAAGCCGCAGGTTCCGAGCGCAAGCAGGGCGGACAGGGCAAAGGCGGTGATGGAGGTTCTTGATTTCATGGGATGAATTTTGGAGGTCGGAATACGAAGTGCAATCATGATCCGGGGCCGGGCAGGAATTTGGATCATTTTTTCAGCGAATGGAAACTGCTCAGGCCAGAGCCAGCAGTGACTCGTCCCAGTCTTTCCACACGGGATCGAGATTTTGCCCACGCAGCATGGCGGCGACCTCGGCGGGGCTGCGCGTGTCGTGGATTTGAAATTGCTCGGTCGCCTGCTCGCAGCCGGATTTTTCCTGCAACTCCACGCGTCGCCCTTTGACTGTTAGATGGAGGTCGTCGGAGCCCGCGCCGGTGTAGCCGCCCGGCTCGGTCTTGGCCCCGGCGGACATGTGGGTGACGCCGAGGGTGGCGATCGCATCCCGCAGCGGCGCCGGCTCGCGGGTGGAAACGACGATGCCGACCTGCGGGAAGAGCAGCCGGAAAATCGCGATCAACCGCACAAATTCCTTATCCGGCAGATAGAGTCGGGGGTCCGGCTGGTATTCATAATTTCCCGCGTAGGGTCGCATCCGGGGAAAGGCGACGGTGAACTGGGCCTTCCAGCAATGTTTGTAGAGATATTCCAAGTGGGCGCAGAGGGCGAGCGCCTCGAAGCGCCAATCCGCCAGCCCGAATAAAGCTCCGATGCCGATCCGGCGGAAGCCCCCGGCATACGCACGTTCCGGGCAATCGAGCCGCCAGTTGAAATTTTTCTTCGGCCCCGCAGTGTGGAGCGTTTGATAGGTTTCGCGATGATAGGTTTCCTGATAGACGACCAGTCCTTCCGCCCCGTGATCGACGATTTCCGCGTATTGCTCGTCCGCCATCGGCCCGACTTCTAGGGCGAGCGTGGGGATGAAGGGCTTGAGCGCGTCCAGGCAGTTTTGCAGGTAGCCTTCGGAAACAAATTTAGGGTGCTCCCCGGCGACAAGCAGGAGATTTCTAAAACCCAGGCCGTACAAATGTCGTGCCTCAGTCACGACTTGGGCGACCGTCAGAGTGGTGCGGAAAATCCCGGCATCGCGGGAAAATCCACAGTAGCTGCAATTGTTCACGCACTCGTTAGAAACATACAACGGCGCGAACAAGCGCATCGTCCTGCCGAAATGACGGCGCGTCGTCTGCTGGCTGCGGCGGGCCAGAGCCTCCAGCGGACCACCCGTGGTCACGGCCACAAGCTGCGAGAACCGCCGCATGAGAGGCGTGGGGCGCTCCAAGAGCTCAGGAAAAACATCGGCAAAGGCCATGGCAGGCGGAATGTGTCGCGGATGAGTGCGAAGGTCAAAGCTGGTTTGCACGGAATCAAATCGAGCGGGAAATTTATTCCGTGAGCATTTTTTCTATCTCATGATGCCCACTTGTGGATTAACTGGGCTACGACTCCGACAAAAAGCGGTGCCAAAATGGGCATCAGGAGCACAAGTGCTGAATGGATAATCCAGTCGATTCTGGCGGCTGAATTCTTCCACGCAAGGATCCACCAAATCGCAATGAAGCCGTAACCGACATACGCAACCAGTATGTCGATATCGCTCCCAGGGTGACGGATTATCGGAATGCACAGTGCTGAGGAAACAACGATCACCGGAAGAATCCAAAGTGGCCAATAGGTTCTGACGCTGAGGTAATTCATCAAAAGTCTCTGCCGACATGTTTGCAATCTCTAGGCCACAATCTTCCTGCAAGGAGCCTCAAATATGGGGGTAACCGGACAGTCTTGGGCGTAACGTACACGTGGTCACTGCGCCCGATGAACGCATGGGCGAGACGCCCACGCTGCTTGGTAGCAGTTTCCAATTTCCTCAATCCTCCACCGGTAGGGCGCGGGGTGGGACGTCTGGGTCATCGACGGGGAGGGCGCGCAGTGGGGCGGCGGTGGGCTGGGCGGGGAGGGTGGACTCATCGACGCTAAGGGCCTTGGCGGGGTGGATCGGGCAGAGGTCCTCAGCGGCTAGGACGATGTCGGAAGGGACTTGATCGATATAGGCGGTGTTGGCCGTGCGGCAGCCGGCGGTGGCGCGTTTTCCCGAAAGCCGGCAGAGTTCCATGGAGACGAGGCTGAGCTTGCTGTTGAGCTGGCCGGCCTTGTAGCCGAGGCGGTCTGCGGTTTTCATGATGTCCACCCAAACCGGCAGGGCGAGGGTGGCACCGTAGCCGCCTTGGATGGTCTTTTGCGGGATGTCGAAGCCGACCCACACCACGCATGTTAGATTCGAGGTGTAGGCGGTGAACCAGGCGTCTTTGAAATCGTTAGTGGTGCCAGTTTTCCCGCCGCAGGGCTTGTCAAAGCCGAGCTTGGTGACGGCGGCGGCGGTGCCCTCGGTGGTGACTTCCTTGAGGATTTGGGAGACCGACCAAGCCGAGCCTTTTCTAGCAGCCTGATAGGAAAGCACCGGCGTAGTATAGAGGATGTTGCCCTCGCGGTCCTTGATTTCCGAGATCAGATAGGGACGGAAGCGGGTGCCATCGTTAGGGAAAATGGAATAGGCGGTGGCGACTTCCCAAGGCGTGGCCTCCCACGCGCCGAGGTAGGAGGCGGGATTTTCCGGCATCGGTGTGGTGAATCCGGCCATGCGCGAAACTTCCTTCACTTTGGGGATGCCCGCAAAATTTCCGACTCGCACGGACATGGTGTTCCGCGAGTGGATGAGGCCGTAGGAAATCGGCTCCATGCCGCCGAACTTGCCGTCGGAATTGTGGGGCCGCCAAGTGCCTGCGCCGGTGATTTCGCCAGGCTGGATCGAGCCGTCGCTGATGTTGGTGTTAGGTCGCAGCCCTTGGTCGAAAGCGGCTAGATATACAAAGGGCTTGAACACCGAGCCGAGCTGGCGGCGGGCTTGGATGGCACGGTTGAAACGGGATTCATTCGCATCCCGACCGCCGACCAAGGCGAGCACGGCCCCGGTGCGGTTTTCCATGACCACGGCGGCACCCTGGATGTATTCCGGTTCCTTGCGCTGATCCTCCACGGTGGCCCGCCAGGCGGTGCGCGTTTGGTGTGGGTAGCCGGGAATGCGTTCCACTTGGCGGAGTTTTTGGTCGAGTGACTCCTCGGCTTTCTGCTGGATGCGGAGGTCGATGGTGGTGGCAATATTCAGTCCGCCGAGCTCGATGTTTTCTTTTTCGAGAATCACCTCCAAATCGCGGCGGATGGCATCCATGGCGTAGGACTCCTGGCTTTCCCGCCGCCATGTCGGCCGGACTTCGAGTGGTTCCGCTTTGGCCGCATCCGCCTCGGCGATAGTGACGACGCCGACGGTCACCATGCGGTCCAGCGTGGTGCCGCGCTCACGAATGGCGGCATCCATCGACGTAAAGGGATTGAACGAATCCGGTCCGCGCACGATGCCAGCGAGCAAGGCGGCTTGCGACAGCGTGAGCTCGGACGGGTGTTTCTCGAAATAAATCCGGGACGCCTCGCCGACACCCTTGATCTGGCGGCCCCAGTTGATTTGGTTGATGTAGGCCTCGAGAATCTCGTCCTTCTCATAAGTCGCCTCTAGGCGCACACCGATCGCGATTTCTAACGCCTTGCGGTCTAGCTGTTTTAAAATATCGCCGCGGTCCTCGTTACGCTTGAGTTGGAAAATATCGGAAACGAGCTGCTGGGTGAGCGTGGATGCACCTTCCTTTTTGCCGCTCAGGTTTTTCAACACCGCCCGCCCGATGCCGAGGATGTCGAAGGCTCCGTGGTGATAGAATCGCTCGTCCTCCCGCGCGAGGATGGCTTTACGAAAATTTTCGGCGACCTGATTGAGCGGGACGAGCGAGCGCTTTTCCCCGTGGATGCGGCCGATTTCCTCACCTTGGCGGTCGTGGATGATCGAGCGCTCGGGCATGGCGTGGATTTTAGAGAGATCATATTTCCTCGCGCGGAAGCCGTAGATGACTGCTAGAAACGCGAGCCCATAGATCCCGGCGACCACCGGATAGCCGAGAATGCGAGCGAGCATTTTCACCGGCGAGGCCAGCGGGCGGGTGAGCAGATTGTATAGGTGAAATGGCCAGAACAGCAGGAGTGACAGCGCCCCCGGCCCACGGGAGCGCTCGTTGGCGGGCGGATCCTGGCGGAGACGGTTTGCTTCCGGTGGCTTGCTTTTCGACATGTTCGTGACAATGGTAAGCGATCCCGCGTCGCCAATCCATCCTTGTTTATCGGGACAGACGAAGCAGCGCAGCGGCGGCGCTGTGAACCATACAACCATGAAAGTGAATCGAATCTTTCCACTTGCCGGTCTTTGCCTGTGGCTTCCTGCGACCATTTTGGCCCAGGCCGGTGAACCCATCCACAATCTAGCAGATTTGACGAAACTGGAGTCCAAGGTGGAGGCAGTTTCTCAGAAGGTGCTACCCGCCACGGTCGCCCTGATCTCGGATAAAACCGGCTCGTCTGGCTCCGGCGTGATCGCCACGGCGGAGGGCCTGATCCTCACCGCCGCCCACGTCGTGCAAGGCGCGGAGGAACTTCAGGTCGTGTTCCCGAATGGCGAGCAGGTGCCGGGAAAAGTGCTGGGCGCGAATTATTCCAAGGACATCGCGATGGTCCAGATCACCGGCAAAGGCCCATGGCCATTCGTCCCGATGGGAGCTTCCAAGCCACTCGTCGCCGGCGACTGGGTGGTCGCGCTCGGTCACTCCGCAGGCTTCAATGCAGGCCGCACACCGCCGGTTCGCTTCGGGCGTGTGGTCTCGAAAGGACCGGGGAATTTCCTCACCACCGACTGCACTCTCATCGGCGGAGATTCTGGGGGACCGTTGTTCGATCTGGCGGGCAACATCGTCGGTATCAACTCATCCATCGGTCTTTCTCTAACCAACAACAACCACGCTGGCATCGACGGTTTCAAGGAAGACTGGGACCGCATTCATGCCGGTGAGGCGTGGGGCAGACTCTCGATGAATCCCTTTGCCAACCCGGAAATGGCCGCGCTTGGAATCGTCTTCGGCGAGCGGCGCGGAGCCAAGGGGGTGCCGGTGGAAGGCCTGGTCCCTAAGTCGCCCTCCGCCGCAGCGGGCGTTCGCGTGGGCGATGTGATCCAGAACATCGATGGCAGCGCCACTCCCGGTGCTAACAAACTCCTCCAAGTGCTCGCGAAACGCCAGCCCGGCGACAAGGTAAAACTCGGCATCCTGCGCGACGGCAAAACCTCGGAGGTGATTGTCACTCTCGCCCGCGCCGATAGCTTATTTGAAGAACGCTAACTTAATAAAATAAACATGAAACCTATTGTATATTTAACGATTAGTTTATCTCTCGTGAATGGACTCATGGCTCAGGATGATATCCCCTTGCTGATGCCCGAGGAACGCCAGGCAGTTGACTCGCAGGCGACAGAGTTCAGCGAAGCCATCACGCCCTCTCTGGCCACAGCGGCGAAGTCCACTGTTAGAGTTTGGGCCGGTGCGCGGCGGATCGCCTATGGCACGGTCATCGGCGACGGCTCACGGATTTTGAGCAAGTGGAGCGAAGTCGCCCGTGCCACCGGCCAGCTCCGCGTGGATGTCTCCGGCAGTGAATATCGCGCGGTGAAATTGACCGGAGTTTACGAAGATGAGGATCTGGTGGTGATGGAAGTGATCGGCAAGCCGCTGACGCCGGTGAAATGGTCATTCGAAACGCCCAAGCTCGGTGCGTTCTTGGCCGCCCCACAGCCGGATGGCAGGCTCGCCGCCTTCGGAGTGGTCAGCGTGCTGGAGCGAAATTTGCGTGATACCGACCTCGCCTACCTCGGCGTGATCGGTGAGCCCGGCTTCACCGGCCAAGGTGTGAAAATCCACGAAGTCGCCGTTGGCTCAGGAGCTGCCGCCGCTGGCTTGAAGCCGGGAAATATCATCACCAAAGTCGGCGATCGCTCGATCTCCGGTCTGCTAGCACTGAAGAACGCCCTCACCGGCGTCGCCCCCGGCACCACTGTCGCGCTGTTGGTCGAAGCGAATGGCAGGGCCGGGAATGTTAATGTTTTGTTAGGAAATCGTCCCAAGCTGCCACAGTTTTCCGGCGACCGCCTGGCGCAGATGGAGCGCATGGGTGGCGCGATCAGTGAGGTCCGCGACTCGTTCACCCACGCCCTGCAATGCGACATGCGGCCCAAGCCGAATCAGATCGGCGGCCCGGTTGTCGATCTGAAGGGCGAGGTGTTAGGCATCACCATCGCCCGCGCCGACCGCACCCGCTCCTTCATCATGCCTGCCACCGCCGTGGTGAATCTGTTGAAAAAGGAAGCTGGAAATCCCGCAATCGCCCAAGTCCGGAAACCGGATGACGAGCCCCCCCTGCCCACCGGCGCACCCACCCCGCGCGGTCGTGGTGCCCCCGGTGGTGAAGCCCGGATGCGCCGTCACCTTGCTGACATGCAACGCCTGATGGACCACCTGCGCGCGGAAATGGATGGGCTTGAGAAGCCTTGATCCCACAAGTCTAAGCGCACCCTGCCGGACGGGGGCGAATGTTTCTATCGCGACCGACGCATCAAGAAACCCTAGATTTAGCTCGGATGAAATACCCCACTGCGGCCATGATGCCGAGACAGGCTGCTAGCAAACCAATATTATAAAACGGAGATGCCGCAGCTTTATCAATCCCCTTTTTGTCGGGGACGGCCTGATGCTTTGGGGAGTGATCAGTGACGGGAGCGGCCATTACCATCCCAACCGGACCACTGAGATTGTATTCGTGTGGGTCGCCCTCGAAGCGGAAGGTGCGGGTGCCTGCTTTTACTTGCTCGTACCAGAGCTTCCAAGTTTCCACCGGCAGATAGTGGGGCTTACCAGCATCTTGCTTGGTCCGTTGGAAGTCGATTCTGAGATTGGACAAGGCTGCCGCCGCAGCACCGGCATTCGTGCCGAATTCACGGATGTCATCATTTCTCAAAGTAGGGGACACCTCTTGGTAATCCCGCTCATCGTAAAGAAACTCTCCAAGAACTTTCACAGTTTCCGCGCTGGGTAGATTGGCTAAGGTCTCGAATGCGCCCATCCGGTAGCGATCATAAGTCGTCGAAGAAGGACCATACCCTAGTGCGACCTGATGTTTGTTTTCCGCTTCATCCTTCGCGCGAGCAACCTCAATTTGTTTCGCATAGTATTCGGCGTGACCGGGGATGGACATGAGAATTGACTGCGCCTGAGAGACAACATAATCTCTTTCATCACAACTTCGGTAGTTTAAGGTCTTTAATTCGCGGATCATCTCACCGACTCCGGCAATCATTTCATCTTGTGAACTATTTTGAAACTCTTTAATTTGGCTTAATCGTTTATCCTGCCACATTAGTGCAGCTTGGGGATCTTTAGGAACTTCTGGAAGAGCCGCGTAAATTTGAAAACACAAAATAAGCGTTATCAGTGTTATATATGGAAATAAAATTTGAATTCTCATAAAATTACTCGATATCTTTGATATTTCCCTCCATCCACCCTTCAGCCTCATCCCACTCGCGTTTAACGAGAAGATTTCCCGGATCAGGCCCCCTCTTAGAACCGGTTACCATCAACCGCTGGGTGTTATCCGTCCCCAGCAAGGGTGCCTTGCCAGATGAGATTATATCATCTGGATGGCCCTCTCCGACCAGCACATGGCCGATTTCATGGGCGATGGTCCGGTATTGGAGCTTAGAATCGTATGGCTCGAATCTAGCGAAATCGTGCATGCCGGTTGGCAATGGATCGCCTGTTTCATTGCGATAACCATCTTTATTGGGATCATCGCCCATTACCCAGCACGTTCGTTCATGTGTATTGGTGGAACCCCATGCCCCGTTGCCGATGGGCAATTCACCGCCAAGGATGAAAATGCTGATGTTCTCATCGTGCGGCCCTAATAAATCCCGGGCGGCGGCTACGATATTCTGTTCGGCAGAGTGAGATTTGAACTGCGTGTTAGGAACAAGCGTGCCGTGATCATCCAGCGACCGGTCGTGAACACCCAAATCCCAATCCACCACCAGCGGCGTGGGTTCGATTTTCACCTCCACCGCAAGGTTGAGCTGTGGCTTGTAGATGTCATTCAGATAAGCCTCCAGATCCGCTTTCACCGGAACGTAGTCTGGTGGGTTGTTCGGCTTGCCGGGTGTGATCTTGACTACTTGATAGACGGTGACGTGCAGGGTGCGCTGTTTCATCACCTTCAGTCCGATGGGTTTGCTGAGAGCGGTGGTACTGTCTTCGGCGGTAGGATCAGTTGGGTTTCCGGCGGTGAGTTTCAGGTTCGCCGTGACTTCCGAGCCGGTTACAGCGGTCGTGGTGGCGTGGATGCTCAAGGTGCCACCGGTGCCATAAATGACGCCTATGCCATTGAGATTGCCGAAGTCGATACCATCCGCTGAGAGGACCAGCGGGTGGCTCGCCTCGATGGGGCTGTTGATCGTGACGGTTTTCGCCGGGCCGCCCAAGGGTGCCATGATCCAAATGCGGTCCTGCACGGCTTCTCCCGGATAGCCACTGCCGATGGAAAAATCATCCACGCCGCAGTATTTCGTGGTCACTTCATTTAACGGGGATTCCTTGCTGTAAAATCCGCTAACCCGGATCGGCAGCATGACGGCGTAATTGAAAAGCGGCAGCCCCGGAGTAATTTCTATGGTTTGCTTACCTTTGGCCAGTATCCAGCCTCCGGGAGTGGTATCGAGGAACTCTACGGCAGGATCATTCCAATCCGTCGGAACGTCTGGAGCCGTCCGGCTAATCGATGCGATTTTGCCATAGATATAGCAGGGGGCAATCAATCCATCGAAATTCCGGGCAATGCCGACGCCGTCACTTGATAGGTCAATGGCGTTCCTGTATTCACTGCAAACCTTCCACCCGCCGTCTTCGAAAATCTGGGTTGGATTTCCTGGCATGGCGAGAATCTTATTTCCGATCACGGCCAGATTGAGAGGCGAGTAAGTCAATGCCGGGAGCAGGTTAGGCGCATGGATTCCGCCATATCCTTCTACATAACTATTTCCCCACCGGATGTCTGCGCTTAGATTATAAAACTGCCCACCGTCACCGGGAACTTGCGTCGCAGGTTGGCCGTTAAGTGGCAGTTTCCAAACACTGCTGCTATCTCCCCGGAAATAGCCCGAACCGCCATAAGGCTGCCATACGGCAGTACCCATCGTGCAATAGCCATCATCGGAAAGCACGGGTCCGGGACTTAAGCCGGCATAGGCAAAGGCATAGCTGGCGCGTGCGATGAGGCGGTCGGTACCATTGCCACAGGAAAGTAGTTGAGGAGCGGCATCAGGGCTTACCCAATAACAGACACCTTCGGTATGCACGGTATTGGAATTAACCTGAACATCGAACGGACCGCCCTCTCCGAGAATCACATCGTTATCGTTGATGGCCAGTCCATAGGGATAAACGCCTGGGGAACTGACTTGTAGTGGCGTCCATTTTCCGCCATTCCAAGTACCGTTTTCAAACAGCACGGTTCCCTTGTTACTGATCTGCTTGGCCCCAGGAAAAGTAACGTAATCCCCCTCCACATGGTTGATGGGAAATAGCGCGTAGCGGGGATTGCCAGTGTTTGGAAACAAGGGGGATGCCTCACCAAGTTGCGAACCGTCCAAATGTCCATCGCGGTCGGTGTCAGGATCAAAGGGATCAGCGCGCAGGCCCGAGCCGATTGGCGGTACGGCGGCGAGTTGGGTGGCGGCGAGGTGAAATTCAAACCAATCCGGCGCGCCATCAGCATCGGTATCGAGGCTCCAATCGCAAAGGACACGCCAGAATTTTTGGGCATCAGGATCAGGTGCGGCTGCCGATGGAACGAGGCGGGAGCGTGCGATGGAAGCTGCCACCTTTTGGTTCATGTCGGCCAGATTTGCCTCCAACGACGCGAGCATGGCGGTGTCATTGGTGCCGAGCAGGGAATTTACCAAAGGCGGCTCGATCTCGACCGCAGGATGCCAAATGTTGAAACTGAAAAATCCATAGCGTTCGCAAAACATTGGAACGAATTCCCACTCGGGAATCATCTCTCCGGTGATTTTTACCAAGCGCCCGGTCCCATCATCGAGCGAGGCCCAGCTAACCACGGTGCCACCATCCGTGGCAGGCTGCATTTTCAAACTGACCATCCGGGATAGAACATAAGGCGTGGCCGACGGCGCACCGGGAAGCGGCGGCGGCGGCGGGGTGGATTGATACATGGCCGTCACATGGTCCTGACCGAGGCCGTAGATCTGGGATTGCGTGGTCCACGTCACTAAGTCAGACGAGGATTCCACCGTATAGCGCACACCAGGCACTGTGCTGATGACAAAGGAATGCTGGGTAGAAGCGTCTGTGGCAGGCACTTCCTCGAACCACTGGGCCGGGCGCAAATCGCGGGCAAAAGCGATGCAGGAAATGGCAAGACTGAGCAGGAGAGAAACGACTTTTATCATGGCGGGGAAGGTTGGTTTTTCTGGCGCTTCTTGGTGGACGGGCAGTTAGAGAGCCGCACAAAATAGCTAAACCTCCGTCCGCCGAAACGGACGCTTCCAATCAATCTGGCAATCGCCATTTGGACAAGAAAAAAGCCCGCGATAGCATAATGTGTTAGACCGCGAAGCGAACGGCAAGCTCCGGCTGATCAATGGCGTTGGAAACGGCACCTTCCAGCAGAACGCGGGAACGCAGATAAACCTAGGTTGGAACATTTTCAGCAATGTCGTTGGGGTTTGGTAAAACTTCCGCCCGCCCCTGTCGTTCGAGGCTCAGCACATCTTGAGCCCCCCACGTCATCGCGTAAGGTTGGGCCGTTGACAGGGGGTGCTCGAGTTTCTAAACTCTTCGCGTCGCACGCCATGCAGGATTTCCGCAGCGGCCCCTCCCCCCGTTCATGAAAATCCTCGTCCACGATTACGCAGGCCATGCGTTTCCCATTTCGTTGAGCCGTGCCCTAGCAGCCCGCGGGCATCAGGTGGTCCATGCTTTTGCCAGTTCGCTGCAAACCCCGCGCGGCGATCTTGCACGGAAAGACGAGGATTCTGCCCAACTGGAGTTTCGGGAAATTCCCATGAACCCGGACTACCGGCGTTACAAATACTCTTTCCGCCGCCGTCGGAGGATGGAGATCTGTTACGGAAATGAAGTCGCTAAATTCATCACCGCATGGCAGCCTGACGCCGTGCTTTCCGGCAACACACCCACCGAGACTCAGGAACCTATCACCCGTGCCACCCTCGCGGAGGGCGGACGATTTTACTACTGGGTCCAAGATTTCTACAGCCTCGCCGTGGACCAGATCCTGCGGCGGAAATTCTCAATCGCGGGCGCCATGGTCGGTTCGTGGTATCGCCATCTCGACCGCCAACAATTCCGCCGGAGCTCGAAAATCATCGCTATCACCGGCGACTTCACGGAAATTTTATCCCGCGAGTTCGGCGTCGATCCGGACTCAGTTGCGGTCGTGCCGAACTGGGCGCTGATCGAGGAAATCCCCGTGCTGCCTAAATCTAACGCATGGTCGCACCGCCACGGGCTGCATGACAAATTCGTCTTTCTCTACTCCGGCACCATCGGCATGAAGCACAATCCGGCGATGCTGTTAGAGCTTGCCCGCGCACACGCGGCGGATGCGAATGTGCGAGTGGTCATCGTTTCCGAAGGCCTCGGCGCGGACTGGCTGCGGCAACAAGCGGCGGACTCCGGGCTATCTAACATCCTCATCCTGCCCTATCAGCCGTTTCACGAACTGCCCGCAGTGATGGCCACGGGCGATGTCTTGGTGGGCATTCTCGAGGAGGAGGCCGGAGTTTTTTCCGTCCCCTCGAAGACCCTGAGCTACCTTTGTGCCGGGCGACCGTTGCTGCTGGCAGTGCCGCTGGAAAATCTCGCCGCCCGCATCACCCGGGAGCATCACGCCGGACTTACCGTCGCCCCTAGCGACCTGCCCGGATTCCTCGCCGCCGCCGCGCGACTGCTTGAGTCCGCAGAGCTGCGCCGCACGCTGGCCACCAACGCCCGCGCCTATGCCGAGGCCACCTTTCCTATCGCGAAAACCGCCGCCATTTTCGATGAAATCCTCGCCCGTTAGAATTCCGTGATGTTCTCCACCGCCGAGCCGCCGGACCACATCCACATCCCACGGATGCCGCAGGCCGTGTGGGTGGAACGGCTGATTTGGCTGTTCATGCTATCCTTCGCCCTCGATTACCGGGACTCAGTCTCGCGCGAAAGCAACGGCGGCGCGGGCATCGACCAATTGCTTTTCCTCGGCACCTGCATCGGCTCGACGGCGGGCATCGTCGCCCTCGGTTGGCGTTTTCTAACGGTCCGCCCCGGCGCGTGGCTGATCGCATTCTGGGGCGTGTTCGTTGGCTTCATGCTGGTGAACTCGTTCTGTCAGGGCGTGCCGTTAGGGCGCTCGGGCCGGGTGATCCTGCCGCTGGTGTTCTGCTTTTTTGGGATCATCAACGCCCACATCGCCGCCTGCATGGGCCTGCGACCGGCGCAAATAGTGAGACCCATCCTCGCCGCCGCCTGCATCAACATCGTCTGGCGGATCGTGCAGGGCTTTGTCTTCAAACACGCCACCATGGAGACCGTCCGCCTCGAGGTCCAAAGCCCGGCCATCAACTGGCTCGCCGCGTGGATCGGCTGTGCCCTCCTGCTGCGCGGGCGTTTCCGCTGGAGTCTGCTAGTCGCCTGCGGGGTGCTATTCACCGGCATCTTCATCACCATCACGCGCTCGCTCTTCTTTCCCGTGATAGCCGCCGGACTGGTCGCCACGTTTTGTTTCATGCTCGGCGTGCTGTGGGGGCTGTTCGACTGGCCGAGCTTGGGCAAACGCCTGCTGCCCCTCGCCGCCGCAGGGAGCTTCATCCTAGCTGCCCTCGTCGTCGTCGCGCTCATCTCGCCAATGATGATCGAGCGTTGGAACGAGCGTCTGTTCCACAACGCCAGCGCCCAAAACCTTGGCGCAGACATTTCCTACCTCACCCGCAAGGCCGAAGCCGATGCGATGTGGAAACTCCTCGCCGACAATCCGGTCCACTTCATCCACGGCCGCGGCATCGGCTCATCCTACTATTGGGACAACGCCTACATGCCCGAAATCTGGATGGTTATCCCCAAAGCGGAAGCCAGTTTCGACGACATCTGGTTCGCCGGGCACTCGGTCTGGACCTACGGGCTGCTCTCCGGTGGGGTCATCGCAATCGCCAGCTACCTCGTGTTGCTCGGTCTAACCGGAGCCTTCAGCCTCTCAACCGCGCGGGCGAACGCCACCGATCCCGGCCCCGACCAATGGCTCGCATTTCTCCCCTTCGTCGCCACCTGTTGCCTGCTCAGCGAGTCACTCACCGCCAATCCCTTCCAAGAACGCCTCGTCGGCATCATCTTCGGCATGATGGTCGGCCTGCCGCAGGCCTTCATGATCCGTTCGTCATGGATGCACACCAGCTCCCGCCCGCTATCCGTCAGCCATTCATGACTCCCCCCGCTCGTAAAACCGTGGCCATGATCGATCCACTCTGGATCGGCCACCACCCCATGTATTTCTGTCAATTCGCCGCGTCCTTCCTGCGGGCCGGAGTAAGCGTCATCGGCCTCTGTCCCGACCCGCAAGCCGCCAGCCGCGACCTCCTGCGGACCCTCGAGCCGGAGCTGGCATCGGACCTCCGCGACCGGACCTATTTTCATAAACTTCCCGCTGGCAAAGCCCATTTTTTCCAAGGCCGCTTCGAGAGCGATCCACTCCGCACATTCATGCGCTGGAGAACCGCCGCCGACACCCTCGCCAGCGCCGAGGCCCACACCGGCACCCGGGCCGACCTCGTCTATTTCCCCTACCTCGACAGCTACCTACGCTTTCTGCCCTGCGCCGCCATTCCGGAGATTTTACTCAACCGCCCGTGGAGCGGCCTGTATCTGCGGAACCACCATCACGGCGAATCTCCCTCCCTGAAAAAATCCCTGTGCCTCCTCGGCAAAGGCGACGCCATCCTCCGCAGCCCGCTCTGCCGTGGCGTCGGCGTGCTCGACGAGCGCTTCATTCCTGCCATGGAAAACTTTTCCGGCACCGCCATCACCGCCTACCCCGATGTCACCCAGACCGATCTCCCAGCCGCGCCCTTCCTCACCGCTTTGGAAATCCAGCGTAAAGCCGCCGGGCGGAAAATCATTGGCATCATCGGCCTCGAACGCCGCAAGGGCCTGCTCACCCTCTTCCGTACCGCTGCCCTTGCCCGGCAGGCCGCACTCCCCTACTACTTCGTCTGCGCTGGCACCCTTCTTCTATCACAATTCACCCCCGCCGAGCAGGCGGAAATCCAGTCCGTCAGCGAAGGCATCGCTACCGGGGAAATCCAGAACATTCACTTTGACCGCTCCACCGGCCGCATCGCAGAGGAGGCGGATTACAATTTCCTGTTCCGCACCTTCGATGTCGTTTGGGCCGCCTACGAAAGCTTTCAGGGCAGCAGCGGCACCCTTAGCAAAGCCGCCGCCTTCGAGATTCCCTGCATAGCCACGGCTGCCGAATGCGTTGGCTCCCGCGTGGAAAGCTACCGCCTCGGGCTCACCATTCCCAGTGGCTCCGCGGCTCATGCCCTCACCGCCATCACCAGCCTGCTTGCCAATTCCGATCTAGCGGGCCAGCCGCTCGCCCCGCGCTTCGCCGATTACCGCGAGGATCATTCAGCCGCCCGGCTGGATCGGATTCTATCCGAACTGATGGCAGGAATATAAACATAGAAACCGCGAATGGACGCGAATGAACGCAAATAAATAACTGATAATCCTAGAAAGAAAAATTGAACCGCAGATGAACGCAGATAGACGTCAGATAGACGCAGATAATGAACTAGTTACAAGATTTGAAGCGTGGCGGATAAAATCGGCTCGATAGCGTGTTTCCAAAAATCAATCTAACAGCGACCAACGATGCATGGTCACGATGCTCTCGAACCAAGGATTTTGTGCCAGTATCGCTGGCCGATGGTTAGCCCGACTTTCGCTGTTAGATGATTTTTGGGATCCTGATCGTTGAGATTGCGTTCATTTTTTCAAAAGGTCTCCACCACAGGCTTGGGATTTCTGATTTCGGGCGGGGGCTGGGCGGGGAGGGTGAAGCCGAGTTGGTCGAGCAGGAGTTGGTGGACTTTCTCGGGTTTGGTGTAGCGCTTCATCCGCAGTTCGCGGCCGTCGGTGGCGGGGATTCCAGTGCGATGCGGAAGGTGTCGGCGCTGACGGGCTCGCCGGTGGCGGGTAGGTGGAGGATGACGAGGCGGTGGGCGTTGCGCCCGGATTTTTCCTTAGCGGCTCCGATGGCTAACAGGAGTTCGTCGCGGGGGTGATGATGAGGGCGATGACGATTTGCACGCAATCGGGCCGCTTGTCGCGGCTGTAGCCGAGGGCTTTGAGGTTGCTCGCTTCGGTGACGGGGCTGTTGGCATCGACCTCGAAGTAGGTGCTGGTGAGGTCGTAGAGCAGGATGTGTTGGAGGCGGAGTTGGAGCGTGGGGTGTTGGAGCCGGGGATCGGGCGTGCGGTCCTCGGGGAAAAGATGGATCTGATGGGTTTGCTCGCGCTCATCGACGGCTTCAATAGCGCGGGTCCAGGAGGCTCGTTCGCTGTCGTTGATTTCGCCGAGATAGAGCAGGGTTTTCTGCACGGAACCACCACCGGCGATGCGGCGGTTTTCGACAACGCTCCAGTAGCGGTGCTCC
>JAYVNM010000047.1:0-6184 GCA_043758445.1 Akkermansiaceae bacterium | reverse complement strand
CGCGCGGCTCGGGTGAACGGGAAGGCTTCGCAAATCAGCCGCCAGGATTTGCTCCAGCTCGCCGCAAAGCACGATGTGCGGCAGCCGCAGGCAATCATGGATCAGGTGCTCGACGCCGTCGCCCGTTGGAACGATCATGCCTCCGCCAACGGGATTTCAGCTACCCAAGCCGGAATGGCCGGGGCACAACATCGGACGAGCCTTTAGCCAGATTCTGGCAAATTTTCCGGCAATCCGCGCTCGCCACCTTCGCCCCTTCCCGCTTCCATCCGCCTACCGATGGCCTCTTCGTTTTCATTCGATTCCCTGAACAAAGCTCAGCGCGAAGCTGTGGGCGCGCTCGACGGCCCGGTCATGCTGTTAGCGGGTGCGGGCACGGGCAAAACCCGCACGGTCACCTGCCGGATCGCGCACATGTTGGAAAAGCGCATCCCGCCATCGGAGATTCTGGCGGTGACCTTCACCAACAAGGCCGCCAGTGAAATGCGCGAGCGGATCGGCGGCATGGTTTCGAAAAAAAAGGTGGAGGCCATGACCGTCTGCACCTTCCACTCCCTTTGCGTCCGCATCCTACGCGGCGGCATCGACAAGCTCGGCTATAAGAAGAATTTCTCGATCTGTTCCCACTCGGATCAAGTCGGACTGATGAAACAGCTCCTCGTCCGCAAGGGCGGCTCCGAGGAAAAGGTAAAGCCCGATACCGTTCTATCAGAAATTTCCAAAGCGAAAAACAAGGGACTCGACCTCCAGGACATGCAGGACGATTACTTCGCATCTCTGGCCGTCGCCTATAACAACGAACTGCGCGCGCAGAACGCGGTGGATTTCGATGACTTGTTGCTGCTTGCAGAGCAAGTTCTACGTGAGCATTCCGATGTGCGAGAAATGTTCCGGCAGCGCTACACACGAGTGACGGTGGATGAATTTCAAGACACGAACTCCCTCCAGATGCAGCTTCTCCAACAGCTCGTCGGGCCGCCGCATTATAACGTCTGCGTCGTCGGCGATGATGATCAGTCGATCTACGGCTGGCGCGGCGCGGAGGTGGCGAATATCCTCCAGTTCGAGAAATTTTTCCCCAACCCGAAGATCATCCGTCTGGAGGAAAACTACCGCTCCACCCAGGCCGTCTTGCACACGGCTAACAGCTTGATTCGTCACAATCTCGGACGCCGTGAGAAGATCCTCCGGCCCACCCGCAAGGGCGGTGATCCAGTCCGCATCGTCGCGATGCCGGGCGATGATCAGGAAGCGGAATTCATCGCGGAGGAAATCATGGCCGAGAAGGGCGCAGTCGGTCGCGAGTGGGAAGACTTCGCGATTTTGTTCCGCACCAATGGCCAAAGTCGGAAACTGGAGTTGGCTATGCGCGAGCGGAAAATTCCCTATCGAATGGTTGGCGCACAGAGTTTCTACGACCGTCGTGAGGTCCGCGATGTCCTAGCCTACGCCCAGCTTCTCGCCTCGCCGGATGCCGATGTGCCACTGCTCCGCATCCTCAATGCGCCGAACCGTGGCATCGGCCAAGCCACTGCTGTCCTCGCCACCGAGTGGAGCCGCGAACACCACGAGTCGGTCTGGCAGGCGCTCTGCGATCCGAATTTCACCGATCAGTTAGGCCCCAAGTCCGCGAACGCCGTGCAGGAATTCATTGCCACCATCGCCGGGGCGAAAAACCGGATAGAAATCGCCAAGGAAAGCCCCGCCGACGTGCTCGACTCGCTCATCAAAGGGATCGACTACCTGCCCTGGATCGAACGGGCGTGCAAGACCGACAGCGAGCGCCAGCAGCGTGGCGAAGGCATTTTCAGCGTCATCGACAGTCTGCGCAAGCACTGCGAAAAGGGCAAGAACCTCCAGGCCTTCCTCGATCACAGCGCGCTGGCGTCGGATCGCGAGGATGAGGATCTTGAGAAAAAACAAGGAGCTACCCTTATCACTTTGCACGCATCGAAGGGGCTGGAATTTCCCATCGTTTTCCTCGTCGGCCTTGAGGAAGGCGTGTTGCCTCACAGCCGCAGCATCGCGGAGGGGACCAAGGACGAGGAGCGGCGGCTGTTATACGTCGGCATCACCCGCGCCAAGGATCAGCTCACCCTGACTTATTGCGCGACTCGCATCAAATGGGGGCAGGAAACCGGCTGCCAACCGAGCTCATTCATCGGTGAACTCGATGATGAATTTCTCAATCACACTACCTACGACGACATTCTCGGTGCGGAACCCAGCAGCGATGAACTCGACAACTTCTTCGGCGGGCTGAAGGGGTTATTAGATGGGCTTTAGTGGCGCAATGTCCGATTTTGGGAGTCACTGACCGATTTTGGGACATAAAAAAGCTTTCGTTAACCTGAATTTCAGGTAATTTGATCACGTTCTGAGGGTGCTACGGCCCTTCTGGACAGCAGCCAAAAAGCTAAACCGCATTGCATCGAATTGATCTCCGGGGGGAAGTCAACCGATCATGGTCCAAGCCGAGTGGTTTAGAAAAAAGCGCGCGTTGAGAGATCCGGGGGGATATCCAACGCGTGTTTTTTTATGCCCTTGAAAATTGATGAAACTCCAACGCGGGAGTCCGCTATCAATGGCGACGGCGGCGCAGCAGGAGCAAACTTGAAAGTGCGGCCAAGCCAGCGGAAGTCGGCTCGGGGACGGGACACCATGTCACCACATCCTGGCGGGTACTGTTGGTGAGGTAGGTCAAAGTCGCCGGTGTGTAGTTACCCAGATTTGCTAGGTATTGATTGGCCAATGCGGCGGTGGCGCTGGCTTGGTTGATGATCCTGACATTGCCGTCATGGAGAGATGGCGATTTGAGGGACTCGGTCGTGATTTCCCAGATGGCCCACTGCACCGCTGAGGCATCCCGGTCGGTTTGGGCTGAGGCGAGATAACCACCGACCAAGCGGGCGATAGAATCCGAATTGGCGAGCGAGAGGGGGTTCTGGAATTGATAGACCAGAGTCTCGCCATAGCTGAGATCCTGAGTTGGATCGACGCAAAATGCGTTGAAGTTGGTTCCGTCGGAGTTGGTGAAGTTCATCACACCCGTCGGGTAGCCTTGAATGAAGCTGCCGTTATCGATGGTGCCGGTGATGGTGAGACCGGGGCTGATGCCGGTCAGAGTGGCGGTTAGATTCTGGCCGTGGGCGTTCAGGGTCGCATAGGCGGCTGAGAACGCTACTGCAATTGTCAGTAGTTTGGTTGTTTTCATGGGGGGAGAGCCAAAAACTAGCCAGCAGGGTCATCAGCATCAAGAAATCTGAAATTTCTGATTTAGGCCCCTAGGGTGATGAATTCCAAATATCACATAATCAATGGGTTATGGAATTTTTAAATTACATTGATAATGATTTGTAATATGGCCAAATTATTAGAAATTCTTAAAGAATGTGAAGAACTCTCGATTTAGCAGCCATTTTTTAGGTCCACATGCTTTGAATTTCCCGCCGCCCCAGCATCTAACAGGGGCGCTCAATTGCAGTGAGTTGAAGTGGAACCTGTTCGCTCAGCAGCGTTCTGGGAATTGGTGTTGCCAATGTCCTAGGGCGCTGCGGATTTCCGTTGCCTCACGGGTCGGACTGAGTTCCCAGACTAAGGGGCAGTGCGCGGGGAAAAATTTCAGCAGGGCCGCGAAGTCCAAGGTGCCGCTGAACGGCGTGCGGTGATCGCGGGCCGGCCATTGCACATCGTGAACATGCCCGCCGATGAGATGTGGGGCGATTTTTCCCAACCACTCCACATGATCGAGCAGGCCGAGATTGTGCTTGAGCTGGACGTGACCAAAATCGTGCCAATAGCCGACCCATGGTTGATCGGCGAAGTGCGCTTGCAGGGCGAGCATTTCGCGCTCAGTCGGCATGTCCTCGAAGCGGGAGCGTGATTCGACCGCGAGCATGACCCCGACTTCCGCCGCCCGCGCGGCAATTTTTTCGAGCGCCTCGATGGCCCGGTGAAAATAGAGCGGACCAATTTTTTCCCGCTTCTTCACGAACGCGATTTTCGACTTAACGTAGTCCGCATCGTGCTGGCAGCCGTCGGCGACCTTCTGCGTCAGCGGCTTGGTCCATTTTTTCGGATTCATGGGCACCGAGCCCATGTGGAGGACGAGGTAACGTGCCTGGAACTCGGCAGCCAGATCGAGTGTGCGGAGGGTCATGTCTAGGGCGCGCTGCCGGTCAAACGGCCGGTGCGAGGTGAATTCGTAAGCGTCCGGCGCGTCGATCATGACCTCGACGGGGGAGGGAAAATAGTTGTGAACCCCCGAGCAGGTGAACAGCCCGCGTTGGTAGGCTTTCTGAATACCCGGCAGTTTTGCAATGGTCATGCCGTGGGACAGCTCGATGTTGGGAAATCCCAAATCGACGATTTCCTCAATCATCGCCTCGCCGTCGGTGTGGCGGCTGTTATTCCAGCATGAAGAGAAGGCGAGCATGGGGATTGGAGGGAACGTGGGCATCTTGCCTGCGGGTTTCAAGCAGAGCTTCGGAACATCTGCCGGAATGCGGGTAATTTGATTGCCGCTGCATCCGTCCCCGAGCAGCTCCTCTGGATAACCCGATGGTATTTGCAAAATCTTGGATGAAATGCGGATGGCAGTCGCAGCGTTCACGTTTCTAGCGCCCCCATGAAAACCCACCACCTACTCATCGCCAGCCTCGCCCTGTTAGTCATCACCTCGCGGGCGGCGGAAAAACCGAATATCATTTTCATTCTGAGTGACGACCTCGCGCAAGGCGATGTCGGTTGCTACGGACAGAAGCTCATTCAGACGCCACGGCTGGATGCGATGGCACGCGAGGGCACCCGTTTCACCCAAGGCTACTGCGGCACCAGCGTGTGTGCGCCGAGCCGGGCGTCGCTGATGACCGGGCTGCACACCGGGCATTGTCCGGTACGCGGGAATTGGGAAATTCCCACGGGCGGTCAACTGCCGCTGCCCGCCGGGACCGTGACGGTCGCCCAAATTTTAAAGGGCAGTGGCTACGCGACGGCCTGCATGGGGAAGTGGGGGATGGGCATGTTCGATACCACTGGCAGTCCCTTGAAAATGGGCTTCGATCACTTTTTCGGCTTTAACTGCCAACGCCACGCCCACTCGTACTTCCCCACCTATCTATATAACAATGACAAGACCTTCGAGCTGCCGGGAAATGATGGCAAAGGGGTGGGCAAAACTTACGCGCAAAATCTCATAGAAGACGACGTGCTCGCTTGGGTGCGCGGAAAAAAGGATGGCCCGTTCTGCCTGTTTTACGCCATCACTCTGCCCCACGCGCGCTTAGAAATCGACAGCCTCGGCATCTACGCCGACAAGCCTTGGACCAAGGGGCAGAAGACCTACGCCGCTCAAGTAACCCGGCTGGATAGTGATGTGGGAAGGTTGTTAGATTTGTTGAAGGAGTTGAAGCTCGATGCCAAAACGCTGGTCATGGTCGCGGGCGATAACGGCTCCTCATACCCGCCAAATTCCGAGATGGGGAAGCTCTTCAACCAAGCGGGCAATGGCCTGCGCGGCTTCAAGCGCGGTCTCTATGAAGGCGCATTGCGGCAAGCCGCCATCGCCCGCTGGCCGGGTGTGGTGCCCGCCGGTCGGGTGAATGACGAACCCTGGGCGTTCTGGGATTTCCTCCCCACCGCCGCCGAATTCGCCGGCGCGAAAATCCCGGCCGAGTGCAAAACCGACGGACTCTCGCTGGTTAGTTTTCTGAAAGGCGGTCCGGCCCCGCCGCGCGAGTCATTTTACTGGGAACTCCACGAAGGTCCGCCGATGCAGGCGGTGCGCTTTGGCAATTGGAAGGCCGTCCGCAACCAGCCCGCCGCAGCATTGGAGCTTTACGATCTAACTGCTGATGCCGGTGAAAAAACCAATCTCGCGTTGGCAAATCCAGACATCCTCGCCAAGGCCGAGTCGCTCATCCAAGCGGCCCACACGGACGACCCGAACTGGCCACTCACCGGCAAGTCGGAACACCGCAAGCGCGACGAGGCCGCCATCAAAGCGGAGGTGACAGCGGAGCCGAAATGAGCTCATAGAAATAGCGAAATTCACCATCCATCCTTTGCAACTACCTACCCATTTAAGCCTAAAGAGGAAAATGGAAAGCTCGCCAAAACGCGGCAAGTGACGTAATAGCAAGGTCATGGAAGCTCTGGTGACCGTGATATCCGCTCAATCAACGCT
>JAYVNM010000046.1:0-18173 GCA_043758445.1 Akkermansiaceae bacterium | reverse complement strand
CATCCGACCCCACCAGAGTCGAATCGGGGAGGTTTGTCTAGGATTTTTTCGAAATCATGAACCTATGCGGATATTCCCTTCAAAAAGAAAAAGCCGTGGCTTTCCCGGTGGAATCCTAGCGTTTTTAGTTTACATTGTCACCACATGGGTTAAATCTACTTTCTAAAGGAAAAGAATTCCTTAATTCCCCTAGATCCCTCTTCAGTCATGAAACCCATTCTAAAAACCGCTAAAAAAACCGCCAATCCGCCAAGGGGATTCGCCTTGATCGTGACGCTCAGCTTATTGATTCTGCTGACGGTCATTGCGGTGGGCCTGTTGTCGCTGAGTTCGATCAGCCTTCGTGCTGCGGGGCGTGCATCCGACCAATCCATCGCTAGAGCCAACGCCCGCCTCGCGCTGATGCTGGCGATCGGCGAGTTGCAGAAACAAACGGGTCTGGATACGCGGGTCACGGCACGTGCCGACATTCTCGCCAAAACCAATCCACCTATCCTCGGTGCATGGAAAAGTTGGGAAGGCACAGACCATGAGACATCCGGTCCCTTTGCCGGTCGCCCCGTTTCACCAGGTAGCGATTACAATTCTGTTAAAGCAAGGCGCTTCCTCAGATGGTTGGTTTCTGGAGATCCCGCCGCACTCAGCAATAGCGCCAATCTGCCCAGCACCACCAAAAGCGCCAGCTCAGTCGCATTGGTTGGCGAAAACAGTGTCGGTCCCGCAAAGCCGGAATTGCAAATCCATCTTACCCCCACCGTGCTCACAGGTGGCACCCAGAAAGGCAGTTTTGCTTGGTGGGTGGGTGGAGAAAATCAGAAGGCGCGGATTCCTAGACCGTACGCGCCGAAAGTCAGCGACGAAGCCACATGGTCCGTGCTTGCTAAAACTCACTCGGTTGCTGACACCCAGCCATTTGGCTTAGACAAATTACTTACTGACCCCTCGCTGAATGACCCGGCAGCTTTGGCTCCCGGAACCAAAGCGATTACCCTTAAGGAAAGCGATTTACTAGGCACGGCGTCCAAAGTTTCCCAAGATTTTTTTCATGATCTCTCCACCACTTCGGTGGGGCTGCTAACCAACACTGCTACCGGCGGATGGCGAAAAGACTTATCTCTAGTCACTGAAACTTGGGACAATTCTACCTTTCCAAACACGGCTCTGCCCTTCTTCCGCGCCACCCCGACCCAAGATTTACTGTTTACCCGGCCGACCAGTACCGATCCGACCGCACCAAAGTCACTTCCCTACTATTGGAGCGACTATCGTCGGGGAGACCTAGGCGGTCTCGCACCCATCTATGGTTTTCCGCCGATCAGCAGTTGGAACCACCTAGTCCGGTATGCGACACTCTACAAAGATTTTTCCCCGGTGGCTTCCAATAAAGCGGTGGGCACTGACGCTAAGGGCTTCTCGATTGGGGGCGGTGCCGGAGGGGTTTTCGATTTCATGCACCGCGTGCGGATCCTGCCAGTCATCGCGCGAGTGCAGTGGATTTTTTCTCACAAGGCAAAACAATCCCCAGCCCCTGCCCCTGCGGGAACGTATGACCTTTTTCTAGTTGTGGCACCGATTGTCACCTTATGGAATCCCTACAGTGTCAGGCTCTCAGTCCCGGATAATTTAGATATCTCCATTCACGGGACACTACCACCGGTCATCACTTACAAGGTCAACGGCGCTCCGCTCCCCAAGAAGATCTTTCTGCAGGAAGAAAACACGAGAATGGATCTCACAACCAGCAAAGGGGCTTACCAAGGCAGCGCGACCTATTCCCTCGTGAAGGGCACGGTGCCGCCGTTTGCGCCTGGGGAAACACGCCTGTTCAGCCCTGGCATCCTAAACTACACGCTCACACCCGGCTATAATCCCTTGGGCGGGCAGGAATACCTCATCGCGTCAGCTCTTAACGGCACTTCGAAGATCAGCACCAGCATGACCTTCGATGCCCAATACGACGACGCCGGTGCCACTGGAGTGGGAATGTACATGGATATGGGCATGGGACCTGCGGCGGTCCTTGCCTATCGGATGCTTTATGAAACGACTTTCGCGGCAAGTACATACCCGCAATTAGACGAATCGAAATTCCCATCGCCCAGCCTGGCGGCGGTGGTCATTCCCACCCCGTTTCTCTCAGTGACCTTCGGTGCGCGGATGGCAAGTAACACTCACCTTCCATCCAAAGGATTTGTGCAATCAAGCCCTTTCGTGAACTACACAGCGATGGGCCTAAAAGGCACGCAAGAACCGACAATTAGATACATTTACCCAGGAGTACTCCATAATGTTAATTCGCCGTTTGAATATAGTTTCCAAGGGTTAAAAACCAACAGCCCGTATCTTCCCGAAGTGGACGCCAGCAACCACGGCTTCATCGTCACCGGATACAAAGCGGCGGACGGGCTTTCGCGCTGCGTGATCGATGAGCTGCCCGGGCGTCCGCTGAACTCACTTCCAGAGCTGCAAAACTGGGATGCGCGTTATGAAAATCCCATTCCACCTTATTCATTCAATCTCGTAGGCAACAGTGATGCATCTCCGATTCTGCCTGCAAATGCCGTGGTAGCAGCCGCGGAAGTTAGCGCCAAGGGTGCTGAAAACCTGCAAAATGACGATTCCTACTGCCTCAATCACGTCTTGTTTGACGATTGGTTTTTCTCCTCGATCGCGCCAGAGCCTGCTGGCTTTGGCAATCCACCGTCCACTTCAACACCCATGTCCACCTATTCAAATTTCCTCAGAGACCCAAGCAAGCCATTGGCCAATCGCGCTTACAAAGCCCTTGCCCAAGATGTCAGCCTCGCCTCCCAGTCCGCTGCCAGCGCAGATGCCCTAGCCGCGAAAAATGTGGATGTCGTGGACACCTCTTGGAAGACCATCGCGTCTAGGCTCGAGGTGGAGGGCATGTTCAACGTCAACTCGACATCCGTGAAAGCATGGCGTGCATTGCTTGGCCATGCCCGGAATCTAAAGGTCCCTTACATGGGGGGCACCGGGAATCCCCAACTGTCCCCTGATACGGACTATGCCTTCAGTCGCTTTAGCGTGGCTGGCGACGTGGAGACCAAACAATTCGGGAGTTCGGGGAAATTCCCGAAGAATGCGGAATATGAAGGATACCGCGTGTTTACCCCTGGCCAGCTTGATTTCCTTGCTGAGGAAATTGTGAACCAAGTGCGCCTACGTGGACCGTTCCTGTCTCTATCGGAATTCGTAAACAGGCAGCTTTCCTCCGGCGATCCAGCTTTGGCAGGAGCCATCCAGACCGCACTCAACAAACTTACCCTGAACGCACTGAATCCCTTCGGCCAGTTACAGAAAGACCTCACTCCCGATGTGCTAGGAACGAACATCGCAACCGCCAATCCTCCGGGCGGGGATAGCGGATACAAATTCCCAGAAGCTGCAAAAGGATACAATATCTATGGCCTCCCCGGATGGACGCGCCAAGCAGACATCTTGCGCCCCATCGCCCCCATACTGTCCGCCCGCGACGACACGTTCACGATCCGCGCTTATGGCGATGCGCGAGACTCCACGGGGACCATCATCCGCGCCCGGGCCTTCTGCGAGGCCACCATCCGCCGTACACGGGAATACATTGATCCGAGTGATGACGCCGCTCTCATTGGCCTCTCCGACTCTTCAGGAAATGTCACCGCACTCAAGACCGCAAATAAAAATTTTGGCCGCCGCTTCGAGATTTTAAGCTTCCGCTGGCTGTCGAAAAATGAAATCTAACGCCCCGCGATTTTAACGGCTCATTCTCACAACACACCTGCCATACCGCCATGCGCTATCTGTTATCCATCATCCTTTTTGCACCCATTCTGGCCTCCGCCCAAACCAAAGCTGCAAAGCGAAGCTGTCGGTTAGTGTTTTTAAATCCCGCGGCCGATGCCCCGAAAAAATTATTTCTATTCGATGGGGTGTCGTCCCAGCTTGTCGCATTACCCAGCATGAACTTTTCGGACGTCTATCAAATCGCCCCTGGCGATACCAGTGTCGCCCTGACACCTATCGCCGTCAGTAAGCCAGAGGAAATTCCACCGGGTACGCCCATCAAGAAGCTCCCTCCCGACATCACAGACTTCTACCTCATCGTCGCGAGTGATCCGGCTAACAAAGTCTCCCAAGTGCAATTCCAAGTGGTAGATGCCGGCTCCCAAAAATTTAAAAAAGGACAGATGATGTGGTTTAACCTAACCGCCAATTCCGTTGGCGGCCAAATAGGCAGCCAGAAGCTTGCACTGAAAGGTCAGTCCCGCGCCATTGTAGAAGCTCCGGCTCTCCGCGATGAAGCATTCGATGTGAAAATTGGCTATGCAATCGCCAATGAACCGCGCATCTATCCGATCTGTCAAACCAAGTGGGTCCACGACTCACGCTCGCGCATCGTGATGTTCGTCCATGGAGGCGAGGACAATTCCACCCCACAGATCGAGGGCTTTACCGACTTCCGCGACGCTCCAGATCCCACGAACAAGGAACCTTAATTGGCAGCATTGGAGGTGCTCGAGAAGTCTCCGCAATCTTAAGGCATGGTTTATACGGACGCGGTAGAAGCCCTGCGGATCGTCGCTGTGGGTGTTACGAATGCTAGATTCGCTGGTTGGGGAAATAAAAATTCCGCCCAGCTTGTTCAAGGCCGTATCCTTATTCGATCTTACTGACTTAAAAACCCTCTAAAAACCCCATTGGACCGTGTGGAAAATCACGTCCGAAATTCTAATTATTATGAAAACTCGCTCCGATAATCCATTCTTCCGTTTTCAATTCCACCGGGGGGAGGATCGCGGCCGGTAGCCCCATCAATATCTCTGCGGGTGCGACCCTCACTACGAGTGTGAACAATACGTTTTCAGGGACGCCTACCGGAGCATGGACCATTGCTGGAACCATTACGGGAACAGGGAATGCTCAAACGCTACCCAGCGCCGTGACGCTCAATAATGGCACGATGTCTGGGACAGGCTCTAGCTATATGCCCTCGCGATCAATGACGGCATGTTACGATCCCTCAATCATCCGATCGGGTAATTGTGTTAATTTTCCGGGGCTTTCCAAATCAGCCGCACCGCATCCAGTCGGACGCGGGCGTTGCCGATGGCTGCGGCGAGCGCGTTTTCCCGCTCCTCCAGCAAGGCAATATCCTGCGGCCTGACGTGGTCATTGATCTCCGCGAGATCGCGCAGGCGGGTGATTTCCGCCGCCATTTGCAGGCGCATGGATGACAGGGCATCCGCGATGACGGTCTTGCTAGCGACCTCCCCCAGCACCCGTGTGTGCTCTAACATCTCTGGTAACAACTTTCGCTTCACCGCCTCATTTCTCATCAGTCCGGGGGCATTGCCGCGGCGGAGGATAGCCTTGGGGAAATTCGTGTCCGCGGTGAGATCCGCGCCCTTGTGATCGACCACCACACGCAGTGGCGTCTGCGGCAGGAAGCGCTCGACGTGAAGCTCAGCGGGAGCCACGCATTCCACCACCAGCCAGGATTCTAGCAGAATTGTTTTATCACCCGGGGTGGGCCAGACCGCGAATGACGCGTTGCCCGCCTCCGAGCCGAGAAGCAGATCCAGTGCCCCGCGCACCAGTGGGTGATCCCATGTTAGAAAATCTTCCTGCTCGCGTTCCAAGGCGCGCTGGCGGTCAAGCGTCACGGTCATGCCGTCATGCGGCAGCGCGGGGAAAGCATCGGATTTCAAATTCCCCGGCAGCAGGAAATAGCGACGTGCACCCAGTTCCTCGATGGTCACTCCCGAGTATTCGAACAGGCGCAGTAAAAAATCCTCGAATTCTGCACTCTCGTCCCACTCGCGGATGTGTTCCACCAGCCACGCCGAGCGCTCCGGACGGTGCGAGCTTCTTTCTAGCAACCTATCCTGCCCATGGGCGATCCGCTCCGCCACGCGCTCCCGGCAGGCGAGCGTTTTTTCTATCAGCGCATTCGCTAGCTCCGGTTCCGAGAGCGCTTCGTCCAGATCCTGCTCCAGTTCGCGCTGGATTTCCGCCGCGCCGGGCGGGCTGGCGCGGAAGGCATCCAGGCCCTCCTCCAGCCAGCGTACGCGGACTTCTTCTTCGGTGCCGGGGAAATACGGCACATGCACCTGGATCGTGCCGCGCTGGCCGATCCGGTCGAGCCGTCCGATCCGTTGCTCTAGCAAATCGACATCTGTCGGCAGGTCATACAACACCAGATGTCGGGCAAATTGAAAATTTCGCCCCTCGCTGCCGATTTCCGAACACACCAGTATCCGCGCCCCGTCTTTTTCGGCGAAAAATGCCGCATTGCGGTCCCGCTGAATCAGCGAGAGATCCTCATGGAATAACGCGCCGACCACTCCAGTGGAATCGCGCAACTGCTCTAACACATCTTCCGCCAGCTCGCGGCTGTGCGTGATGACCAGCACTTTTTCATCGCCGATTTTTGCTAGTAACGCAGCCAGCCATGCGAGTTTATCGGCCACCGGAGCCAGCCGTGGTTCGCGCACGGGAAAGCCGCCCAGCTTCGCCCGCGTGTTACGAAACATCACCCGGCCGACGCCGAAACTATCTAGCAAATCAGAGATCAGATGTTCGCGTGCGTCCGGCTTTCCATCGCTCAAATCCTGCACGCCGCGTTCCAGTCGTCCACGTCCTGCGACGAATTTTTTAAGCCGCACATCCGCCCCGCCACCGACCGCGAGCGCCTCGACGATGTCTGCCACTTCTTCGTAATGCTGCGTTTCCTCGCGATACTTTTCCAAGTCCGAGTGCCGCTCCGGGTCCAGCAATTGCAAGCGCGCGAAATGGCCTTCCGGCCCGAGTTGTTGCGGCGTGGCGGTGAGTAAGAGCAGCCCCTCCGTGGCCTCCGCGAGGCGGCGCACCATTTCGTAAGCCGCCCCCGGCGCACCCGGCGACCATTCGAGATGATGCGCTTCATCCACCACCAGTATGTCCCATCCCACCTCGCGGGCCTGCGTGGCGCGGGCTTCGTTTTCCGCTAGAAAATCCACCGCCGCGAGCACCCATTGGCTGTCTAGAAATGGATTGCACCCGGCATCGCCATACTCGATCGCCTCGCAGCGGCCCTCGTCGAAAATGCTGAAGGAGAGTTGAAAGCGCCGTAGCAGCTCGACGAACCATTGATGCAGCAGTGGCTCTGGCACAAGGATGAGTACGCGCTGCGCCCGGCCTGTTAGGATAAGTCGATGCAGGATCAAACAGGCTTCGATGGTTTTTCCCAGCCCCACCTGATCTGCTAACAGAACTCGCGGGTGCGGGCGATTCGCCACTTCATCGGCGATGAAAAGTTGGTGCGGAATCAGGTCCATCCGCGCCCCCGTCAGCCCGCGCACCGGCGAGCGACGCATCTCCGCACGGCGGCGCAGGGCATCACCGCGCAGGTCGAAATCCGGAAACTCATCAAGCTTGCCGCCGAACAAGCGGTCCTGCGGTTTGCTGAAACTTATCGAATCCGCGAGCTCAGCTTCTGGAGTTTCACCGACCTCTGTTAGATAAATGAGCAGCCCATTTTCCTCACGCACACTTGCCACGGTGGTTTCCGCGCCGGACTGGATTTTGATCCGGTCGCCGGGCATGAATTTCACCCGCCGCAGGGGCGCAGAGTCGATGGCAAAGCAGCGGTTCTCGCCAACCGCCGGGAAGTTGATGTCCACGCGACCATCGCCACTGCCGGTCACGATGCCGAGGCCGAGCTCAGGTTCGCTGTCGCTCACCCATCGCTGCCCGCTCGTCCATGTATTTTGCATCCTCCCTTGTTGCGCCATTTTACCCAATCGAACTGTTTTTGGAAAAAAAGAAAGCGCAAAGTCAAGGCTCTGTCCAATTCAACGACCTTTAGCCGCGGTGCAAGCACCTTATCGTGCCACAGCAGTCGTGCTTTTGCTGATCGTTCGTGGACGAGAGAAAGCCTTGCCAACATGGCAACGGCCCGTATGTTCTGCTGGCTTTCATGAGCGTTCTCTCGGCTTAACCCGCGTTTCACGACGCTAGCCGATTACATGCTAATGAAGCGTTTCATCACTTGATCATGCCGCAATCTGCCTACCTTCGATTTCTGCTCATTCTGCCCTGCCTCACTGTTAGTGCCAAGGCGGCTGAGCCATCGTTCAGTCGCGACGTGCGACCGATCCTATCAGACAACTGTTTCAAATGCCACGGGCCTGACGACAGCGCCCGCAAAGGCAAACTCAAACTCAGTGAACGCGAATCCGCACTCAAGGGCGGTAAGTCTGGTGAGCCCGCCATCGTTCCCGGAAAACCCACCGAAAGCGAGCTAGTCACGCGCCTCCACTCGGACGACCCGGAGGAACGCATGCCACCGGAATCCACCAAGAAATCACTCACCCCCGAGCAAATCCGCATCCTCGAACAATGGATTGCCGCAGGCGCGAAATATGAAAAGCACTGGGCATTTCAAGCACCCATGCCGCAAACTGTTCCTAAGTCGGCCGCCACTCATCCTATCGACGCATTTGTCCAGAGCACCCTAGCAGAATCCGGCCTGCAACCCTCGCCCCAAGCGGATAAGGCCACCCTCCTCCGGCGGGTAACTTTCGACCTCATCGGCTTGCCACCCAGCCCAACTGAGATTGCAGATTTTCTAGCAGACAAATCGCCGGAAGCCTATGAGAAGGTCGTGGACCGTTTGCTCGCAGCCCCACATTATGGCGAGCGCTGGGCGCGCAAGTGGCTCGATCTCGCCCGCTATGCAGATACCAACGGCTACGAAAAGGACCGCAACCGCACGATCTGGCCTTACCGCGATTGGGTGATCAAGTCACTCAACGATGACATGCCGTTCGATCAATTCACCATCGAACAAGTCGCCGGTGACCTCCTCCCCAACGCCACCAGCGCGCAGCACGTTGCCACTGGGTTCCACCGCAACACGATGCTCAACGAGGAAGGCGGCATTGATCCACTCGAATACCGTTTCCGCTCAATGATCGACCGCATCGCGACCACCGGTGCCACCTGGCTCGGTCTCACGCTGCAATGCTGCCAGTGCCACACCCACAAATATGATCCGATTCCGCACAAGGAATATTACTCGATGATGGCGTTTCTCGATAATGCCGACGAACCGGAGTTTATTCTAACTGACGAAAATCAAGAACGTGCGGCGGCCGAGCGCGAAGCTAAGGCGAAACAACTCTTATCTTCCCTGCCCGCCCAATGGCGCGTCGGCAACGAATCCATCGAGTGGACGAAGCCGCAACCCACAGTTGTCACAGAACCTGCTGAGCCCCATGAAATTCTAGCAGATGGATCGGTGTTGTTTGCTATGCCAGGTCCGGACAGCTCCTCCGCGACTCTGCAATTTACCGCTCTCAAGGGCCAATACACACACGTCCGTGTCGAGGCGCTCACTGACGACTCGTTACCCGGAAAAGGTCCGGGCCGTGCCCCAAATGCCAATTTTGTCCTGAGTGAAATTGAAGTCATGGTGGCCGGAAAACCCGTGAAGCTTATCCGCCCAACAGCCAGCGCCGAACAATCGGGCTTCCCGGTGATTTCCGCCATCGATGGCAAGAGCGACACCGGCTGGGCCATTCAAATTCCAAGCCGCAACATCCACGAAAACCAATTCGCAACCTTTGCCCTCGAGCACCCGATTGAGGCGAATGGCGACACCACCGTGATCGTGAAACAAACCTATGGCAAAAACCACACCATCGGGCGACTTGCGATCCGTTTCGGCAACGTCTCCGCAGCGGGAGGCGAGCATGAAAACGCACGCAAAACATCGCTCGCCAAGGCCTTCGACGAGTGGCGGGCAAATGAACGAACTCGCACGGCAAGCTGGCAAGTCGTCAGGCCGATCAAGGCCACCTCGAATCTCCCACTTCTGACCATCCAACCCGACTCCACGGTGTTCGTCTCGGGAGACATCACCAAGGCGGATACCTATCAACTCGACTGCTCGAAATTACCACCTGGCATCACCGCCATTCGCCTTGAGGCCCTTCCCGATCCGCGCCTGCCAGCATGGGGACCCGGGATGGCCTACTATGAAGGACCCAAGGGCGACTTCATGTTAGGCGAATTCCAACTCAGCGCACTAGGGCAACCCGTAAAAATAACACGAGCCACCGAAAGCTACGCCAAAAACAACTTCGGTCCCCATGCCGAGGCCCAACTCGCCATCGACGGTAATCCCGAGACCGGCTGGAGTTGCGCCGAGGGCCAGGGTCGCTCACACGAAGCGGTTTTTCAATTAGAGAAACCTCTAGCCGCTTCCGAACTCCATCTCACCCTGATGTTCGGACGCCACTACGCCTGTTCGCTCGGAAAATTCCGCATCTCGGTCACCACCCAGTCCGGCACCGTAGTCGCGAGCCAGCTCTCTGCAGATGCACAACTCCTGCTACACAAGCCAGATCTAACGGAAGCACAACTGCTTGCGCTACAAGGCGAGTTCATGCTCAGCACCCCGGAATATGCCTCAGTCCGTAGTGAAATCGCCAACCTCCGTCTCCCACCCACAGGACAAACTTCGCTCGTCCTCCAAGAACGTCCGCCCGAAAATCCCCGCCGCACATTCGTTCACCATCGTGGTGAATGGACCCAACCCGAGGAGCAAGTCGAACCCGCCGTCCTGTCCATTCTCAATCCCCTTCCTACCGGTGCGCCGAAGAATCGCCTCGGTTTCGCTCGCTGGCTTGTCTGCCGGGAAAATCCGCTCACCGCGCGCGTCGTGGTGAACCGCGCTTGGGCCTCTTTCTTCGGTCGCGGCATTGTGAAAACCCAAGACGACTTCGGATTCCAGAGCTCGCCGCCGACCCACCCCGAACTTCTCGACTGGCTTGCCATTCGCTTCATGGACGACGGGTGGTCCTTTAAAAAACTCCACCGCCTGATCGTCACTAGCAGCACCTACCAGCAGACCAGCCATTCCAACTCCATCGGTGAGGAAAAGGATCCCGAGAATAAGTTGGTTTGGCGCGGCCCGCGCCTGCGTCTTGAGGCCGAGCAGGTGCGCGACGCAGCACTCGCCAGCGCTGGAATTCTCTCGCAGAAAATGTTCGGACCCAGCGTGTTTCCGCCCCAGCCGCCCAGCGTCACCACCGAAGGTGCCTATGGCGCAATGACCTGGAATGCCAGCAGCGGCGAGGACCGCTTCCGCCGCAGCCTCTACACCTTCACCAAGCGCAGCACACCCTTTGCTTTCGCCAATACCTTCGATGCACCTACAGGTGAGTCCTGCATCGTCGCCCGGGATCGCTCTAACACACCGCTCCAAGCACTGAGCATGCTCAACGACGTCACCCTGATCGAGGCCTCACAGTCCCTTGGCAAACATCTGGTAGAAAGCGCCGCTTCACCGGAGCAATGCGTGACTGAAATATTCGTCCGTTGTTTCTCACGTCCGCCGGATGCGGATGAGCTTCAATCCGTGCTCGCATTCTATCAAAAACAACAGACTCGCTTTGCCACCGCGCCCGAGGTGGCCAAACAACTTGCTGGCAGCGGGCCCGTGGACTCCACCGTCGCCCGTGCCGCATGGACCGCCGTCGTCCGGGCCCTGTTAAACATGGACGAGTTCGTCAATAAAAGCTGATCCACCCACGACATCATGCACCCGTTCCAACATCGCGCCCTCGACATCACCCGCCGCCATTTCCTGCGCGACTGCGGCGTTGGTGTTGGTAAAATGGCCCTGGCCGGGCTGCTTGCCGAACAACTCGGCGCACAAATCTCCACCGCGCCAGCCGATCCCCTAACACCCCGCCCCGGGCATTTCCCAGGCAAGGCGAAAGCAGTCATTCATCTCTTTATGGCGGGTGCCCCGAGTCACCTTGATCTCTTCGACTACAAGCCGGACCTGATCAAAATGGACGGCAAACCCTTGCCTGCATCCGTCACCGAAGGCCAGCGACTCGCCTTCATCCGTGCCGACGCCGCCGTGATGGGGCCGCAGTTTAAATTCGCCCGCCACGGCCAGTCCGGCATGGAAATCTCAGATGCCCTGCCCTACCTATCAAAAATTGTGGATGACATTTGCCTGATCCGTTCTTGTCATACAGAGCAGTTCAATCATGCGCCCGCCCAGACTTTTTTCCAAACTGGCTTCGCGGTTCCCGGCAGGCCCAGCATCGGCTCATGGGCCACCTATGGCCTCGGCTGCGTCACCCGCGACCTCCCGGCCTTTGTCGTGCTCAGCACCGGCAGCGGCATCAGTGGTGGTTCTGCCTTGTGGTCCAGCGGGTTTCTCCCCACCTCCTACACCGGCGTGCGCTTCCGCAATCAGGGCGATGCCATCCTCGATGTCTCCAATCCCGTCGGCATCGATCCTTCCCTCCAGCGCGAGACCATCGACCTCGTCAGCCAGCTCAACCGCAAACGCCTCAGTGCCACCGGCGATCCCGAAATCGCCACTCGCCTCGCCAATTATGAAATGGCGTTCCGCATGCAAACATCCGCCCCGGAACTGCTGGATCTGAGTAGCGAAACCAAAGAAACTCTGGAGCTCTATGGCTGCGATCCCAAGGTGCCATCCTTCGCGCGGGCTTGTCTGTTAGCACGCCGCATGATCGAGCGTGGCGTGCGCTTCGTGAATATCTTCCACGAAGGCTGGGATGCCCACAGCGACGTCGTTGGCAACCACCATAAAATGTGCAAAGAAACCGACCAGGCCAGCACCGCACTCGTCACCGACCTCAAGCGCCGTGGCATGCTCGACGAAACCCTCGTCGCCTGGGGCGGTGAATTTGGCCGCACTCCGATGGTGGAAAGCAATGCCGCTCTCGGTCGCTCGCGCGGTCGCGATCACCATCCAAAAGCCTACACCACTTGGATGGCTGGCGGAGGATTCAAAGCCGGCCACATCCACGGCGCGACCGACGAACTCGGTTACAACATCGTCCAAGATCCTGTCCACGTCCACGACATCCAAGCCACGCTACTCCACTGCCTCGGCTTCGACCATGAGCGTCTCACCTTCCGCACCCAAGGCCGCGACTTCCGCCTCACGGATGTCAGTGGAAAAGTCATCAAGGAACTCCTTATCTAGCGGATTTATTCGAATGATGAGATGTGGTTTTCTAACGCAAGCATGATCAAGCTTATCCAAGCGGCTAATCAGATCCACCGCGTAGGGTGCCGTCGTATCTGAAGCCGGATTTCCCACCCAGGTTTACCCGCCCTCCGCTCCCGATGATCCGATTTTAGCAGAAAAATTTAGATTGGCCCTTGCGACCTGATCGCTTATCCCACCGTCATGCATAAATTGAAATGGATTATCTTATTGGCGCTTGGGTGGGGTTTTCAATCAAGCGCCATCGCAGGTGAGACACGGATCTGGACTTCACGAAAAGGGACCACCTTGGAAGCCGAGTTCCTGAAGGCGGACGCCACGACCGCCACGCTTGTCACCAAGGAGGCCAAACAAATCGTTCTAAAAATCGAGGACCTCAGTCTGGGGGATCGCCAGTTTCTCGTCGAATATGGCAATGCCGATCCCTCAATTCTAATGGCTGGTGAACTGGGCGAACCCGAGAAGCAGGTCAGGATCGACTCATCCACCATCAAGAAGCTCAAGGACAAAGATCTCAAACTTGGCGACGAAAGTGTGTCACTCTTCGATCTGACTGAAAGCGAACACTTCCTCGTCGCCAGTGCCGGCAAGGTCCACGCCGAGGCTGTCGCAGAAACCGCCGAGCGCCTCTGGCACGGGATGGCTTTCCAACACATGAACTTCCGCCGCGACTGGGCGGACAAACGCATGCTCATTCTCCTGGCCGAGGATCGCGCCGCCTATGCCACCCTCGGAAAATGGTATCAGGACACCCTCACCGCCGCAGGTCAGGGAGACGCCGCCGCAAAAGTGAAAGTGACTTGGGAAAAACTCGGCTCCACCTCCATCACCATCCCCGAGGAAATGATGAAAACTAACAACCTCCACTCGCAGGCAGTCCTTTTCAACATTCTGGACGCCAACAAATTCAAGCGGTCTATGGGCCCCTTCCAGATCCATACCATTGCCGGAGCCCTGCTGACCAAGCAACTCGGTGGCGTCAGCTCCTTCGGCAGTGAAGGATATTTCGCCGTCACCACGGGTCACTCCTACTTCAAGGAAATTTCCCTCGGCGGAAAAAGCGAAACCCAGATTCTAAGCGTGATAAGCAGTGGCGACGACGAGATCACCTCGAAAAGAGGCTTCGAGGACGGCTCCTCCTGGGCTCGTGGCCTGAAGACGGCCATCCGCAAAGGCACCGTCAAGGTGGACCTCGAACCAATGCTTAAGTGGCAACTCGATGGCTTGAAGCCCGAGCAACTCGTGCTCATCTACTCATTCAGCTACTACATGCAGAGCACGCCCAAGAACCTCTGCGCCTTCGCCATGATGGTCCGTCGCATCGAGTCATCTAACCAGATCCCACCCGCCGTCGAGATTGCCAAAATTTTCGGCTTCGCCTCCGTCGAGGCGTTCAATGCCGACTGGGAGGCCTTTATCAAGGGTGTCAAATTCAAGTAAATCACCCATGAAGCCATTTTTCGCACCTCTCGCCGCCATCTTGATTGGATTCCCGGCCATCACCACCGCGCAGCAACCCAATGCCGCAGAATACCGCGATTTCAAAGGATCTAACGGGAAAATCATCCCCGCCGTCCTGCTCGACAAGACCGCCGACAGCGCGACCCTCCTCCTGAAAAGCGGCCAGCGCGCCACCGTGCCATTCCCCAATCTCAGCGCGGAAGATCAAGCCTATATCACCGCTTGGTCCAAGGAGAAGGCAGTCTTCTTACAGAAATGCCGCACGCTCACCATCCGCCAACTTCTGGAACTCCGCGGTTACGAATCCTTCCCCTTCCGCTTCGTCGGAAACTCGATCTTCATCGACGGCAAGCTGAACGGTAAACAGGGCACATTCCTGATCGACACCGGAGCCGGCACCAGCCTGCTCCACATCCCCTTCGCCAAGGATTCCGCTTGCACCGTCGGAGAGATGACGGAAAAAATTTACGGCGTCGCCGGTGAAGCCCCGGCCGGCTGGACCGAAGTGCCTAACATTTCCTTCGGGGAATCCGTTTTCAAAGGCACCAGAATTCTCGCCACGGATCTAACCAAGGGTCTCGCGGATGGCCAGAAACTCCGTGAGCAGGCCATCCTCGGTGCCGACTTGATGAGCCAGCTCGAAGCCGTCATTTCCTATCCCGAGCGCCGGATCTTCCTGCGCCCGGACAAGTCAGATGGCGCGGAAGTCAAGTCAGGCGACGAAGCCGCCATGGCGTTCCGTCTTTTCAAGACCATCGAAAACAAGACCTATCGCGGCAAGATCACCACGAAAACCCCCACCGTCATCACCCTCGAAATTATCGGTGGAAAAGTCGTCCAGATTCCCATTGCCAATCTCACTCCAGACGACGCGAAGTATGCCAATGACTGGAGTGAGGCCTCCACCTTCTTCCTCCAATACTGCCAGAGCCTCACCATGCAGGAACTGCTAGTCCTCCGGAAATACCAGTCCTTTGAATACGACCGCCGTGGCAACCACATCTTTGTCGATGGCACACTCAACGAACACAAAGTCACTTACCTCATCGACACCGGTGCCGACAGCAGCCTGCTCCACCTGAAGGCCGCCAATGACAACAGTTGCGATGTCGGTCCCATGGATCAGTTCGTCCAAGGAATCGGTGGTAAAGCTCCAGCCGGTGTCGCGATCATCAAAAAACTCACCATGGGCGATGCCGTCCTCACCAACCGCAAGGTCCTCGCCACCGACCTGAACCGCATCAGTCCCGGTCAGGATCTCGACTACGTCGGCCTCTTCGGTGCCGATTTCATGCGCGAGCTCGACGCCGTCATCACCTACCGGGAAAAACGCATCTTCCTGATCCAGCGCTGATCCGCAGCCCCGCCTATTCTGACAGCCGCAATGTTTCCAATGGGCGATTTAATAAAGAATTGCTCGAAACTACGAAGAAAAATCGAAAAGTTGTTAATTGGTGTACTCTGGTACCATACACGGGAAAATTGGCGATGTGCCTGAATAGGAATTCAGGACTGGGAGTCCATAAATTCAACCAATTCCACCCACATACTTTTCCGTTGACACATCCCTCAAAAACTGTTCAAAAGAACTCCTGAACGCCAATCTTCCAACCTTCATCGATTTCTTCGCGGGCAGCGGCCTTGTCACCCAAGGAGCTCGGCATGCATGCCTCCTGGTCTGGTCCAACGATATCTGCCCGAAGAAAGCCGCCAGTTACACCGCCAACCACGGCGACGACCATTTCCACCTCGGTTCCATCGAGCAGGTCAGCGGAGCCACCATCCCCCACGGCGACATCGTCTGGGCCAGCTTTCCCTGCCAGGACCTTTCCCTCGCCGGCAAGATGGGCGGCCTCGCCGCCTCCCGCAGCGGCATGTTCTGGGAATGGCTCCGGGTTCTCGATGAAATGCCCGTCAAGCCTACAGTCATCGCCTTGGAAAACGTCGTCGGTCTGCTCTCCGCCAATGGCGGCGAGGATTTCCGCCTCCTCCATCAAGCCCTGCGCGAGCGTTCTTACAAGGTCGGCCCCATGCTTCTCGATGCACGGCTCTGGGTCCCCCAATCGCGCCCCCGGGTCTTCGTCGTCGCCGTCCGGGATTCCATCGACACCACCGCCCTCGAGGACCACGGCCCGAACTGGCTCCACCCCGAGATCGTCCTCAAAGCCATCGCCCCGCTCGACGATATCATCTTCTGGTCCATGCCGCGTCCAAAAAAACGCCCCAAGACCTTGTCCGAAATCATCGTTTGGGACGCTCCCGTCTTCGATGACGAACGGAAACGCGAACTGATGTCCCTGATCGCGCCAAACCATAGGGAGTTGCTAAACAAACTTCCTCATTCGCAGCGCACTGTCTTTCCAGGCTATCGGCGGACCCGTAAAGGCAAACAGACCCTCGAACTCCGCTTTGACAATACTTCCGGCTGCCTCCGCACGGCCGAAGGAGGCAGTAGCCGCCAATTTCTGATCCTTCACGACCAAGGCAAGTGGGATGCCCGCCTCATCACCACCCGCGAAGCCGCCCGCCTCATGGGAGCTCCCGACAAATTCCGCCTTTCCCCATCTTATAATGAAGCCTACAGCGCCATGGGAGACGCCGTAGTTGTCCCGGTTGTGAAACACCTCGTCGATCATCTGCTTTATCCACTTGCGACTCAGTATGGGAAAGCCATCCCAAGCGGCAAAAGTGGAAGTCTTCAGAGGCTTTTGTTGTGACTTAAAGTCCGTGGACTTCAAGACATCAAGAATGTGATGCTTCGTCCTAGAAATGGATGAGGCCACACTCCTATCGAACTTTGGTAATTGCGTGAGAAGCGCGAGGCTTACCCTCGGTCTTTCGCAGGAAAAGCTCGCCTTCGATTGCGGCTTGGACCGCACCTACATCAGCAGTGTGGAGAGAGGGAAGCGCAACGTCAGCCTCATCAATATTTACAAGCTGGCTGGAGCGCTCGGTATTCCAGCCACGGACCTTCTCCCAGCAAAAGGAGATTCCAAGTGATGAAGCTCCAATTCCGCGCCGCCTTCGATTTCTACCAAAAGCACATCAACCGTTCGGATTTTTTCGCTCTTTTGAAAGAGCACAATCTCAAGACCAGCGGGTCCGTCCCATCGATTACTTGGAAACTGTTCGGTTCCATCCTTACGGGTCAAAAAGGTAAGAGTGGATATGGTGCAGACCTCGAAGGCATTGAAATCAAATCAGCCATCGCAGGAAGTTCGTTTGAATACCAATATCATCTCAACACCGGCCTTGATAAGCTCAAAGAAGATCAGATTGTGGATCATTTTTTCTGCTCCTACGCGGCAGACTACCAGTCTTTTCAAGTTTACTACGCCGAAGGCAAATCAGTCTCGCCGTTTTTCAGTAATTGGATTCCACAATACATGAAAAATTACAACAAGGCCGAAGATGCCACCTCGGTGGAAGCCAGCGAACGCAGACAACGTTTCCGCCGATCAATTCCCTTCGGTTGGGTATCTAAAAACGCGCGTCTGGTCATGGAGGTAACGGAGGGGAAACTTGTGCTTCCCGTCCTTTGAATGAATGCGGCACCTCTCACCGATTACCCTAAAGAGGAAAATGGAAAGCTCGCCAAAACGCGGCAAGTGACGTCATAGCAAGGTCATGGAAGCTCTGGTGACCGTGATATCCGCTAACCCTA
>JAYVNM010000045.1:0-18259 GCA_043758445.1 Akkermansiaceae bacterium | reverse complement strand
TCCAGGCTTGCGTCCATCAGTTTCCGGCGAGGGGCCCAATACCGTCAAATAAAGAGATTTCTAACCGCAAAGCCGTGTGAGCTTTAGCGAATTATTATGAAGTGTTTGTTCTTGAGCGACTTTTTCTTGAGGTGCTTCCACAGGCGTTCAATGAGATTGAGGTTGGGCGAATAGGCGGGCAGGAAAAGCAGCTCGACGGTATTCGCCGCATCCACGAAGAACACCTTGCGCTCGCCTTTGGCAGCTTCTTCGAGCCTTGGGGAGAGTTCGGCGGTGAAGGAGCCGCGCAAACAGGGCAGAAAAGGTTCCAAGCAACTGGAAGGGCTATAGGATCTGTCTTCGAGAACCCCGGCAATGCCCTGATCCCGGAACTCGTAACTACTCAGGTCCCTTTTGCATTGGCAAGCGATTCGCCGCTACACCCGTTTTTGTAAAAGTATGGAAAAATTCGCATGATTGGGGTGTGAACGCCCTCGCTTCATTAGGAAGCTCACGCACCGACAATCTGGATCTAACGAATGATATCATAAACCACGATCTTCTTCGTCAGCGGCTTGAGCACTTCGTTCACTTTCTTTAAATGGCGCGGGTCGGTTTCGTAAGCATGCAGCGATTTCGCGGAATCGAAACGCACCGTAAGACCGAGGTCGAAGGAGTCATCCACGACGGGGCGGTCGCTGGCGAGGGCGGACCCGGTGTCGAGAAACTTGATGCCGGGAATGACGCGAAGATCGGAGCAGGCGGCGAGCAGCTTTTCGCGGTCGGCGGCATTTCCTGGGCGCTTCTGCCACATCAGGACGACGTGATCGACCGTGCCGCTTGAGGCGGGCGGGGCGATGGTGGCGCAAGAGACTAACGACAGGGTGGCGGCGAGTGCGGGGATGAGTTTCATGGGATTTGGGTGGAAAATGATATTTGTGAAATGAATCGACGCTGTCGAGTTAGAAGAACCAACCGCGCTTCTTGCGCTTGTCACGCCCGTCGCCGACGGAGATCACCTCGATATGGACATTGGTGACGCCTTGGTCGTAGAAGCCGAGTTTCTTGGCAGCGCGGGGCGTGACATCGAGGATGCGGCCCGGGATGAAGGGGCCACGGTCATTGATGCGGACCTTGAGGGACTTGCCGTTTTTTAGGTTCGTGACCTTGATGAGGCAGGGGAGTGGAAGCGTTTTATGAGCACCGGTTAGATGCCAAGGCATTACTTTTTCGCCGAGCGAGGTGGTGCCGCGTTTGAAGCCCAGCCATGAAGATTCATTATACCATGAGCAGGAGCCGGTTTCCTGAAAATCGAGTGCTGCATCCACGCTCATCGGCTGATAGGACTGGCCGCGTGCGGAGTAGGCGCGGGTCTGATAGCCTTTGTGACCGCCGGGGTAGGAAAAGCATGAGGTGAGAAGACACGCGGCTGTTAAAAAGCTAACAGCGAGAAGGCTCGGTGGGTTTTTAAAGCAGCGGGAAATCACGATTTTCGCTCGCGGATGACGTGGAGAGTGGTGGCGACTTTTTCCTTCATTTCCTTGCCGGGCTTGAATTTCACCGCAGCGCGGGCGGGAATGGGCACATCCTTACCGGGGTTCTTCGGGTTGCGGCCGACCTTGGCTTTCATTTCGCGAACTTGGAAGGCCCCGAAATTTCGCATTACCACGGTGTCGCCATGGGCCAAGGAATCGGTGATTTCATCGACTAGGGATTGCACCACTTCGAGGACGTTCTGCTGGGTGATTTCAATCCCCTTGGCCCCGAGTTGATCGGTGATTTTGATAACGAGTTCGCGTTTGGTGATGGTTGCCATGAGAAATGAGGAAGGTGGAAATGAGTGAGTGCGTGGAGATTCAACAATGAAAGTGGCGGCCTTGTCCCGTCCAAAATCGGTTAATCGGATGCGATTTTCGTGCCAGAGGGCAGAAAAACGTCAGAATTGGATGATAATATTGAAAAATCCGCCGCTCCCGCCAGCAAATCGACGACTTCTCGGAAGTCTCTCGCCACAAGCTACTAATCGCTGTTCTCGTGGAATCTGCTGTCCGAATCCTCCATGCTAGGACAAGCTCCCATTCGCCATGAATATTCGAAGTGAGAACCTGACGAAATCAGTCTGCCGATGGTTGATGATGATTGTCTGCCACCTCGCGATTCTAGGCACGGCATTTGGCTACTACGTCGGCCCGGCACTGACGCTGAACAAGCTCGCGGAAGAATCCGATTTGATTTTCAAGGGCGAGGCGATGGCCAGCGAACCGGTCGAGGACGAGTGGTTCAAGCCCGCGAGCGGATACGAAGCGCGGGAGTCCCGCTTCAGGATCATTTCGCAAATCAAGGGCGAGACTGCTGGCGGTGAAGTGCGTTTCCGGCATTACGATGAGAAAGCGAATGGCCTAGGTCGCGGAATGGAGACGCCACAGTTCTATCACTTCGAGCCGGGTCGGACCTATATCGTCGTCGCCCTCAAGACCGAAATCGGGGCGCGCCAAATGAGACCCGACCATACTTCAAAAATGGATCTCGGTGTGTTGCGTTGCCGGGATCAACGACCGGTCACGGCGAAAACCCTGCCGGAAATCTATTGGACAGAGCTCATCGCCCTGCGCGATAGCCCGGTGCCTAACGACGTGGTTTACGCGATTCAACAGATGGACGGAATGAGCGAAAGCCCCGGCAGGAACCGGTTCGACAGCACTAACGATTTTTCGCGGATCGAGGTGCTTTCCGCCGTCCGCGGGCTGATCTCGCGACCCGAGACGGAGATCGCACAGGCCGCCATCCGGGTGATCGGGGATGGCAGTCCCTATCTTTCCGATCTCCTCGCGCCTTATTGGTTGGGTACGGTGGGAGTCGAAGTGCCGGGTCTTTCGCGGTTGCCTGCCGGAACCCGGAACGTCGGCGGTGCGCTTGCTTGGCGGGAACTCGTTGCAGTGGCAAACAGCAAGGCCGCTCCCGAAACACGCGCTCTGGCCATCCGGGCGATGGGACTGGCGAAATCATCCGAGTTGCGCCAAATCATGGATCCCTGGTTGAAAGAACCGGAAATCCCAGTCCGCGCTTCAGCCATACTTCTGTTGACAGACGTCGCCGCCCGACATCCCTACGTCACCAGACAATTTGCCGAATTCGCCACCGATGCCGCCCCTGAAGTCCGAAAATGCACCGCCTATGCGATTGGTTATATGCAAAATCCCGACATCGTTCCGGTGTTGTCAAAGTTGATCAAAGACAAGGATTCCGCCGTCCGCCGCGCCGCTCTGGAAAGCCTGTATTCTTTTCGCCCTGAGCTTCCAACGGTGGCCGCAGCCCTGAAGCAGGATCTCAGCAACCCTGAGTCGCAGCCGCTCTCGCTGCTGGCCTTTGCACGGCAGGACCCCGGTGCGCATTTGGAAGAGCTCGCGCAAGTCATCGAGAAAAAGACAGCGCCCACCAACTGGTCCGGTGGCGAAATTCCCGCCTTCACCGCTTGGAAGATGCTCTTCAAACACTTGCAGGCGCAGCCCCCCGCCGACATCCGCGCCGGCAAGTGGGACCGCTTTCTCGATGCCCTGGAAAAAGTAGGCCAGTATTCCTCCTCCGCACCCCGAGACATCTACGCCTTCTACCTCCAGCGCGAAATGCCGAAACGCGCTGCAAAATATCGCGCCCTCGCCAAGAAAGCTGTGAGTTACGACATGGATTACTTTTTCGACATGGTGGACAAAAGCCCGTCCACCTATCAGGGGAATTGACGGCGACTATTATTTGACACCGGATAAGGTGGTCACTCTAACACGCCACACCGGGAATCCGATTCCTGATTGCCGGAGGCGTTTCGCCGCGTCATGGAGGATTCTCAGCGCCGGTGAAGCGGACGAATGGAGTCGGGAAAGAGACGATGTTTGATCAACTGGATGACTTTGGCGTCGTTGGCGCGGATCGCTTGGTCGAGGGTATGTTGAGTGGGCTTTGCGCCCTTCTGAAGGAGGAACTCCACGACTTCTTCGTTTCCAAAGAATACGGCAACATCGAGTGGCGTTTCACCGCTGCCATCCAACGCATCGCGCTGGGCTTCGTGTTCCAGCAGGACTTTGACACATTCGAGATCTCCCAACAGAGCGAAATAATGAAGTGGGGTCCGCTTGAGGAGACCATGGTCCCAGACATTGACTGCGGCCCCGTGATCCAAGAGTAAGCGGATCACAGCGGCACCTTTCACAGTGTGCAGTGGAGTTTCTCCATTATGGTTGGTGGCGTTGACGTTGGCTCCATTGCGGATGAGCAACGTGGCGATTTCCACATCGTGGGGGCCTGATCCGCTCCCCGCGTAGCGTGAGCCTAAGAAATGCAAAGGTCTCCATCCGTTGTGGCAATAGTCATCCTTGGAATTGGCCGGAGTATCGGGCTTGGCTCCCTTGCTCAGGAAAAACTCCACGGTTTTCGCCGTGCCATTGGCGACTGCATTATGGATTGGTTGGGTTCCGTAGACGTCCTTTGCGAGCGGATCAGCACCGTGTTGGATCAGGAGACGGACGAGCGTCAGACTCTCACAACTTGCGGCGTGGTGGATCGGCTGTTCGTTGTCATCGTTTCGTGCCGATGCATCTGCGCCATGATCCAGCAGAAGCTTGGCGACTTCTGGCGAGGAGGTCCAATGCAGAGGTGTGGACCCGTCCGAGCTGCGGGCGCGCGGGCTGGCTCCGCGATCCAATAACAAGCGCACCACCTCGAGTTGTCCGCCGCTTGCCGCGTGGTGGATGACTGGTGCCCACGGAGGAATGCCCGTGTATCCACTCTCGTCGGGTATCCGTAGCGACACCGGCACTCCGGAATCCAACAGTCGTCTAACCGTATTGATATCGCCGCTTTCTGCCGCTTTCGCGAAGGTTTGGGCCGGGTAGCGTAACGCAATGCGGACCACTTCGTCGTATTGCTTCTCTGCTTTCTTCCAATCGACTTCCGCCCACGTCGGAAGGATGCCGAGAAGTAGAATCACGGAGGAGGTGATGGCGGATTTCACAATCACGCATTACAGACGAATCGAGGATGAAAAGCGAGATGAACCTTGAACAGCGGTTGATGTTTGTTGTCGGCAGGTTGAGTTGAATCCCGTAGCGGCGAGAGCAAAGAGAGGACAATAAGGTTCTAGCTCCTTATTTCTCAACCATCGGGGGTGGGAACGGCTGCTCGGAGATGATCCAGTCCTCGTTCTTGTCCGAAAAGGTTTTCAACGCCCACTCGCTTGGCAGCAGGGCGACGAGCCAGCCGTTAGAGTCGCGGGCGAGGGCGGCACCGAGGGATAGATTCGGGCGGGCTTCGGGGGCGAGCGGGTCGCCTTCTTTCGGCTTGAGCCAACGGGCGAGCGACCAGTTCGCCTGCTCGATGCGGGTTTCCGCTGCGTATTCACCTTCGAGGCGGTATTGCAGGACCTCGAATTGCAGCGGGCCGACGGCACCTAACAACGGGATCTGCGGGCCCTCGCTGTCGATCAGGACAAATTCGCTGGCCACGCCTTCTTTGAGGAGCTGTTGGAGACCATCGCGGAAGCGTTTGTATTTCGCGGTGCTCTTATTGTGCAGGAAAGAAAAGCATTCGGGCGCGAAACGCGGGATTTCATCGAAGGTGACGCCGGGCTTTGAGGACAGCGTGTCGCCGATGAGCAGATCATAGTTGCCAACAAGACCCACAACATCACCGGCAAAAGCGTCATCCACGGTCTCGCGCTCGCGGGCGAAGAGGCGCTGGGAGTTGGCGAGGCGGACTTTCTCACCGGTGCGACCGTTGATGACATCCATGTCGCGTTCGAATTTTCCGGAAACAATTCTAACGAAGGCAATGCGGTCGCGGTGTTTCGGGTTCATGTTCGCCTGGATTTTGAAGACGAAGGCGGAAAACTCCTCGGACGCGGGATCGATCATCATGCCGCCGCTCTCGCGGGGTGTGGGTGGCGGGGAGAGTTCGAGGAAACGGTCAAGCAGGAGTTGCACGCCGAAGTTGTTAGCCGCGCTGCCGAAGAAGACAGGCGTCAGTTCACCGGCTAACACTTTTTTCAGATCGAACTCCGCGCCCGCGCCTTCCAGCAGTTCGAGTTCGTCGCAAACTTGGCGGTAAGTGCCTTCTTCCAAAGCGTCTTTCACGCTCTCGTCCTCGATGCCACTAACAGCAACCGGCGCGCGGTAAGCTCCGTGGACCGTGCGTTGGAAAAGATGCACTTGCTTTTGCTCACGATCATAAACACCGCGGAAACGTGGTCCATCGCCGAGCGGCCAATTTACTGGAAACGCATGGATGCCGAGCACGGATTCCAGTTCGTCTAGCAGATCCATCGACGGCCGAGCCGGGCGGTCCAGCTTGTTCATAAAGGTAAAAATCGGCACCCCACGACGGCGGCAGACTTCGAAAAGTTTCCGCGTCTGGCTCTCGATGCCCTTGCCCGCGTCCACCACCATCACGGCGGCGTCCACAGCCGTTAGGACCCGATAGGTGTCCTCGGAGAAATCCTTGTGCCCCGGTGTGTCGAGGATATTGACGACACAGTCCTTGTATTCGAATTGCAGGACGGTGGAGGAAACGGAAATGCCCCGCTGCTTTTCCAAGTCCATCCAGTCCGAGGTCGTCGCCCGCTGGTTTTTCCGCGCGGTGACACTGCCGGCGAGATTGAGGGCACCGCCGTAAAGCAGGAATTTCTCCGTGAGCGTGGTTTTCCCGGCATCCGGATGGGAGATGATCGCAAACGAACGGCGGCGGTTCACCTCGCGTTGCAGCGCGGGCGAGGGAGTGGCGTAGGTAGAGAGAGACATGGAAACAGGCGGCACGGCCTAGACGTTGGACGGTGGGCGAGCAAGCCCGGATGCGGTGGCATCATCACCAGAGGGTGGGGAAATGGGAGGGGTTTCGGAGGAAATCGATAGCACATGCCACAATTGGACGGTATCAAATACCACAATTGGACGCTTGCCAATGCCACAATTGGACGCTACCCTATACCACAAATGGACGGTCTTGATAGAATGCTCCCACGCGGGATTCAAAGCGCTTTGAACGAAGCCATGACAGACACACCCGTCGTGTGCCTGCTAGGTCCGCGCCAATGTGGGAAATCCACTCTCGCCCGCTCGCTTGACCCGACCCGCCAGTATCTCAGCTTGGATGACGTGGATTTGCTCGCTGCCGCCATGCGAGACCCCAAGGGATTCATCGCGCAATGGCAGGGAGACATCACGCTCGATGAAATCCAACGCGCGCCGGATCTGCTCCTCACCATCAAGCGCACCGTGGACGAAAACCGCCGGCCCGGTCGTTTCCTGCTCACCGGCTCCGCGAATCTGCTTCAGCTCCCCCACCTGCCGGACTCGCTTGCCGGGCGGATGGAGTGCCTCTACTTGCATCCGCTGACCGAGGCGGAAAAATCGTGGAATCCCGGACTTTTTCTCAGCCGCTGGCTGGCCAACGACTTATCTAACAGCCATCTCCGTGAGGACAGCTTAGCACCATCCAGCCTGCCCGGTCGCATCGTCGCAGGTGGCTACCCGGAACCACAAGGCCGCTCACCCGTCCGCGCGCGTCAGTGGCACCGCCAATATCTCCGCTCTGTCATTGACCGCGATGTCCACGATGTGGCCCGCGTCCGTGATAGCGAAGAAGTCGCGCGCTTGCTGGAAATGCTCGCCCATCAAACTGGTAACCTGCTGAACACCTCGTCTTTGTCCAACGATCTCAAACTCGACCGCCAGACCGTCGAGCGTTACATCACCGTGCTCGAAAGATTGTTCCTCGTCCGCCGCCTCGCGCCGTGGCATCGGAACTCCGCGAAACGCCTGATCAAGACCCCTAAAGTTCACATCGTGGACAGCGGCCTCGCGGCCTCGCTCTCGGGAATTTCCTCCGGCGACTGGCTCAAGCGGCGTGATAAATTCGGCCATTTGCTCGAATCCTTCGTCCTCCAACAGCTCATCGCCCAAGCTGGCTGGACCGATCCCGACCTGCGCTTCTGGCACTACCGAGACAAGGATCAGGTGGAGGTCGATGTCGTAATCACCCGTGGCAGCAAGGTCTGGGGCGTGGAAATCAAAGCTTCCGCCACACTCCATCAATCGGACGGCAACGGCCTGCGTCGTCTAGCGGCTCAAGCGGGAAATGATTTCCAATCCGGCATCATCTTTTATGACGGCTCCTCGGTCCTCCAACTCGACGGCCCGAAAATCCTCGCCGTGCCTTTGAAGCTGCTTTGGGAATGGTGAAAAGCGGATCGGCGGATGTTCAAGGGGGAAACCTCCAACATCCGCCGACTTTTTGGGGGGAATTTGTCATCCACTGCACCTCGGGGGGGGAATGTGCTCGCGGCGACACCCAAGATGTATCCCATTTTCGGACATTCACCATGACGCGATCGCGTGGCTCCTGCTAGATTATCTCGAATTCTTTTCACGAACGGACGACCGGCATGGATTGCAGGTTGAAGAACGCCGCCCGATGCCCATTCTACACCCATGCGCGAGGACACCCGCCACTGGATTCAGGGCGATCAGGCCCACTGCTGGCACCCATTCACGCGGCAGGCTGAGTGGTGCGCACGTAGCCATGAGCCGTTAGTGATCGTCCGCGGCGAGGGCGTTTGGCTGTGGGATTCCGAGGGCCGGAAGTATTTGGACGGAAATTCCTCGATCTGGACCAACCTCCACGGCCATGCCCACCCGGCGATCAACTCCGCGATCCGTGAGCAGTTGGAAAAAGCCGCCCACACTTCATTTCTCGGCTTCACTCATCCGCTTGCCACGGAATTGGCCGGGCGGCTTTGCGGATTTTTCCCAGAACAAACCTTGGAGCGGGTGTTTTTCTCTGATGACGGTTCGACCGCCATCGAATGCGCCTTAAAAATGGCCGTGCAATACCGTCAGCAAACCGGCTCACCCGAGCGCGATGGCTTCATCGCATTTTCTAACGGCTACCACGGCGACACGCTCGGCGCGGCTTCGCTTGGCGGCGTCGGGCGTTTTTTCGAACGCTTCCGTGGCACGGGTTTCTCGGTCAGGCATGTTTCCTCACTGGCTGATTTGGATTCGTTTTCATCCGAAAAAATCGCCGCCGTCGTCATCGAGCCGCTCATCCAAGGAGTCAACGAAATGCGCCCATGGCCCGCCGGGATGCTCGCGAAACTCCGGCATTGGTGTGATGAAAACGGCACCCACCTTATCCTCGATGAAGTCATGACCGGCTTCGGTCGCACAGGCACCATGTTCGCCTGCCAGCAGGAAAACGTTATCCCGGATTTTCTCTGTCTCGCCAAGGGACTCACCGGTGGCTACCTGCCGCTCGCCGCGACTCTAACGACCGGAGAAATCTACGACGCCTTCCTCGGCGCGGCGGACCGGGCATTCTACTATGGTCATAGTTACACCGCGAATCCGTTAGGCTGTGCCGCCGCTCTCGCCAGTCTTAATGTTTTCGAATCGGAAAAAACTCTCGAAAACCTCCCGCAAAAAATCAGCCACTTCCGCATAGTTCTAACAGCACTAAAATCCCGCCACCCCATCATCCACGAAGTCCGCCAATGCGGCCTCATCGCCGGCATCGAACTCCGCCGCCCGGATGGCGAAAAATTTCCGCCCGGCGAACGCTTCGGTGAAGCTATCTGTCTCGCCGCCCGCGCCCACGGCCTGCTCACAAGACCGATCCTAGATACCATCGTCCTCATGCCGCCGCTTGCAATCAGCCTTCAGGAAATCGACCATGCGGTCAACGCGCTGGACCTCGCCCTCGGACTGTGAATACTGACATTGACGATGAGTAACCCCTCTCCAACCTTCCGACCGAAAGGCTGTTTGAAAAATAGGGGGATAGGCTTCCAACCTGACTCGGAGAGCCATCGGGTGGGGGGGAGAGGAAAGCCGAAGGATCACGAAATAGGCCGAAAGCCCGAAGCGTCTGGAGAGCATGGAGGTCGTCTTGGAGCGGATTGCGACGGCTTTGGAGGGATAGTTGGAAATTCAGCTTCGCAAGGAAGAGCCGCTTGCCTCGGCAATGCTGAATAATAGCCCCGACGCGCCAGCCTGGGCGGAAAATATCTTTCCAAGCCAGGCCACCTACCCTAAAAGTAGCCGCACACGAAAGCCGAAGGGGTAGCGGCTTCATGGCTACCTGCTAGAAAGTCACGGACTCGTTAGATTATCACAATAATTCCAAACCTTCACACAAAATTCACAAACCACAGGAGCTCATGTCACTTCTTAGAAAAAACAATAATCAGGAATTCGTTCTCGATCAGCCGCTCGCCAAGGTATTTGAGCTACTTCAGTCCGCAGGTAATCATGTCGGTAAAGTGATAGCTGCGATGCCGACGACAGGCACGGTGCGGGTGAAAATCACTAAAGTGGCATTCGTCAATCCTACTACGATACGAGTTTCTTGTGAGCGTATCGATGACAAGACAACACGCATTAGAATTGATTCTGAGGCTCTGGACGGGTTGGTTGGCTTTGGATCGGCAGGCCGTAGCCTTGATGCTTTTGTGGGTGCAGTTGAGGGGTTTGCTTCGGGAAATCCCCCAAAGCCAGTTTTCGACTCTACTAAATTGCTAATTGGTATCGCGGTGGCAGTGGCGGTGGGGGTGGTGGGCTTTGTGTTTTGGGCGAGGTGACACGAGCAGAGGAAGAAACCATGAAAAGCTACTATTACATCAACGCAGCGGGGAAAGCCTGCGGGCCGCTGGAACTGGAGACGATCCGGACGGCGGTGAATGCTGGCCGGTTGCCAGAGGGGGGTTTGCTCAGTGAGAATGGTGGCGAGCCGTGGAAGCCGATGGCGACGGCGGCTGAGTTGGCGGCACGCCAGCAAGAGTATCTGATGCAGCAAATGCGAATGGATCAGGCAAGCCGCCTGAAATCTTGCAGCGCGTGCGGGCGGCAGATCGCGAATGATGCGCCTGCGTGTCCTCACTGCGGGAAGCGCCATGCGACGCCGGTGGGGTTGATTTTCTCGGTGGTGATCGGGCTGGTGATTGGGATTATTTTTATTATTATTCCGATGTGCCGGTCGATGGGGATTTGAAGAGGATGATCCCATGATTCCCATGATTCCTATATGTCCCATGGGGAAGAATGGGAATGATGGGATGAAGAGGAAGAGGATGAATGAATGAATGAATGAATGAATGAATGAATGAATGAATGAAAGCCGGGATGAATCCCGCGCTCCGTGTTGCGCTCCGTTAGATGACAGGGCCGTGGTATGCTGTGGTCATGGAGCAGCAATTCCTATTCGAGATCAAGCAGACGAAGCAGGTGGATGGGTCGTTTGTAGTAAGGCCGAAAAAGCTGATTGACGGGTCTAACATTTTCGCGAAGCGGGCGGCGGGGATGCTGGGTTTCCGGGACACGAATAGCCGCTCTACGTTTTCACAATCCCACGCAGCCGGACATCATTCCCAAACTGTTGGAAAGCCAACTCCTCCAGATGCAGAGACTCTTTCAAGCCACTGCCCGCCAAGCCCGGCGACGGGCCACCGCAGAGCATGGGCGCGTAATACACGACCACTTCATCCACCAAACCTGCCTCGAACAATGCTGCGGAAAAAACACCACCGGCCTCGACCAGCACGCTGAGCACGCCTTGTTCGATCGCCAGTTTCCGCAGCGTTCCAGGCAGATCTGCGCGGGGGCGGATTAAGGTTCTATCAGGCTGTTTCGGCAGAGACTCGGGCCGATCCGTGATGATCACCCGCCACGGTTGCGGTCGCCCGACTAACAATTCCGGCACGCGGATGGTCAGTGCGGGTTGGTCACGGCGGACGGTTTCCCCGCTCGTTAGAATGGCATCCACGGTGGAGCGGAGTTTTTGCACATCCGCGCGTGCCAACTCGCCGGTCAGCCATTGCCCCTCTCCCGGTGGACGCGTGATGCGCCCATCCAGACTCATTGCGGATTTCCAAATCACCCACGGCAGCCCTGTCTCACGGACCTTGAAAAATGGTCGCAAGATTTTCTCCGCCGCTTCCGCACAAACACCGGCTGTCACAGCGATCTCCGCCGCGCCTAACAACTCATCCGCGCGTCCGGCGTGGTTTGGATTTCGGTCCACGCACGCGTAAACCACGCGGGCCACCCCGGCATCGATCAGGCCTTGGGTGCAGGGCGGCGTCTGTCCGTGGGTGGAGCAGGGTTCCAAGGTGATGTAAACCGTGGAACCTCTGGCCGCCGCCGCGCCGTGGTGCAGGAAAACATCCGCCAGCGCCTCGCGTTCGGCATGAGGCAGACCAGCAGCGCGATGCCAACCTTTTCCTAACACCTCGCCGTTTTTCACGATCACCGCACCCACCGGCGGATTCGGCGCGGTGCGACCCACGCCCTTGTTAGCCTCCTCCAGCGCCAAGCTCATCCAACGGACATCCTCGTTCATGCGGGCGGTCCTTTGGCTTTTTTCACCCATTCGATCAGCAAGGGTCGTTCCGTGCGGAGCGGGAAATCCGGTTTCGCGGCAGGGAAGTGAATCCCCGCTTCCACGAACTGTTTTTCGATCATGAAACGCAGGTCGCTGGCCACCACATCGGAGTTCGTCTTGTCATTAAATTCCGTCCAATAATAAATCGCGAAGACGTGGGCATTCTCCGCAAAGTCCTCGAAGGTGATGATGGGTGCTGGTTCTTCTAAAATCAAGCCGTGCCGGTCCACGCACTCCTTGAGAATCGTGCTGACTGACTGCGGGGCCGAGCCAAGGGCCACGCGCACCGTGAGCATCCGGCGGACACGGCGGTTAGATAGCGTTAGATTGGTGACGTGATTTTCCAGAAACAACGAGTTCGGCACCAGCGTTTCCTTGCCATCCGCCCCCCGCAGGACGGATGAGCGGGTGTTGATTTCCGTGATCGTGCCCGCGCCGCCACCGATGTCCACGATGTCGCCGACGCGGATCTTCCTCTCAAACAGGACGATGATGCCGCTGATGAAATTCTTGATCAGCGTCTGCGTGCCGAAGCCCAATCCGATGGCAAGCGCGCCGCCGAAGAAGGCAAATACGGTGAGCGGAATTTTAAGGAAATGCAGGGTTGCCAACGCTAACAAAAACCCCACGCCGAGCATCAGCCAGTTGCTCAGCGTCCTGGCCTGAGCCTCGGCGATGTGGCCGCGCCGGACGACCACGTTTCGCAGCCGGTCGTTGAGTCGGCGCACAATGAAATACCCGATCAGAAAAAATAGGGTGGCGCTGAAAAACCGACCCAGCGGCACCCCGCGTTTTTCCGTAATCGGCAGCCCACCGATCATTACGGTGTCATCATATCGGAACACCTCGAAGGCCCAGATCCGCTTGATGGATTGCCAAGTCAAGGCGGCGGCATCCGTGACGGATTCGGAAAGCGGCTTTTCGGCATTCGTTGGATCGTAGGCGTCTAGCCAGCGTTGCAGCATCCGGCGTTGCGTGGAAACGGATTGTGACACGCGCTGCATGACCGCCTGCTTGTCCCATAGCGCGGCCCGCAGATCGTTGATCGGAAGCAGCAGCGGATCCTCGGCGGCAATCGAAGTCGCGCGGGACTCTTGTTTGCTGATGTCCGCATTGACGGCGGCCAGATCATTGGCGACGACGATTTCCCACGCCTTGAGCCGGTCATAGCTGGAGCGCAGCGCCTGCAAGGCGGGCTCACGGATGGCCTTGGCGGTAGCGGTCATCAGCGTCCGGCGGTTCTGATAGGCGTCCGGGCCGTAGGACTCTAACTGGCCCAACGACTCCAAGGTTTCCGCGACGTATTGCAACACCTCGACCCGCGCCTCCGCAGCTTCGAGTTTGACGGAAGCGAGGGCGAGAGTGGAAGTAGATCCGGTTTGTGGGCTGTCGGGAGCGGGCTTGAGCAATAGGTCTAGCGCGCTCTGGGCCTTAATTCTAACTGCTGTCGCGTCTTGTTGTTTTTTACGAATCGCGACAATTTCCTTTTTCAAAGCGGCCTGCCGGTCCGTCGCCGCCTTCTTCACTTTGGCCAGATCCTCCTCGCTGAAACCGGGCTGCTTTTTCGCGATGGCGATTTGTCGGTCGAGCAGGGAAATTTCGATTTTCGCGGTCTCGGCCTGCTCCTGGAGCATCGCGATCATGCTCTGGAGGAAGGTAGCGCGCAGGGCTAGAGAGCGGGATTTCGTGCGGTCTGCGGTGAGCCGCCATTTCGCCGCCCCGTCATCGCTGGGATCTTTTTCCGCTTCTGCCAGCACACGCTTGCCGGACTCCTCGGCCTGCCTCGCTTCCTCTTGGATGTTGGATAGCGAGCGGCCGAAAAGTTCCAGCGACGAGCGATAAGAAGCCGTTTTTTCCGTGATCGCATCCTGTTGGTTCACCAACTCGTCGATCATCAGGATCGAGTAGGGCGGTTTCTCGGTAAACCCGGTCCAAGCGGCGGCGGTGGCACGGGCAGCGTCCAGCGCCTTATGCGCCTCAGGCGCGGAAACCACGGTTTTTTGCTGGCGACCGATGCCGAGAATGATTTGCTCCAGATCCCGGCGGTAATCGGCGAGGGCCGTCGGCTCGATTCCTATCGGCAACCGCGTGTCCGCTCCCGGTTCGCTGATCCGCACCAGGGCGAGGCGGGATTCCTTAAGCCACTGTTCAAGTCGAGTTGCCGCCTCATCGGGTTGCTCAACTGCGGGGGCTTTCTGGCTTGTTAGTTGGGACAGGGTGTGTGCCACATCCGCCGCCACGGGCAGGGAGGCAGCCAGCAGGGCGTGGGCGATCCGAAACCAAAATAAGCGTAAACAGCGGCGGGCGGGCATTTCAGTTAGATTGCTGGGGCGGGTTTATCAAACATCGCCACGGGCGTCCTTTTCAAGCTGGATGCGGTCTGCCAGATTGCGGGCCTTCACGCTGTTGCGTTTGGCCCAGCGCTCGACGGCCATCTGGCGTTTCTCGGCGCGTTTTTTCAGCGCGGCGATTTCGGTTTCGAGGTTGAGGAAATTTTCATACCGCGCGAGATCCAACTGTCCCGACTCCACGGCAGCACGGATCGCACATTTCGCATCCTTGCGGTGGCTGCAATCGGAGAACTTGCACTCGGCAGTTAGAGCTTCCACATCGGCGAAGCTATCGCGCAGCGTCGCCTCGTCGGTCCACATCTGGATCTCGCGCATCCCGGGATTGTCGATGAGCATCCCGCCGTTGCGCAGCGGCACCAGCTCGCGGGAAGTCGTGGTGTGGCGGCCTTTTCCGGTCACGTCGTTCACTTCGCTGGTCCACTGCCAGTCCTCGCCGTAGAGCTGATTGACGAGGGTGGATTTCCCCACGCCGCTGGAACCTACGATGCACATCGTAATACCTTTTTTAATATACTTTTTGAGCACCTTGAGGCCTTGGCCGCTGACCGCGCTGGTGACGTGAACACTGGCACCGGCCCACAGTGCGGCGATTTCCGCAGCGGCGGCCTGGCTTTGTTCTATCGGAAACAGATCGGACTTGTTCACTAACACCACTGCCTTCGCCCCGCTCCGACCGATGAGCATGAAATAGCGTTCCATTCGGCGGATGTTGAAATCCGGCCCTGCATCAGTGACGACGGCGACGAGATCGATATTGGCACCGATGACCTGCGCCTGGCTGCTGTTTCCCGGCATTTTCCGGGAAAAACAAGTCCGTCTGGGGAGCCTGGCGCGGATCACGTGGGGCTGGTTTTCATTGCCCAGTTCGACCGCCACCCAGTCGCCGACTGCGGGCAAATCCGCATCACAGGCGGCCTCATGCCAGACGCGACCGCAGAGGATGCAGTCGATTTCCTCGCCCCCGTGGAGGAATGCCCCGTAATTGATCACCGTCTCACGAATCAAGCGTGCGGCGACCCAGCCCTTGCCGCGATATGCCGCGAAGGCCGTTTCCAAATCGGCATTCCATCCCAATTCCCGCAAAGTCATTCGGCGGGAAATCTAGCGTAAGCCAAGCGGCTGTCGATTCCCGTGTTGTGGGGCTATTTTTTGACCACCCGGAAAACGACCAAGACGATGATCGCGCCGAGGGTCGCCAGCAAAATGCCGCAGAGATCGAATGACTCGAAATGGCTCGATGCAACCTGAATTTTCCATTCCAGTAAGCCGATCTCGCCGCCAGGATCACCATTCGAAACTTTTACCCAGGAGATGAGTCGGGTGGCGCCTAGAGCTCTTTGATTTTCGTGATTCTTGTAATCTTTCGTGGCGGTGGCGCGAACCCCACAAAAAATCGGTTTTTGATTTTCGAATTGTTCTTAACCGCTGGTTCCCCATGATAGATGGATGGATTTCACATGACCGCCCCCGAGGATTGCGGTATTCTGCGCGGTTTGCTCTTGTCAGAACTTGGCGTTTATCCAATTTAGCCCGCAACAAAATCCCACTAACTCATTCACATGCAAGAATTGCTTATCCATCAAGGAATCCCTTTGTCGCTCGGCCTCGGTGCCGTCGGTCTCGTTACCGCCCTCTGGTTGATCCGCTCGGTCCTCTCGGCTGATGGTGGGAATCCAGCGATGCGAGAGATTGCAGCCGCTATTCAAGCAGGCGCGAAGGCGTATCTCAGCCGCCAATTGATCGCGGTCGGGAGTATTGCCGCAGTGATGTTTGTGGCGGTTGGATTCTTGCGTGACTGGACGACCGCCGGTGGCTTCGTGGTGGGCGCGGTTTGCTCGTTGATCGCGGGTTTCATCGGGATGCTGGTCGCGGTGCGGGCGAACGTGAGGACCGCCCAGGCGGCGTCGATTGGATCGCATCCGGCGCTGAAGATCGCCTTCAATGGCGGCGCGGTGACCGGTTTGCTGGTGGTGGGGCTCGGACTGCTCTCGGTCGGCGGTTTTTACCTCGGTGTGCTGAAGATGACCGGCAATGAAAAGATGGCGATCGACTCATTGATCGGGCTCGCACTCGGGGCCTCACTCGTCAGCGTGTTCGCCCGGCTTGGCGGCGGCATTTACACGAAGGCGGCGGACGTTGGTGCCGATCTTGTCGGCAAGGTCGAGCAGCGCCTTCAGGAAGATGATCCGCGCAATCCGGCCACCGTCGCAGACAATGTCGGTGACAACGTCGGCGACTGTGCCGGCATGGCGGCGGACGTCTTTGAAACATACGCAGTTTCCCTCATCGGCGGTGTGCTCGTCGGCCATCTGACCCACGGCGGCATGGCCTCGCTAATCTTCCCTTTCGTGATCTGCGGCGTTTCGATCATCGGCGCGATTCTCGGCGTGCTCTACGTGAATGTTGTGAAACAGAGCGCGACGATGGCGCTCCTCGGCGGCGTGGCGATCAGTGGCCTAGTCACTGCGGTGCTGATGTTACCTGTGACCCATGCGATGTTCCCGACGCCGGTCGATTTCGCCGGAAAAATGGCCGACTCCACCGCTCTTTACGGCTGTGTGCTGGCGGGCATCGGGTTAACCTTTGCGACTGTTTGGATCACGAATTACTACACCTCCACGAGCTACGGTCCAGTACGCCGCATCGCCTCCGCCTCGGAAACCGGTCACGGCACCAACGTTATCGCAGGCATTTCCGTGGGCCACCATGCCACCGCCTTGCCCGTGCTTTTTATCTGCGCTGGCATCTGGGGCTGCCATGAATGGGCCGGTCTCTATGGCATCGCGATCGCCGTCGTCTCCATGCTCAGCCTTTCCGGTATCATCATCTCGCTCGATGCCTTCGGCCCCATCACCGACAACGCCGGCGGCATCGCCGTGATGAGCGGCCTCCCGCCCGAAGTGCGCAAGACCACCGACGAACTCGACGCCGTCGGCAACACGATGAAAGCCGTGACGAAAGGCTACGCCATCGCCAGCGCCGGTCTCGCGGCGGTCGTGCTTTTCGGCAGCTACTTTGTGGATTTAAAAGATCACCTCCAGCACGCGCTCGACGCACTCGCCGCGCTGCCCGGCACGACCGCCGTCGCACTTGCCACGGCGAAGGCGAAGATGGCCGACACGCTCGGCTTCTCGCTGAACGATCCGAAGGTGATGATCGGCCTCTTCATCGGCGGCCTGCTGCCGTATCTTTTCAGCGCATTCAGCATGAGCGCCGTGGGCCGTGCCGCCGGCGCGGTGGTGAATGAAGTGCGCCGGCAAATCAAGGCGCTGCCCGGCATCCTCACCGGCAAGGACACGCCCGACTACGGCACCTGCGTGGACATCGTGACCAAGGCCGCACTCAAGGAAATGATCATCCCGGCACTGCTCCCGATCCTCGTCGTGATCCTCGTCGCCGCGATCCCTGCGCTCGGCATGGTCGTGCTCGGCGGCGTGCTTGTCGGCAGCATCGTCACCGGGCTCTTCATGGGCATCTCGATGACGAGCAGCGGCGGCGCGTGGGACAAC
>JAYVNM010000044.1:0-46084 GCA_043758445.1 Akkermansiaceae bacterium | reverse complement strand
ACATCTCTGAATCCGGCTGGATCGACTTTCGCTCGATGTATATTTGAACACTATTCAAGGGCTGTTTCGAAAAAACGCTTTTTTGGGACAGGCTCTAGTTACTCTTGCAGATTATAAATGGGGTCTTAAATGGGGGCTGTTCTCGCGGATTCACATGTTCTGTTATTTTGGATGTTTCATTCATTTTCAGTCAATAGCTGTTCCAATTCGCTTTTCCTGATTGACAGATTCCCATTCCCTCGTCCAGCGGGAAATCAAACGGCTGACCGATCCCGGATGTCCCATCGCCAATCGAGCGGCGATCCAATCATCGGAGACCGTAGTCTTCTCCCGCAAAAGTGCCGCCAGAAGGACTTTCCTAACATCGCTTTTGTGCTTCGGGGTCAGGCTTCGGGGTCAGGCTTTGGTGGCGGCGATGAGTGGCAGGGTGAAGTCGCGCACGGCGGCGGGGGCGGATTGTGGGTGGAGTTCGACTTGTTTGACGATGGCGGAGCCTACGATCACGCCATCTGCGGATTTTGCGACTTCGGCGGCTTGGGCGGGGGTGGTGATGCCGAAGCCGACACAAATAGGCACATCGGTGTAAGCGCGGATGGCATCGACTTGGGCGGCGATGTTGGCGGAGGGCGCGCCGTGGGAGCCGGTGACGCCAGTGCGGGAGAGCAGATAGATGAAACCCTCGGCGGACTCGGCGAGGGTTTTCACGCGCTCTGGGGGGGTAGTCGGGGCGATGAGGCGGATGTGCTTGAGTCCTGCGCCGATGGCCAGATCTTTGTTAAGTGCCGCTTCATCCGGCGGGAGGTCTAGCAGCAGAATGCCATCGGCCCCGGCGGCAGCGGCGTCATGGTGGAAGGCCTCGAAGCCGTAAGTGAAAATGGGATTCAGATAGGTGAAAAGCACGATGGGTGTTTCATGCGTTGCGCGGAAGCGGTGGATCAGTTCGATGGCGCGGGCGGTGGTCATGCCGGCCTTGAGCGCCCGCTCGGCAGCCATTTGGTTGACGATGCCGTCGGCGAGAGGATCAGAAAACGGCAGGCCGAGTTCAATGATGTCGGCCCCAGCGTCGGCGAGGGCTTTGATGATTTCCAGCGAGGTTTCGAAATCCGGATCACCGGCAGCGACGTAGGCGACGAAGGCTTTTTGGTTAGTTTCCCGGAGCCGGGCGAAGGTGGTGTCGATGCGGTTGGGCATGGGGTGAGAGAATGGCGTTAGAAGTTAGAGGTTAGAGGTTAGAAGTTATTGGGAAGAGGTGCTGAAGGCTGTGAGATGGGTTGGAATGGGATGATCGTATAACTAATAACTAATAACTAATAACTAATAACTTTTAACTTTTAACTTTTAACAAATAACCTATAACTAACACCCCCTTCACACCTCCCCGCGTGCCAGTGTTTCGCAGGCTTTGATGTCGAGTTTGCCGGAGGCGAGGACGGGGATTTCGCGGACGGCGACGATTTTCTTCGGGCACCAGAGGGAGGAGAGGCCTTCGTCTAGCAGCTTGTAGCGGAGGTCGATGCACTCTTGTTCGAGGGCGGGACCGGCGATGGTGGAGAGGAGCAGGATGGCCTCGCCTTTTTGTTCGTCGGGGATGCCGACGACGGCGATGCGGCGCTCGGATTCCGCATCGAGGCCGAGGACTTTGTTGACGGCGGCCTCGACGGTTTCGTGGGGAACCATTTCCCCGGCAATTTTCGAGAAGCGTGAAATCCGGCCTTCGATGTAGAGGAAGCCGTCCTCATCGAGCCTGCCGACATCGCCGGTGCGGAACCAGCCATCGGATAGGACTTCGGCGGTTTTCTTGGGGGCGCCGAGGTAGCCTTTGAAGACGTTGGAACCTTTGAACCAGATGATGCCTTGCTGATTTAGCGGGATTTCAAGGTCCGTGGCGGGATCGGTGATTTTAATGGCGAGGCCGGGCAGGAGTTGGCCGACGGAGCCGTGGCGGGACGAGGGCAGGGCGACGGAATCCGGCTGCGGCGCGGGGTCGGGGAGATTGACGTTGGTGGCGGGCGAGGTTTCCGTTAGGCCGTAGCCTTCTTGCGGGCGGACGCCGAATTTTTCCGCGAAGGCGGTGGCGAGGGATTGGGGGAGTTTCTCCGCGCCGGTGACGATGAGCTTGAGAGAGGCGAACTGCGCGGGGTCGATGCGCTTCATGTAGCCGCGGAGGAAAGTGGGGGTCGAGAGGAAGATATTGATCTGATGGAGGGCGATGAGCTCGGCGAGGCGCTTGGTTTCTAACGGGCTCGGATAGGTGACGAGATTGATCCCCTCAATGACCGGAAACCAGAGTGTGACGGTACAGCCGAAGGAGTGGAAAAGCGGCAGGCAGCCAAGAATGGTGGAGCCGTTAGGAAGGTGCAGTCGGGAGGCGAACTGGCAGACGTTAGAGAGGACATTGCGATGGCTGAGCACGACGCCTTTGGGCTCGCCGGAAGAGCCGGAGGTGAAGAGCAGCGTGGCCTCGTCCTCGCCCCGGCGTTTGTTCAGTCCTAACATTATTCCTAGCGCGGCGGCGGGCAGAATTTTTGATATGACCGACCAGGTGGCGATTTTCCCTTTCAGTGTGGGCAGGACGCGCTCGATGAAAATCAGGTCGCGGTTCGGTGGCCATGGGAATGACGAAACCTTGCGGACAAAGGGATCGGCGGTGATGAAGCGGTCCACATCGGCTTGGCGGATGCAGGATTTGATCGCCTCGTGGCCGGCGGTGAAATTCAGGTTGACCGGGACTTTGCCGGCGAAGAGGACGGCGAGGTTCGCGATGAGTCCGGCCTTGCCAGGCGGGAGCACGATGGCGACGCGGGTTTTGTCGGTTTCCTCGCGGATGAATTTTGAAAAGACAATGGCGATTGCTAGAATCTGAGAGTAGGTGAGGGCAGAATCATCGGCACCATCGAGAATGCGTTTTTTAGAACCATGCTTTTTGAGTCCTTCTAGCAGGGCCATGGCGAGCGACCCCGTTAGACGGGCGCGTGAGCTGTAGGCTTCTTCATACGCTTCTAGCAGGGCTTGTTGATAGGCGGCGATGCTGGCATTTTCCGGGGCAATGGGCTTGCCGACGCAGAGGACGGCGGCAGGCAGCGAGGCCTTGCGCTCCGTGCAAAAACTTGATTCGCGGGGGCAGTCGATCGCGATGGGCAAGATTGGCAGGCCAAAGGCGCAAAGGGCTTTCAACGCGGTTGTCGGGATGTGATTGGCGGTGGCGATTTGGACCGTGGCGCGACCGGGGACGTAAATCAGGACGCCACTGTTGGCGAGGTAGGCTTGCAGTTGGCGGCCAGCCGCAGCGGGGGCGGTGTCGGTGGCCGAGAACATCGCGCCTGAACCGGATTTTTCCAAATGACTGTGGAGGGCGGGATCGTGCTGGGCGGATTCCTCGATGAGCCAGGTGATTTTGCGCCCGGCGCAGAGTTTTTCGAGCGAGGCGAGGTGGCCGAAATCGAGGCGTCCGGGAATAATGAGACAGCCGGACTGGGGGAGGCGTTCCTTGTGAAGGACTTGGAGGGAGGGGGAAGACATTTAAGAAAAAGGGTGTGGGTGGCAGGCTCAAAGCCTCGGGCCACTGGGATTTACGCGAATTTTTCCCGGAGTCGCACGGATTTTTTCCGAAAAAGACGGGTGGATTGAGAAGCCAGAGTCCAGAAGCCAGAGGAGGAGGTTCCGGATTTTGGATTCTCAATTCATTTCCTGCGGCACCATGATGAGGAACTTGGTCTCACGACCAGGGACCGAGGTCACGCCGATGGTGCCGCCGTGGGCTTCGATGGCGCGCTTCACGATCGAGAGGCCGAGGCCGGTGCCTTTGATTTCCTGCTGCGAGTGGTGTTTCTCGACGCGGAAAAATCGGCGGAAAATATGCGGCAGATCCGCGCTGGGAATGCCGACGCCATTGTCAGTGACCCAGATGTGGATCGACTCCCCTACCCGCTCGCAGCCGATTTCCACGCGAAGGCCGCTGTGGGGGTTTTGCTTGAGCGCGTTTTCGACGAGATTGAAGAGCACCTGGGTCAAGTAAAAGCGATCCCCCTGCACGACTAAATCCGGGTCCGGCATGGTGACGATCATTTCCGCGCTTTGATTGCGGATGACTGACTCGAGGCGCTCGAGGACGTCCTTAATGCAGGAGCGGAACCGGAAGGGCTCGAGCTTGAGCGTGTTCGCCTCACCCGATTCGAGGCGGGAAATTACTAACATATCCTCGACGATGCGCGAGATACGATCCGCGTGTTTCCGCATGATGGATAGAAAGCGGCGGGCCATTTCCGGCTCCTCGATCATGTCATCATCTAACAAATTTTCGAGATAACCATTGATGATGGCGAGCGGCGTGCGGAGTTCGTGCGAGGCGTTGGCCACGAAGTCCTTGCGGACTTGCTCGATCTGGTGTTCGGCAGTCACGTCGCGGATGATGACACGGGTGGTGGGATCACCGCCGGTGGGGTTGGAGAGTTGGGCGGCGTCGATGATCCAGGCGTTGACGCCCCGGGTTTCAAGATCCCCGCGCGGCGAGGTTTGTTGGGGGAGGACGACGCGCGATTGGACCGGCTCGCCAGTTTCGAGGCAACGGAGTAAGGCCTCGGCGAGGCGGGGATCAAGAAACGCTTCCCTAACAGGCCGGTTGAGCAGTTCGCGGGCACCGAAGAGCGAGCGGGCCGCCTCGTTGGCGAAGCGGATGTTCGCATCGGCATCCACGAGCAGGAAGGCATCGCCGAGGGCATCGAGCAGGCGGTTGCGTTCCTCACGGGCTTGTTGGAGATCGAGTTCAAGGCGGATTTTCCAAGCGTTTAATTCGGTGGCGGATCGCTTGCGGGATGAGTGATTGCGAACGGCGAGAATGGTGAGTGCGACGAGGGCGAAAATCGTGGCGAAGATGGAGATTTCTGTGGTCATGCGTCGGCTTTGGCCACGCAGTAGCCGATCCCGCGAACAGTTTCAACCCATGCCCCATGGACGCCGAGTTTTTGTCTCAGGCGCTTCATGTGGGTGTCGAGCGTGCGGCTGTGAGTGGCGTCGCTGTAGCCCCAGACCGTGCGGAGGAGGTCATTGCGGTCTTGGGGTTTGCCGGGACGTTCGCAGAGGAAGAGCAGCAGTTTAAACTCGGTCGCAGTGAGTTCGGCGGGTTCGTTATCGAGGTAAAATTTCAGCGAATTTTTATCAAAACGAAATGGCCCGTAGGAAAAATCGACCGCACCGGGTGGGGCCTCGGCGCGCTTGAGAATGGCTTGGACTCTGAGCATCAGTTCTTTCGGGCTGAAAGGCTTGGTGAGATAATCGTCAGCTCCGGCTTCGAGTCCCTGAATGCGGTCCTCGGTTTGGGCCCGGGCAGTGAGCATGATGACCGGAGTGTTGGCGGTGCGGGAGTCCCGCCGGATTTCGCGAAAAACCGAGTAACCGTCACGGCCTGGCAACATCAGATCTAGCAGAATCAGATCCGGTCGTTCGCGGAGAGCCAATTCGGTTCCTTCAATGCCGTCGTTGGCCTTGAGGACTTCATAGCCAGCGCGTTGGAGGTTGAAACCGATCAAGTCGGCGATGTCGCGTTCGTCTTCGACAATCAGAATTCGGTGCATTGCGGCGTCAAAGTAGCGCGTCGGATGCGACGAGACGAATCCATGGCGTGTGACAATTTAGTCACAAGAGATCCTTGCCGATGTAGCTACCGGGCTGGGTGGTGCGGGCGATGCCGATTTTCACCCCGGCCTCGATGGAGGTATTGACGCCGGTGCGCACGCCGTCGCCGAGGACCGCACCGAACTTGAGGCGGCCGGTGTTGATCGCCTGGCCTTGGATCATGGAAACATGGTGGCGGCCGTCGTGCCGGTGGTTCTCGGTGCAGGTGCCGGCCCCGAGCGTGACGTGCGTGCCGATGATCGAATCGCCGACATAGCATTGGCGGGAAATGTAGGTGTTGTTATAGATGATCGAATTTTTCACTTCAGCGCCATTCCCGACGTAGCAGTTCGCACCAATACTGGTCGCGCCTCGGATGTAGGCGTTCGGTCCGATTTGGCTGTTAGGCCCGATGACGACCGGGCCGTCGATCACCGTGCCCGGAAGGATGCGCGAGCCATTCGCCAGCCGGATGCAGCCGGTCAGGCTTGCTAGCGGGCTGACCTCGCCGAGCAGCGAGGTTTCGTCCATCAGTGCGAGGACATCCTCATTCATCCGCAGCAGATCCCATGGGTAAATGACGGGGAAGCAATTCGCGTCCGTGACGATCCGGTCCTCGCTTTCAGCGGGGTCTTCGGAACCCTTCCAAGCTAGGGTATTGCCCTCGCTGTCGAGCAGGCAGGCGGTGTTTGGATTTCGCCCTAGCAGGAGCAATGCCCCGAGCTCGATCCAGTTATCCAGCGGGATCCGCAAGGTCCGCGAGGTGGCCTCCTTGGGGTCCACGAGTTGCAGACCGGCCCGTCTGAGGTCCGCCGAGAGCAGATCGCGCATTGGGAGATTGGCGATGAGACAGGCACCGAGATCTCGGTTGGAGGTAATCGGTGCACAGAATGCGGGATTGCGTGGGGGTAAAAGGGTTGCCTGCATGGATTTAACAAATTCCAGCACGAACCCGCTGGAGATACACGCAAATTTTACAATTTCTCAGATGTTTGGTCAGGCGGGATTTCTCACAGCAAAAAACGGGCAAGTGGATTTTCTCTCACCCATGAAAAATGCAATTTACCCAAATGGCTTTTCAATTCCCGTGAGCTGGAAAATTCAATTCCAATTTCCCCAGATCGCCTGCGCGCTCGTCCGTAGTTTGTCCGGGCAGCTTTCCGACTCCAGTTCCACCACCACCAGCTCGTTTTCGCCCTCTGCTTTCATCCAGCAGCCCGGTAGGAAGATGGTCTGCGAGGGGCCGGCATTCCAGTAGCGACCGAGATTGCGCCCATTGAACCACACGACTCCGCGCCCGAATCCCCGCATGTCGAGCCAGGTATCGCAGGGCGTGCCGATGTTCAGCTTGCCGCGATACAGCGTGGCGCTGCCGAGGGTTTTTCCTTCCTTGATTTCTTCGTAGTTGCTAGTCGGAGGTGCTTGCATCGGCAAGCCCACCTGCTCGAAGGGGCCGAGTTCCTTCCCAGAGAACATGACGGGCGCGGCCATGCCCTTGCGCTCATCCAGCATAAATTTTCCGAAGTTGATCCGGCCCATGTTCTCCACCAGCAGATCCAGCCGGTGCTTGCCTGCGGGGATTTTCAGGGAAATCGCCGCGCCGTTCGTGGATCGGCCCGAGATCCCTTGCAGCTTGCCATCTAGCAGAATATCGACACGATCTTTCACCGCAGCCAGTGCCAATTTCCCTTCCACCGGGCCTTAGAGGCTCGTCCGATAGAGGATAAATCCAGTGGTTTGACCGAGGTCTTCCATGGTCTGCAGGACGGGGTTGGTTTTCCCTTTGGGCATCGCATCCATCAAGCGACATTGCCCGGTGAGCTGGATGGTTCCCACGCTGGCGGTGCCGGGGATGTGGGGGACGGCTGGAAGCGTTTCGTCCTTCAAGGTGCTCTGGATCACCGAGCGGAAGGCTTGATACTTTTCGGTCGGCCGCCCGGACTCATCGAGCGGGGCCGAGTAATCGTAGCTGCATGTCGTCGGGCGGTAGCGGGTTGCCGGTGGACGATGAATCCAGTGTGAAAGCGCGGTTCGTTTTAAGCCGGAGGGTCGGGCTGAAACAGGAGGTGTTCAAGCGTCGAGAAGCTGTTCCGATTTCGTTTTCAATAGGTTGGCATGGTCAACGCTATTGGTTGGCGCGTGGGTTCATTTTTGTCGGGGCAGCAGCCAAGGGTAAATCTCCTGGAAAATGAGGACACTGCCAATCGAGTTGTTGACAGCGTAACCTGCTAAAATTGCGGCTCGGCAAATTTCGAATGCCACTCCGCATAGACTTTCGGCGAGATCTCCGATGGCTTGATTTCCGAACGGCCGCCCCAGAAAACATTGGTGTAGGAAACGGGGATTCCCACGGCTGCGAGATGGCGGTCGATCGCCGCCTTGTGCTCGAGGACGCGGGGTTTTTCCGTGCCGTGCATCACGCCCATGATATTGACATTGCCGAACTGCGGGCCGCCCTCGCGCCAATAGGCATGGGTCATGCAAAAGTGCCGCCCCACTTCGCCGCCAGTCTCGATCTCGCGACCGACCGGGACCGCCCAATGGAACAGGCCGTTGAATCGCGTGACGCGCTCGCCGGTGGCCGAGGGCTTAACGTGTTCCAGAAACGTGGAAAAACGGCCGATCACTTTTTTCGCGTTCAGCGTCTCGGCGATTTCACAAAACCGCTCTAACGAAACTCCGGCCAGCGCCGCCCGTCCGACCCAGGGATTTTCGCAAATTTCCTCCAACGTGAGTTCCGCTTTGAGGGCTAACAACACGGTCCACTCCTCGTCCGTTAGATCAACGGCGGTGGTCGTCATCATCGTCGCCGGTTCGTCCGCCATGTCGCCGGGGGCGAGAATTTTCCGGCGAGTGTGGCCCACGCCCAGCGCGAAAACCCCGTGCGCCGGCATCAGCAAATATTCCGTCGCGCCCGTCAGCCGCAGCAGGGCGGTGGCATGAAAATCTAGCGATTCGCCGACCGGCACTTTGAGCGTCGTCCACAGCCGGTAGCCCGAGCCGGATACCTCGGTATCCGTGGAGCGGATCACCACATGTCCGGAAAATGGGTCTTCCTGTGCCATGAAATCAAACGCCGCGTTTAGCTTTTCCTCCGGCACCTTCCATGCGACCAAGGCCCCATGCGCCAGCTTGGTAGAAAGCAGTGTCTGGCGCACCCGGCGGACCACCCCGGCCTCCACCATCGCGCGAATCCGCTCGATCACCGTTGCTAACGGTATTCTGGATTTCTCAGCGATTGCATGAAACGGCTGGCGCTGAAAGCCCTCGATCAAATCTTCGGAAACGGCGAGGATCGCCGCGTTGACGGGATCGGAGTGTTCGACAGGGATGGTGGAATTCATAAACGGGAAAGTGTGGGAAAATGACGTGCGAGGCTCCCTGAATCTTGCTGGATTGGCCGCATATCATGCGGAAGTGCCAGCGGCGAGTTCCTTGAGGTAATCCAGCGCTGGCTCGCGATCAAGGATTCGTCCTTCGAGTTGCTCGGTTTCGATCAATTCCAGAATTTCCTTAAAGCGCGGCCCCGGCTTGAGCCCCAGCCCGATCAAATCCCGGCCCGTCACGAGCGGCGGCGGGATCAACGGCTCGTTCGCGAACTCCTCCGCCTTCGCTGTTAGGAATTCGTAGTTGTCCGTGAAGCCGTTCGACGAGCCGCAATCCACACGGTGCAGCTCCATTTCCCCGGCAAAGTTCGGCTCGGACATGAAGCGCTTCAACTTCGCGGTACGCATCTGCTTCACGTTCATGAACTGCATGTGCCGCGCCACCATCGGCACCACCGCGTAGATGATCCCGTTAGAATATTTCAATCGCCGCAGGATCGTATCCGCCATTTCCGCGCCCATCGCGTCGTGGCCATTGAAACGGATGCGCCCGGCGTCATCATCGAAGGTCTGGCACGGCGGCTTCGCGATGTCGTGCAGCAAGACCGCGAGGCATAATTCTAACGGCGCATCCGGCTCCAGCATTTCTAACATGATGCAAGTGTGGGTGAAAACATCGCCCTCGGGATGCCATTCTGGCGGTTGCTCGCAGCCGATGGTTTTCAAAAACTCCGGGACGATATACGCCATCAGCCCGGTCGCCACCAGCAACTCCACGCCTGCCCGCCGGCGCGGGGTGGTCAAAATTTTCGAAAACTCATCCCGAATCCGCTCTGGTGAAATTTTCTCCAACAGCCTGGCACACTCCCCCATCGCCGCCAGCGTCACCGGCTCGATTTCAAACCCCAGCACCGTCGCAAACCGCGCCGCCCGGAGCAGCCGCAAGCCATCCTCGGAGAAACGGGCCACCGGATCGCCAATCGCCCGCAGCACCCCGGCCTTCAAATCCGCCAGCCCGCCCACATGGTCGATCACCTCCCCACTTTCCGGTCGCTCGAACAAGCCGTTCACCGTGAAATCCCGCCGCCGCGCATCCTCTTCCGGCGTGGAAAACTCAACGCTCTCAGGCCGCCGACCGTCCTTATAACTGCCGTCGGTGCGAAACGTCGCGATTTCCACCGCATGCCCACCATGCTTCGCGATCACCACACCGAAGTGCGCGCCCACCTCATTCGCGCCGGGGCAAAGTTTCAGCACCTCAGCCGGCCGCGCCGAGGTCGCGATGTCATAGTCTTTCGGCTCGCGCCCCAGCAAGCGGTCACGCACGCAGCCGCCCGCGAACAGCGCTTCATACCCGGCGGCGGTCAGGCGGCGGGCAAGCGCAAGGGCGGCATCTCTAGCGGACATGACCGGAGCATCGGCAGATCCGGCACGGGGTTCAAGCTGGAACCGGCAGCCGCCAGCGGCCCACCCTGGCAATTTATACAAAAGGGAAGCACACGCGCCCTCGCGTGTGGTCCTCGGTGCCTATTTTTTCAGCGAGATTTACGATTGCGGTTTTGCTGGATAATGGATAGAAATTCCACTGACAGCAGCACCAAACACATAAATATATGTTCAAAGAATTCAAAGCATTCGCACTCAAGGGCAATCTGATCGACATGGCTGTGGCCTTCGTCATGGGAGCTGCCTTCATCAAGCTTTCCTCCGCCTTCATCGAGGGTCTGGTGATGCCTCTGGTTGGGAAAGTTTCCGGGGGCATGGATTATTCGAACAAATTTATCCCGCTATCCGATGCCGTGGTCGCCACCAATCTGGTGGAGGCGAAGAAGCAGGGTGCGGTGCTCGCCTACGGGGATTTCATCACGGTGGCTATCAATTTCATCATCGTGGCCTTGGTCATTTTTTGGGTCGTGACGGCCATCAGCAAAGTCAAGAAGCTCACCGAAAAAGCGGCGGCCGAAGCCGCGCTACCCGAACCCAGCACCCAGGAAAAGCTGTTGATGGAGATTCGTGACCTGCTCAAAAAGTCGGCGTGAGGCGGACGGATTGCGAATTTCGTCAGCATTTCCGCTCGTCAGGGCCGTCTGCAATGCATAGCGTCGCGGCGGAAAATAATTCATAGCGTGTGCGAGTTGGCACACGCCATGCTCCTTTCTAATCACCAATCCGCCGAACTATGAAAAAAATTGAAGCGATCATCAAACCATTCAAGCTTGAAGAAGTCAAAGAAGCCCTCGCAGAGGTGGGTGTGCAAGGCATGACAGTCACCGAAGTCAAGGGCTTCGGTCGTCAAAAAGGCCACACGGAAATCTATCGTGGATCGGAATATACCGTGGACTTCCTCCCGAAAGTGAAAATCGAAGTCGTCGTGGACGATGCCCAAGCCGACGGCGTGGCTGCGGCGATCGTGAAAAGCGCGAACACCGGCAAGATTGGTGACGGCAAGGTTTTCATTTCGACCGTCGAAGAGGCGATCCGCATCCGCACGGGTGAAACGGGTTCCTCCGCCGTGGCCGTGAACTGAGCCGCAGTCCCATTTCGAACTCAACCGACCAATGGCTGCCGCGTGGAGCCATTGGTTTTTTATTGGGTGGTCTGGTCTGGCAGGACTACCGCGCCGAAGCTTTCCAATCGCTAACCGCGGCCCCAAGAAAATGCAGGACATCGCTGGCAACGAGCGACGCTTCGGCAAGATGGCGCTCATTCAAGGCGATTTCCGCGGCCCGCCCGCAAGTCCAAGAGCCGAGTGCGGCGGCGTCCATCAGTAAATCGCCACTGGCGAGACGGGCTCCGATCACACCCGCAAGCAAGTCGCCCTGGCCACCGCTGGCCATGGCGGGCGTGCCGGTGGAATTGCACCACAGCGGCTGCCCCTTGCAGGTGACGATGGTGCGGCTGCCTTTTAAGAGGAGAGTCGCTGGAATGCGGTCGCCAAACCGCCGCGCCGCAACCTCCCGTGACAGGCCCTGGAGATCCGGGGCGAGTCGCGCGAATTCGCCGGGATGGGGAGTGAGCAGGTGATTTGCCTTGAGCATCGCAATTTTGCCCGACTGGGCGATGAGGTTCAGGGCGTCCGCGTCGATCACGGTAGGAACGGGTGAATTTAAAATTAAATCCAAGAGTCCCTCGGCCATTCCTCCCGCCATTTCACCCATGCCGCAGCCGACGACGAGGGCATCGAACCGCATTCCTAACAATTCCCTAGGATCGGCGATTCCCCGCACGATAATTTCCGGCGGGCATTTCGCGGAAATTGTGGCCCACGCCGCGTGTGGGACGAAAAGTGTGACCAGGCCGGCACCACCGCGCAGCGCCCCGGATGCGGCGAGAACTGCGGCCCCGGTGTAGGCTTCAGATCCTGCTAGAATGGCCACTCGGCCAGCTAGGCCTTTGTGAAAATCGAAGGGTCGAGGACTTTTCCCACAAGCGAGATTTTGCGGTGAAATGAGTTCCATGTCGGAACAGCCGGAGGCGGTCAGTGGATCGAGCGCGACCAAGGCCAGCGCCCCGGTCGCAGCGGCGGCGTGGGCGTGCAGCAGTCCACGCTTGGCATTGCCGAGCATGAAGGTGATGTCCGCGACGACCGTGCCGGGTAAAATTTCGCCGGAATCCGCCGCGATGCCCGAGGGGAGATCCACCGCCGCCACGCGCGCCCCGGCATGGTCACGCAGCCACGCCATTTCCACCGCCATTCTGACGAGTGGGGATCGCAATGGCCCGCCCGCCCCCGTGCCGACCAGCCCATCTAACAAAACCACCGGGCCGGGGAAATCCTGCCGCCGGGGAGGACGATCCAAGGGCATCCTGATGCCGAGCGCGTCCCATTTTTCCAAGGCCAGCGGTGCGAATTCACTGACCGGATAGGCATTGCGGACCGCCACCTGCCAGCCGAACCGATCGCGGAGGACGCGCAGTGCCACCAGCGCATCGCCCGCATTGTGGCCTTTCCCGAGATAGCCGATCACCGTGCCGGGCTGCGGGAAATAACGGGCAAGCGCCACGCCCAGTTTCCCGCCCGCGAGGTCGATAAGCTGCCCTTCCGACCAACCGTTGGCCGCAGCGGCGGCTTCGATGGCGAGTGTTTCAGCAAGAGTAACCGAAGCCATTCTGGAATCTACGCGGGCACCGCCATCTTGCACCCGAAGTTAGTAATCAGAGCGATAGCGTTGAATGCCGTCCACAATGCCTTGGGCAATGGTATCGCGGAACCAAGCGGATTTCATGCGATTCCGTTCGGTGTCATTGCTGACGAAACCACCCTCGACGAGAATCGCCGGCAGGGTCGAGTTCCGGATCACATAGAAGCGCGCATATTTCGCCCTGCGATCCACAGTCTTGGTGCGCCGGATCAGGCTGCTTTGAACGCATTGCGCTAGGCATTGCCCCGCCGCCCCATAATAAAAAGTTTCTAATCCACTGACATCCGGCTTCCAAGTGTAGTTGTAGTGGATGCTCACGAAAATGGCGTTGCTGTAGCGGTTGCCGGTGCTTACGCGCTGCGGGAGCGAGATGAAATAGTCGCTGCGGCGCGTCATCACGGTCTGATAGCCCATGCTCTTCAGCCGACTTTCCAAGCGGACGGCCGTGTCCAGAGCGAGGTGCTTTTCGTAAACCCGGCCCCATTGCCCACCGTTGTCCTGGCCGCCGTGTCCGGCGTCGATCACGACCGTGCGAAAATTCGCCGCGTCCACCGGGTTGCCGATACTGCAAAGCGCGGCAATTGCGAGAAATTGGATGATTGCTTTCATAAAAAGAAAAGTTAACTCTGTGAAACAATTAAGAAATATTAAATTTTTTAAAATTTGTAAAGGCGTTTTACGAAAATTCTGAATTTAGCAGATTGCAAGGCGATTCAATACGTGACCGATGGACGATCCGAGGCCTTGCGAATCTTTCCCTTCGCCTCGGCGGCGGCCTTTTCATCATAGGGAATGCTGTTGCCAACCCGCACGCTGCCATCCGCGAATGTCAGCAATTGCGGATCGCCTTGGCTGCCGCGTTGGTGGATTTGGCGGTCCACGAGCTTGCCGTCCGTGTCGATCTGGCAGTGGACCCACATGGTTGGAGTTGCCAAAAACAGGACGTGCATTCGTTGGGCGCGGTCCACGGCGGTAAGCGGTTTACGCAGCAGCAGGACATCGCCTAGGAGGAAAGTCCGGACGTTCTCACCGCTCTGGCCGTCGATGACTTGGGCGTAGATCTGGGCTTTTTCATCGCCGTTGAAATTGAGGACACGGAATTCCCGGGATTGTCCCGGTTTCCCTGGGATGCCGACTTTTTGCGTCCAGTAGGGAACGCCGGGGCTTTGGTTGAACCGCACCCGGTTCGTGGATGAACCCTCGCCGGTGTTTCCCGGCATCCGGACGACGGCGCTGACGGAAAAATTTCCAGGCTGGCTGAGTTGGTAAATTTGCGCGAGATTGACTTCACGGGACATGGACTCTCCGGCGCGAAGAGTCATTTTACCAAACATTTCATGGCCGCGCGGCGTCACCGACTCGCTGTGGCTGTCGGTGACGTTGAAATCGAGCCACTGCACGCGCCCGTCGCCGTAAAAGGTGAGATCTTGGCCGGCGTGGTTGGTGATGGTGACTACCGCGACGACGGCTTCCCCCGCGACGTATTGGTTTTTCAACAAGCGCAGCGAGGTCGAGAGCTGACCTTGGGCTACGCCGACGCAGGCGAGGATCAGCGCGAGAAAATGCGAAACGCGGAGTATCATCCGCGACATTTAGCCCGATCCGGCACGCGCGTCAATCTAACGTAACTATCCATGATAATCACTGAAGCTGATGATTGCGCTGCTCGACAAGAATGCGACGACGGATGCCACATTCCATGATCAATGCGTAGGCTGGGCGACTTTGACCTCGAGAGCTCCCCATGAAGAGGCGAGGCGCTCCGCCTCGGCGGGTCCGGCGACGCAGGCGGCGGTGGCCAAGGCGTCGCTGGTGGTGGCATCCCGCGCGACAATCGTCACTGCCAGATGATTTGTGAGGCCGAGGCCGGTCTGCGGGTCGATGATGTGGGCATAGTGGATGCCGCCGATCTCGACGGATTGTTGGAGATCACCCGAAGTGGAGACCGCGCAGTTAGAAATTTCGATGTGGCCAGTGGTCTGGTCCTTTTCAAGAGTCTTCAAACCCACGACCCAGCCCTGTGCGCCGGGCGGAGGATCGCCGAGCCGGAGGTCACCGCCAGCCGCGATGCAGGTGGCGGAAAAGCCCTTGGATTTCATGACACCTAACATCGCGTCCGCCGCATAGCCTTTCGCAATGCCGCCGAGATCGAGGCGCATGTTAGGATGAGTTAGGGTGACGGTTTTCGCAGCGGGATCGAGCTGGAGCAAGTTCCAGCCGCAGGCAGATTTCAGGGAGGCCAGTGCTTCAGGTGTCGGGAGCTTTCCGGTGCGCCGGGTCTCGCGCCATTGCTTGGTGAGCGGTCCGAGCGTGGGGTCGAAGCGGCCGTTAGTCCGAATCGCGAACTCAAGGGATCGGGTGAGTAGATCGAACAACACCGGCGAGACTTTCACCGGCCCGCCCGCTTTCTCCGATAAGCGTAGTAGTTCACTGCCGACGATGTAGTCGGAGGCCACCGCATTAATTTCTTCAGCGACGGTGAAGGCCGCGTCTGCTGCCGCTTTCGCCACAATTTGATCCACTCCATGACAGGTGATCGCGAAGCGCGTGCCCATCAGTCCGCGCTCGAAGACGAAGCGTTTCTCGTCCGCATGGGCCGTGGTGATCAGCATCAGAGCGACGAGAAAGTGTTTCATTCCGACGCGCCATCCATGTTCCAGAATCGGTGCATGTCCTCCACGCTCGGCGTCTTGAGCGGACGGATGACACGGAAGCCGAGCCACGGCGCGTTGGTGAAATACCACTGCGACTTGGGCAACTGCGGGTCGATCATTTTCCACGCCGCATCGCTGCCTAGCCGGGCCGCGGAACGAAGCTTATCAGGATCATCGTACCAACTCCCTCCGCGCACGACGGTCGGGTAGCGCGTGGTGATGATGGTCCACGGATTCACCGCCCCCTCCTTCATTGCGGCATAGGCTGCCGGCGCATACTGCCCGAGACAGAGTTCGGCGACGTTGCCGTGCATGTCGAAAAGCCCCCACGGGTTCGGCTTCTTCTGGCCGACCTTTTGATACTGAAATTCGGAATTCCCAGTCCACCACGCGTAGTCGCCAAGTTTCGCCGGATCGTCGCCGAAACTGTAGGCTGTGGTGGTTCCGGCGCGGCAGGCATATTCCCATTCCGCTTCGGTCGGCAGGCGATAGAAATGCCCGGTCTGCGCGCTGAGCCATTCACAGAATTTGCTCGCTGCATGCTGCGTCACGCCGATCGCCGGACAGGCTTTGTCATACCCATCGCCCATCCCGAAGTTCATCGGCACATAGGGCGGTGTCGGCTGCGTGATGACATCGACGAGCGTCTCGCCGTCCTTCTGTACCGGCGGCTCGGAGGTCGTTAGATTGCTGTCGCGATTCAAGGTGCCGTCCTTGTTGCGCGATTTTTTATTCTCCATGAATGGCTGATAGAGCGCCCAGGTGGTCTCGACCTTGGCCATCCAGAATGGCTCGATTTTCAGCGTCCGCTGCGGGCCTTCGGTGGACGCACGTTTTGTTTCGGACTCAGGCGATCCGATCGTGAATTCGCCGCCTGGAATCGAGACCAGGTCAAGCGCAGCCTCCGCCATGAAAACCTTTTCCTGATAGGGTTTCATCGCCTCGGCGGCAGGGTCCGGCTGTTTCGCGATGAGTTCGTGAATGGCTTGGGTCGTCGTTAGAAGGTCGGGACGTGGCAGGTCGGCGGCATGGCCGAGTCCCAGCCCGGCAAGCGTGGCACCCGCAATCAAATGGATTTTCATGGCGTGTCAGGCGAGTTTGTAAACGCCGGGCACCGGCACCGGGGCGGTCGGGAAGGCATCAGCGAATTTCAGCGTGTCGGGTGCCTTGTCCTGATTGGCCTTCCAGAGTTGCTCCCAAGTGATGCGTTCGCCGGTGTGCGCGGCCTCACGCGCCAGGATGGCGAGCATGGTGCTGTTCGCCATGTACTCGCCGGTGTTGATGATTTCCCCCTTGCGGAGCGCGGCGAAAAACTCGTTGTGGCAGACCTGATACATGTTCTGCTCCACCCCTGGCTGAGGGCGATACATCCATTCGCGTTTCTTGCCGTCGAGCCCGAGGACCATCGGCTGGCTCGGGCAAATGACCGTGCCTTTTTCACAATACACGCGGTCGATCACCTCACCAAAAAGGCCGGGATACTGGCGCTCGCCGAGGTGGCAGATCACACCGTTAGGATACTCAAAGGCGACGTTGTAGTGATCATAGACGTTGCCGATATCGGTGCGCATCGCCCGCCCGCCATTGCCCACTGCCGCGATCGGTGCGACATCGCTCATCGCCCAGGAAATTTTATCCACCGTGTGGATCGCTTGCTCCAGAATGGGGCCGCCGCTGAGCCACTCGAAGTTGGTCCACCATGCAATCTGCCATTCCACATCGCCCATGCCATCCGGCTTCTTCATACCGGGCTGGATTGGCTTCGGCGGCGTGCCCATGTAGGTGCCGTAGATTGACACGATGCGGCCGAGTTCACCTGACGTTATTTTCCCGTAGGCCTCACGCACACCGGGCGCGTATCGCCAACAAAAACCATGCTGGATCGAAACATTCTTCTGTTTCGCGAGCTTGGCGGATTCCATCACCGACTTCACCCCCGCCACGTCGATGGCCATGGGCTTTTCACAGAAAATATGTTTACCTGCCTCCACCGCCGCGCGCAGATGCTGCGGGCGGAATCCAGGTGGCGTGGCGAGGATCACCACATCCACCCCGCTCTCGAGCACGCTCTTGTAGGCATCGAGCCCAGAAAAGCGCCGCGCTTCCGGGACCTCCACCTTGCCGGAGGAAGTCAACTGGTTGAGGCTGTTAGTGATGGCAGGGGCAAAGGCATCGCCCATCGCCCAGAGTTTCACATTTGGATCTGCGGCAAGCGCCTCGCTGGCAGCGCCGGTGCCACGACCACCGCAGCCGATCAGGCCGATTTTTAAAACCTGCTTGGCGGTATCTTGGCCGCGGACGATGGCGGGAAATCCAGTCACTGCGAGCGTGGCTCCGCTGACCCCGAGAAATTTACGACGATTAAAATCAGAGGGATTCATAATGTTTCAAAGCAAAAAATGCGCTGCCACTACCTATCTCAAGGCGTGTTTCTTTCAATGCAAAACCAGCGTGATTCGGACTGGTGGAAGTTTGGACGATGCCGTGAAGTAACAGCATCCGACTTGCTAGTGAATCCTCTTTAATTCGATCCATGACCGCCACTCCATCTTCTTCCACAAACGTCCGCCTTTCGCTGATGATGTTCCTGCAATTCTTCCTCTGGGGTGCTTGGTTCGTGACGTTGGGAGCCTGCTTGGATGCCAATGGCCTCGCCTCGATCATCGGCTCCGCGTATGGCTCCGCGCCGATCGCCGCCATCATTGCGCCACTGTTTCTCGGCCTAGTTGCGGACCGGTTTTTTCCTTCTGAAAAGGTAATGGGCGTCCTGCTGCTGATCGGCGGGGCCGCTATGCTTGCAGTGCCGTCATTCGCGGGGAAAGGAGATGCCGGGATGGTGAAGCATCTCTTCCTCGTCCATATGCTTTGCTATATGCCGACGCTCGGACTCGGCAATACGATCGCGTTTTCAAACATCAGCGACCAGAGCAAGTTCCCCGCCCTCCGCGTCTGGGGCACCATCGGCTGGATCGCGGCAGGCCTGCTCGTCGGCTTCCTCGGTTGGTCGAACAACCTACAGATTTTCACCCTCGCCGGAGCCACCTCGCTTGTGCTCAGCGTCTTCGCCTTCTTCCTGCCATCCACTCCACCACCGGCTAAGGGCCAGCCGCTCAGCTTGTCGAGCCTGCTCATGCTGGACGCCTTCAAGCTTCTCAAGAAGCCCTCATTCCTAGTCTTCATCATCTGCTCCACCCTGATCTGCATACCGCTGGCTTACTACTTCAGCACCACATCGATCTTCCTCTCAGACATGGGCTTCCGTCAGCCCGCCTCGTCGATGGCGGTCGGGCAGATGTCGGAAATCATCTTCATGCTCCTGATCCCGTTCTTCTTCCGGAAGCTCGGGGTGAAATGGATGATTCTCGTTGGCATGCTCGCCTGGGTGCTGCGCTACCTGCTGTTCTCCGTCGGCGCGCCCGACCAAGTCGTGTGGATGCTCTTCCTCGCCATCGCGCTCCACGGCGTCAGCTACGACTTCTTCTTCGTCACCGGCTTCATCTATGCCGACAAAACCGCACCAGCGACCGTGCGCAGTCAAGTGCAGTCGATGCTGGTCTTCTTCACGCAGGGCGTTGGCATGTATTTCGGTTATCAAATCGCCGATGCCAAAATGAGCGCGCATGTCGGCGGACACGCGGCACTCGCCTCCGCCATCAAGGAGGCCACAGTTCCGCAAACGCTCACCTACGGGCAAAAGCTCGGACAAATGTTCTCAGTCGGCCTGCCCGAGGTGAACCCGAATCTCCTCCAGGCTGCCTCAGACCAGTGGCAAACCTTCTGGGTTCTTCCAGCCGGCATGGCCGGAGTCATCGCCCTGATCTACTTGGTCTTTTTCTGGGACAAGTCAGCGGACAACTGAAGTTCCAAGTTCCAAGTTCCAAGTTCCAACAACTTCTAACATCTAACCTCTGGCTCCTTCCATCATCACCCGCCGTCAAAGCATCAAATCCCTCGCCGCACTTGCGACCATCCAGATCGTTCCCAGCCGCGTGCTCGGGCTTGGCCTGACTTTCGCTGTTAGATGGTTTTGGGGATCCGGATCGTTGAGATTGCGTTCATTTTTTCAAAAGGTCTCCACCACAGGCATTTTCGGAGGCGTCCCCTTGCAAAATCAAGGCTTCCAGCGCCTCAGAGGGGCGAAATTAGACGGTTTTTTCATCTAACAGCGAAAGTCGGGTTAAGCTGCAATGGCCGCTTGCATGACGCGCGGATTGCTCGCACCTTTCAGCGATTCCGTTGCACCTGATGAATCCTCCCTTGATCGACCCTAACAATCACGTCCCTGCTGTCTCCCCGGATGACGGCTGGGACGATGCGGAGGATTTCATGCTGGAAGCGAACACCCGGCCCGCCGCCCTGCCGCCATGGCGCAATGCGGGCGAGCGAGCGGAAATCGCGGTCGTGGAGGAAGCCGGCCTGCGGATCGACTCGAAGCTCGGCCGTGAACCGCATACGAACTCATCGCCACGGCTGGAGGTGCAGGAAATCACGGGGACTGTGGTGCGGCTCGAGCAAGCACTCCCGTCACCGCTCAAGGTAACGGCCTTGCTCAAATTTCACGAGCGCCCGGTCAGGGAAAAAAACGCGAAAAACCCCGGCGGCGAGGGTCAAGACTGGGGGCATGCCAGCCGCTATCCCATGCGCTGGCTCCTCGGGGCCGGGGGCGGTGTCGGGGCGGTAGTCATTTTGGCGATGATCTTGCTGCCTATCATCAACGCCCCGGACAAGCCTCGGACCAACCCGAACGACCGCACGCTGACCGTGCAAATCGAGGAAAAGATCGCAGGCATCGACGCACTGAATCTGCTCCTCACCAAGCAGCCGGAGGCCACGCAAATATACCGCGCCTATGCTCATGCTCGCCGGATCGACGAAATCATGCCGCTGCTGCGGGATGGCAAGAATTTGCAGGAAATTCTGCGCCGCTACTGGCAGCCGCTGGGACTAGCCATATCCTGGATGCCAGCCGCCGATGCCGAATGGATCGTATCGGAAATGGGCGGACACCCCTGCGCCCAATTGGCGGGTGGACTGCCGGACGGCTCGAAATTCACCGCCTATTTCACCAACGATGGCAACCGCCTGCTCATGGATTGGAAGCCCACCGCAGGTTTCGGCACGGCCTCCTTCGAGCAGTTAGCACAAAACCGGGGCGACGCCAGCGAGATCCGAGGGATCATCTCCATCGCGGAATACTACACCGCCAGTTGGTCGGAGGCGGACTATCAGAGCTATCGTTTGGTTTCGCCTGATGGCAGGACCATCATCTGGTGCTATGCCCTCCGCGATTCCCTGGCTGCGGGCGTGATCGCTGAGAAGTTTTTTAAGGGCGACATTCTAGACGAGGCCCGCAGCTCGCAGAAAATCACGCTCCGCCTCGAACGCGGACCCGCCGGGGCGCTCGCAAATCAATGGCTGATTGGAGAGATGCTTCACATCGACTGGCTGACACCCTAGACTTCAACCGTGAGCGAAAATAACACCTCCTGGTTTCATTGCGGGCGCTGCGGCTCGATGTTCCAAGCTGCCGCAGGGGAGGTCGATGATCGCACCTGCACGGCCTGCGGGCGTAATCCCTCGCTCGGCATTGAATCGCCGCCGTCCATACCTGCGTTCGCTCCCAGGGCCGATGCCATCGTCACCCATACAGCCGGGGGAATTTGGGATGCCGGCAAGGCATCGTTTCGAAAACGAAAGCCTAACTATTTCATGGTGAAGCTCGTTTCAGCGTGGCTGGCGCTCCTTTTCATCATCATTCTCGGGGCTAAATGGCTCTATCAGGAAAACTCGAGCAAGACGGCACCCTACGTCAGCAAGGCCACTCCCAAATATATCATCCCGGAGGAGGATATCCACCTCACGGAAAAAGCCAGTCCGCTATGCACCGCGGCATTCTCCAATTTCCTCTCGGCCGCCACCCCGGAGCAAAGCAGCCAATACGTCCTAAATTCGAGCACCTCGGTCGCGCGCATGACCCGTTTTTACAGCATGAATCCGTTGGTCAATATCGATCCCCGCACGCTGTCGATCACCGCTCGCGCAGTGATCCATCTGCCCGCCGGACGCGCCATCGAAACTCAGTGGACCACCGCCGACGGGCACTCTCTGGATGCGGTTTTTGTGGCGGAAAATGACGAGTGGCGGCTCGATTGGGATCATTACGCCCGCTTCAGCGATTATCCGTGGACCTTGTTCCTGGCAGGCAGTGGCGAGCCGCAGGGCGAGTTCCGCCTGCTCGCCCGTGAACGCTTGGCTGACGAGCGGAAAAACGCGGAAACGATCAGCATCGTGCTCTATTCACCCCGCTTCGGTGATTCCAAAAACCCCGGTTATGTTTCTCCAGAATTCCTGGTCAAGCGCGATAGTAAAAACGGCAGATTGTTAGGCACCGCGTTCAAGCTGGAAAAAAGCGGGGCGCGGGTCTTCGGCGTCAAGCTTCCCAGCATCGACCCCGAGGGTTTCATCCGCATTCGGGCGAAGATCCGCCGCACCGACACGGACCTGGAGCGCCACTTCGAGCTCGCTGATGTGATCGCTTGCCATTGGTATGCCACCGATGTCCCCGGCGTGGATGTCCCGGATCAGCCTACAATTAAATGAGCCATCGCCGCCCGCATCACGGGCAAGGGTTCGCTGCCCGGATACCAGCGTTGAAACGCCAGTGCGCCCTGATGGATCAACATCGACAGGCCGTTCGAGGTGCGGCAGCCCAGTGCGTTGGCGGCGGCCAACAAGGGCGTCACCGGCGGTTGATAGATCGTGTCGTAAACGAGGTGATCCTTGCGCACACAGGCCAAGGGTAAAATCGATGGGTCACCCGGTTTCAAGCCGACCGACGAGGTGTTTACGATCAAGTCACAACTCAGGCAATGCCCCGCCAGCGATGGATCATCGAAGGTGATGCCGATGATTTCCATGCCGGACTTCAAGGTCTTTAACTGATCCATCAGCGGCAGGAGTTTCTCCCGTGTGCGATTTACTAACAGCAGTTTACCAGCGCCAGAGAGGCAACATTGGGTGGCGATCGCCTTACCCGCGCCGCCGCCCGCGCCGACAATTGCGATGTTACGCATGTTGAGTGATAGTTTGAAACTGTCGTGAATGGCACTCTCGAAGCCCGGGCCGTCGGTGTTGTAGCCGCGCGTCGAAGTTTCCCCGAAGCAGATTGTATTCACAGCGCCTAACTGAGCCGCCGCCGGATCCACCTCACACCATTCCATTGCCGCTAGCTTATGCGGCACCGTCACATTGCAACCGATGAAACCCAGCGCTCGCATCTGCTGGAAAGCCTCGCCGACCTGCCCCGGCCCGATGTCGATGCGGACATATCTCACGTCGATCCCCGCCGCATTCAAGGCCGCTTGGTGCAACATTGGGGAGGCGGAGTGCGCCACGGGATGTCCGATCACCGCTAGCCGCGCGGGTTTGTCGGCACCTGTGTCCAGCAGTTCGCGCGAGGCCAGATCTTCGAGTGTGTAAACTTCTTTCATTTGACAATTGGAGCGCGGAATTCATTCCGCGCGGCTGGTTTTAGGTGGCATAAATTCCCGCACTCCAGATATTTCAATCATAGTTTCGTGCGAAATCCCGCACGCGTTTCACACAGCGATTTTGTCCTAACAAATTTAGCACATCCCCCAGATCCGGCCCGTGCGCCCGGCCTGTTAGTGCGACCCGCAGCGGGAACATCAGTTGCCCCGGCTTCGCGCCCACCGCCACCGCCACATCAGTTAAAGCTGCTTTTGCCGCGTCCGCCGACCACGCGGGAAGCATAGCCAATGCCTGTGCCAGCCCGTCTAACAGTCCTACTGCCACCGCGTTGCCGCCCACCTTGGCCACCGCCTCGGGATCGTATGCAAAATCCTCCTTCAGCAGGAAATCCACCGCCGCCGGCACCTCGCTGAACAAGCGGACTTTAGTTTTCACCGCCGAGATCACCGCTGCGTAGTTGTCCGGCAAAGGCAGTCCCGCCGCTTCCACGAAGGGCTTCGCCGCCGCCGCGAACTCATCGCCGCTGACTCCTAGCAGATGCTGCTGGTTCATCCACTTGCATTTCTCCAGATCAAAGCGTGCCGGAGCGCGGTTGACGTTTTCCAAAGTGAACAACTCCGCCAATTCAGTTCGGGAAAATATTTCGTCCTCGGTCTTCGGATTCCAGCCTAACAGAGCGAGGAAGTTCACCACCGCCGCAGCGAGGAAGCCCTGCCGTGGATAGTCGCCCACCGCCGCGCCCGCGTCCCGTTTCGACATCTTCGAGCCGTCCGGATTAAGGATCAACGGGATGTGCGCGTATTGCGGAGCGATGCCACCGAAGGCTTCGATGAGCTGCAAATGCTTGGGCGTATTCATCAAATGATCCTCGCCGCGAATGACGTGGGTGATCTCCATTTCCAGATCGTCCACCACGTTAACGAAGTGGAAAACATAACTTCCGTCCGAACGCTTAACCACCATGTCCGGGGTGTTGGACTCGTCGCGGTAATCAATCGTCACCTCGCCGCAGACGAGATCGCGCATCGTCACCGGCTTTCGATCAAATCGGAAACGCCAAGCCCCGCCGTCCTCATAGACGCGTCCCGCAGCTAACAGTTTTGCAAACCATGCGTCATAGATTTCCCGGCGCTCGCTTTGATAGTATGGGCCGAAATCTCCGCCCCGCTCCGGGCCCTCATCCCAGTCCAGACCCAGCCAATTCATGCCGTCGAAAATCGCCTGCCGGGCCTCCTCCGTGTTGCGTGCCGCATCCGTGTCCTCCACCCGCAGCACGAAAACCCCGCCATGCTTTCGGGCAAACAGCCAGTTGAATAAAGCGGTGCGCGCGCCGCCGACGTGCAGGTAGCCGGTGGGCGATGGGGCGAAACGGGTGCGAACGGTCATGCCCGAGGTGTAGGCCGCCCGACCGCCCGCGTCCAGCCCTACGGCTAGCGGACTTCGGAGTGCGGAGACAGGTCTCCGCTTTCTCACTGGCCGGCATGTCGGCCAGTGAGAGAGCTTCGACACGTCGGAGCACTCCAAAGGTCGCTTGTTTAAAACCCATCCGGTGAGGTTTGCCCAGCTCGGTATTTTTCGCGAATTCTTCATCGAAACCGCATCATTTCCTCAGGTTCGGGCCGCAGGTTTCAGCCGCAACCTAACCACACCATGAACCTACAGCAACGGATCCAACTATGGTTGGCTCTGGGGACTGCGTTTTCGACTGCGCGGCCTCATGGCGGGAACGGTGCTGTGGGTGAACCACCGGGGCGCGTTGCTAGCCTTGGGTGCGACCGATGCCGAGTTCTACCGCTGGATTTGGCGGGATACCAATCTCTTCATCCGCGCACTTCGTCGGCAAAGCAGCGCCCTGAGACGCAGGCAGGAAAGGGATGTTTCGCGGTCATCTCCGCAGTTAGTCCAGGCGATTTGATTTACGAAATCATAGCTCGTTCCCATCACAGGATACTATCTAACGAAATTCATTTTGCGGGACACTAGAATCGGATAGGTTCTCCCGCTTTCTGGGCGAGCAGGGCAGCGAGTTCCTTCTGTGCCGCCTTACCGATGTCCGGGTCATGCGCAGTCCAAGACCAGCCAATAATGTCGGCATGACGGGGAGGAGGCTCGCTAGCTCGTAATTCTAACTTCGCGGCCCTAACCATGCCCGCTTTTATAATGGCGACTCCATGAACGCGCCTTTCGCCGCCAAGTTCTTGATCACCCAAAGATTTTAGATCCTCCAGAGGTACCGCGCCATGGCGGAACACGGATGTTTCTCCGTTGCGAGGATTTGGCATGAAAGCCGCCGGTTTCACCATAGTCGCATTGTAGTGTCCTGATGAAGTGAGAAACCTCGCCACATCCTCTTCATCCGCAACGATATCAGGCAGCCCGGAGGGAAGTGTCATTGCTGCATATACGTCGGATTTCCTGAACGATGCGCGAGGGTAGCTGGCCGTCGGCTAACCTCGCCACCGCATGCCCCCGGTCGGTCCCGTCGATCCAAGCGTATGGGAGACGATCTGTCTTTCCAGCACTGAGAGTGAAAGTGCGATTCCGGGACGGCATCCAGTCTAAAGAAACACAACCGTCCGGTTCGATTGAAAATGAGGGTATTGGCAGTTCTTCAGGCAGCGAGCGGATAATTTCCTGAGCCAGACGCAGCGCCCGAGCATCCAATGCAAGCGCTCCGTAGCCATCCCAATCCTCAACGCAGCACTCGGTGGCAAGTTGGGACAGTTCCGAAAGGGCGATTGCCTTGGGGCCGAAGAGTGCCACTGACTGTTCCGTCCGCTCCACCAGACTGGAGGCGTTGCGCCGGACGGCGGCGGCTTCCCGTGACACGGCGGAACCCTGCCGGGACAGCGCTGTCAGAGTGGTGTATCCGGCCACCATCAGTCCGAGTGAGAAAACAGGTTCAGGCATTGCGGCGTCAAGGTGTGCTGGAAAATCCGGTTTTTCAAGTTTCTTAATGATTCGATCCTGGGCAGCAGTTCGCTCCATTCCGGCGGAGCCATCTGGCACAGGATATATGCGTCGATGTCCAAGATCACCGGCAGTTTGTCGTCCTCCGGCAGTTGCGAGGTTTTGACGATGTTCGCCAGATTGCCGGTCTCCTCGTCCGCCACCACCTGCTGGTCAAGAAAGCCGACGATTCCCAGCTTCATTCCGGTGTCAGGCAGGCGGGGAGCGGTCGTCAGGTAGTCGGAAATCTTGAACTTTCCCTCGTCTATCGGGAGCAAGATGCAGTTGATCATCCGCAGTCCGATCTTGCGCACCATCACCGGTCCCGCCAGCTCGCGGAATTTCTCCCAAGCGGTTTGAATTTCTCCCAGATAATCATCCAGCGTGGTGTAGGGGGCGAGTCGGTTGAATGAAAAGCCATTCGCACGGAACTGCACGAGTTGCTTCTCATCCGCCGTTAAAAATTGAACCGCTCCGAGACCTTCGTTGAGCTGTAAAACGGGCGCGTCCTTCTCTGTGGTGATGACAGGATTCTGGACGAATTGTTGCCGGAGCTTCGGGTATCGTTCGCGGAACGCTTCATGTGCAGATGCTTGAAGAAGGCTCCAATCCAGCGTCGGTGGCAGATCGCAGTCGATATCCAGCACCGCCTCCATGATCGGGGCGCGGTCGAGTTGGAAATGGGATGGGTCCATGGGTGGAAGATTTGTCTATTTGCCAGTTACGATTCAGAATTCATCGAAGGGGCCCTGTCCCTCCACGCCGTAGAGTCTTTCGGCACACCAACTGATGGCGCGTTCCAGAAGGGTGAGGCAATCGTTCGGATCGGTGGCGAAGGTGAGTTGGGCGCTTGGGCGGAGATAGGGCGGAGCTTCCTTGGCAAGGCGTTGCGCCCATGCGCGGACCTCGGCCACGAGTTCCTGACTCAGGGATTCCTTGGCAAAGGACGCCCGCTTGAGCGTCATGCACTGCCGCGCGAGTGATGCGAGCTCGGCTTCTTGCGAGGGGGTCGGGATGACGATGGGGATCTGGCGGGCATCATTAATTTCGATGTCCTGATTGTGTTTAACGAACTTTTTTAAGACGAAACTGCAAATGTCAGAATTGAAAAGTGCCATTAGTGTTTCTGGTTTCATTAAACCCGACAACGGCGTGAGGCGTGGACCGCTTGCATCGAATATGCACGGCTCTTGAAAACGACTCTTCATGGCAACGTGGTTGGCGTGCAACGACCATGTGACTCCGGCAGTGAAATAAAGATGAGCGTTGCGCATCACGGGCATGTTAGGCGCGCTTTTCCCGCTATTCGCATACATGAAGCTCGCAACATCATCCGTCCACTGGATGAACAATGGCTCGTTATCCAGCCAGCGGCTGCCGTCAGGATCGCCTTTGCGGAAAGGGAGATAAATGGCCTTGCCTGCCAAACCTGCGTAGATCGTAGCAATCCGATTTACATCATCCGCATCATCGTAACTTTCGCTGGAACGCAGGGCCAGGGTATCTCGCGGAATCATGGGTTTGTTCTGTGCCCGGCGGATGGCGTTTTCTTCTACCACCCATTGTTTGATGAGGCCGCACAGATTGCAGAAGGCAGCATCCTCCTTGGCGGCTTGCTTGGCGAGCTTTTCCTTGCTGGCTCCTAACTTTCCAAGCTGCCAGAATTCCGTTAGTAGGGGTTCCGTTTGCCAGTGGTTGAGGAGAAATTTCCGGCGGACTTCGAAGGCGAAGCGATAGTCACTATCATCCGCGATGAGATTTTGTGGGGCGATCCGGAACAGATCCATTTTGCTGAATCCGAGTTGCGCCGGAGTGAACTGGGCGCGGAGATCATGCACGGCGGCTTCCCATGCGGCGCGTTGCTTGCCGGGAGTTTGTTTTGGATCGCCACCGTGATGGTAGAGTCGTTCCTTGTAAATGGCGCGGATGCGATCGTCATCGAGCCAGCGTAGGTGCCAAGTATCGGCTTTTTCCGCAAGCTTCCGGGCTTGGGGTGATCCTTCGAGGTAAGCGATGAAACGGGCATTGTTTGCGGTGCGCATCCCCTGTCCACCTTCCGCGATGAGTCCGACGAGGGTCACGTCGCCGGGTTTCAGGGTTTTGTGATACTTGCGAAGTTCGCCAAGGTTTTGAGAAAATTTCGCGGAAGTCTCGATGCGCGGCCACCACTCATCGACGAGTTTTTTGACGGGCTTGTTGAAGCGTTGGAACAGGCGGAGGGTGCCGGATTGCGGCTCGAAGTAAGCGCGCTTGTGGGCGGTTAGGAAAAGGTGCTGCGGCACGCGGTGGACTCGCAGGCTTCCCACTTCCGCATGATGGGCGGAAATGGACGGCTGAGTGCTTAGAGCGGTGGTTTTGGATTTTTCCCAATCCACATTTCCGCTGGAGAAATCTGGCAGGTCGATTTCCGGGGTGCTGCGCTTTTTGGCTTCCACCCAGCGTGGGCGGGCTTGGATGAAGGTCAGCGGGGCGAGCGGAATTTTTTGACCGCGCCGGGCGACGAAGATGGCGGCATCCACGGTGGCATTGAAGGGATCGCACTGGCCGAGGTAGTCGAGGGTGTGGGATTGGAGCAGCTCGCGCATCCGTTCCTTGGTGCCGAGGGTGAAGAAGGTGTCGGATACGATGAAGCCGAAGCCGCCGCCCGGACGCAGCAGGCGGAAGCCGAGATCGGTGAAATGCACGTAGAGGTCATCCGCATAGCCGAAGCGCTGGGTGAGCAAACGGCGTGGATCGCCGCCACCAGTCTGGGTCTGGGTGGAGATGTAGGGCGGATTGCCGAGAATGGCATCGAAACCGGCATTTTTCTCGGGAAGCGGCTGGCCATCGTCGTGGTAAAAGACGCCGGGGAAGCGGAGTTGCCAATGGAATGCCTGATGCCGCTGCTGATAGGGAGCGAGCATTTCCGGGAGTTTGTGCGCCAGCGTTTCCGCCTTGGCGGTCTGCGTGGGATCGAGGTCACCGGGGCGATAGACGAGGCGCTGGAGGAGCAGGTAGTCGTCGGGAGAAAGGGTGAGGCCATCGGCAAGTGCCAGCCAGAGGTCCGCCGTGGTCAGGAGGGTATCGAGGCTTTCTTGCGCCCGGCCCCAGGCTTTTTCGAGGGCCTTGATGCGGTCCAGCTCGGTATTCGGCTGGCTCTCGATGCTGGTGGAGGTGCGGATGACGTGGGAGAGTTTTTCCGCGAACGCATCCCGGAGATCGAAGAGTTGATCGTCGCCCGTGGCACCGGGTGCGCGGTCTAACTGCACGGGCTCTGCGTAGAGCAGGGTGTTGCCGTGCATGAGGTGATGATCGAGGAAATTCAGCGGCTCATCGGTGGCGATGCAGGTGAGCCAGAGCGAGAGTTTCGCGAGCTCCACGGCCATGGGATTGAGGTCCACGCCGTAGATGCAGCTTTCCACCACGCGCCGCCGCCAATAGGCGATTTCCGCATCGTCCTGACTCAGGCCGGGACTTACGGGAATAAGACCGCTTTTTTTGATGTCTGATTTGCTTCGCTCGCCTTTGATGACCTTTTCGGTCTTCAGTTTCGTGGTTGGGTGCTTGAAAATTTCTTCTGCGAGAAACTCGGTGGCGCGGACGAGGAAGTGGCCGCTGCCCATGGCCGGATCGCAAAGATCCAGAGCAAGGACGGCACGGGCGAAGGAGTCGTTTTTCTTGGCTTCCTCGCTCTTGCCAGTGAGTGCCTTTTGTACTTCGGAGGATTGTTCGATCTCATCGAGCAAGGGGCGGAGCGTCTGGCGGACGAGGAAAAGCACCACCCAGTCCGGGGTGTAGAAAATGCCCTGCCGGTGATTCTCACCGTTCTGGTTTTTCAAGGTGAGCGAGTCGCGGTTGCGGTCGTCCACATGGAAATGAGCACCTAACAACCCTTCGTAAATGTCACCGAGTTGGCGGACTTCCAAGGTGGCGTAGTCGATGGCTTCTTCCGTGGCGAGCGTCTGCTGGGACTGGCGGGAGGAGGGCGGAGGCTGGGCGAAGATGAGCTGCCGGAGGACGTTCGCCATGTCCTTGTCGCCGATGCGCCATTCATCGATTTCTGGGGCAAGACTAGTTTCCTTTTTCAGGTCGAAAAGGCCGCCATTGAAGCGGGTGACGCTGGCGAGTTTGTTCCGGCGTTCGTCGCCACCGTCGATGAGTCCGAAGAGATCGAGCAGGCTGGAGTAGAGTCGGGTATCGTCGTTGGATGGGAACTCGCGGCGGTTGCGGAGTTTTTCGACGAAGCGCTGGAGGCTGAAATTATCCCGGTAATAGCTGTCGCCGCCGATCCGTTCCCGCCGGATGGGCAGGAGATCGCGGCTTTCCGCATAGAGTACGAAGAGCAGCCGATAGAGAAAAATCAGGCTGTGGTGATAGACTTTTTCGAGGTCTGCCTCGCCATCGCTGATGTGGTTTCGGGGTTCCCGCCGGAATGCCGAGCCGAGATCTTCGAGGACGTTGAAGACGCGGTTCTGGAGGTTTTTCTCAAGTTCCGATTGGGCGGTGAGGGATTGCTGGTGGATTTCATCTAGCAGGCAATTTCCTGATGAGCCACGGACAAATGACTCAGCGCGGTAGAGTGCGTAAAACAGGCGGAAGGATTCGAGATCGCAGAAGGCTTCGTTTTGCGCGAGGTGAAACGAGAAATAGGCATCCCGCGAAGATTTATCCGTGTAGAGCCGCCACTCGTTGCCATTGGTGAGGATGGCCCAGTCGAAGAAGCGTTTGCCGGTGCTGTCGCGGGCGTGGGAGAGGTAGTCTTGGATTTGCTGGCTGGGGAACCAACCTGGGGTTTCCTCGCGAGAGGCATCGTCGAGATTGTGTTGGCAGCGCTTGGCCTCCAAGACGGTGGCACTGGCGCGGTAAATGTCTGTGTCCGTGCCGGATGCTGCTTCAATCAGGGTTTCATTGTCGGCAAATAAGCAGTAGTCTGGGCGCTTACGGGTTTTTACATGCTTTTCCTTCGGCATGTTAGATTCCGTGAGAAAATGCCAGCCTAGCAGCTTTAGAACTGGGTCGATAAACTGGGTGCGGGTGAACGCCTCGTTTTGCTTGCGAAGTGCGGTGTAATTCTCGGACCACAGCTTTCGAGCTTGGTCGTAGATCGACTTTAGCTCGTCTTTGCTTGGGAAATCCGACCGCTTGCGGAAATGGCTGCGGATGTAGGGCGACGAGAAGACTCCGCGATATTGCTCGACATGGCCTTCCTGTGAAAGGGCGAGCGCAAGAGTGCCGGTGTCCTTGTATTTCGGGCCAGAGATCTTTGATTTGCGGTTTGCCATAAAATCAAAAGTTACACAGCCTGAGGGGAAGTATTTTCGCAGGCACAAATGATTCTACCCGCTCGGCGCTTTCCACGACAAGCGCCATTCGTGGAGTTTTCCGCCGGAATACCGGCACCCAGCTCGTGAATTTAACGGGCGGAGCTTGGGCCTGCGGTCAAGCGACTTTTTGTTCCCGCATCGCAGTTCAAAACCGGGCGTGAGCCGTTATCCAGGGGCAGGTAGCTTCCTTGCTGGGGAGGTCTTCGATTTTACGCCTAATGAATTAGAAAAATGCGGACTACTCGACATTCGCGTAATCTCCAATTCACCTATGCCGAATGGATCGAGCCGTCCTTAATGATGAGCGTGCGGTCGCCTACTTTCGCTAGATTTTGATCGTGGGTGACGACGACGAGGGTGACGCCGTGCTCGGTGGCGAGATCCAGCAGAATGGCCATGATTTCCGCGCTGTTTGTCGAATCGAGATTGCCAGTCGGCTCGTCGGCGAAGAGGACTTTGGGCTGGTTGACGATGGCGCGGGCGATGGCGACGCGTTGCTGCTCGCCGCCGGAAAGCTCGGCGGGCAGGTGATCGGTGCGGTCGCTAAGACCCACGCGGTCAAGTGCCATGCGGGCAAGCGCCGTGGAGTCGTGACCAGCGATGGCACCGGGGACGGCGACGTTTTCCAAGGCGGTGAGTTCCGGCAGGAGGTGGTAGTTTTGGAAGACGTAGCCGATGCGCTGATTGCGGAAACGGGCCTGTTCGCGGCGACCGAGGGCGTAGAGGTCGGTGCCGTCGATTTTCACGCTGCCTTGTTCTGGATGTTCCAGCCCGGCGAGGGTGTAGAGCAGGGTGGTTTTGCCCGCGCCACTTGGGCCGCAGAGGAAGACGCGCTCGCCACGGTGGATGCGGAGGTCGATGCCGTGGAGGACTTCGATAGATTTGCGCCCGATCCGGTAGCTGCGGTGGAGGTCGGTGGTTTCGATCATGGCGTCGCTCATGGCGGGAAGGTGGGCGATCCGCCGGGCGGGTGCAAGCGTGGGGGTTCCGGCGGTGAACAGTTCCGTCAGAGTCGAGGCGTCAATAAAACACTGGATTTACCGCAAAGCCGCAGAGGCCGCAAAGGGGCGCAGAGGAATTCTCAAGAAGTTCGAGTATGGCAGAATGAGTTCTCGCCCACTTCGCCAATATGATGCCGATTTCCTTTTTGAAACCCCTTTGCGTTCCCTTTGCGTTCTTTGCGTTCTTTGCGGCTTTGCGGTGTAAAATTTAGATGCTTCAGCCCTGCCCCGCGCCGGGGCTTGCAAGAGTGATCGCGCGCACGTATCAACTATCCGGCAGCCAGCCCCGTGAGATCCTAACATTTTAACGGCAAAGAAAAACCTCCCCAGTTTAAAGCAACATCACTCATCCCACCCGGTTGCCCGCAATGCAAGCCACGGCAGGCAGGAGTCCCGAAGAGCTTCAGTTGATAACGTAATTCGAATTCAGCACCTTGTCGCTGCGCCGTTGCCAGAAGAAATCCTCGCTGCCGGGGTTTGGCCCGACGCGATCCTTCGCTGCCTTGAGATTTGCCAACCCTCGTTCACGATCACCGGACTCCATGATGAGGCGCGCCTTGATGAGTTCCAGATAACGTTCGTTGAAATTCTCGGATCGAAACCCGGCGATCAGCGCTTCCAGACGATCAAGCCGCTCGCCAAAGCTCAAATCCTCGTAGCGCCCGGCTTCCTTCAGGACTTCTTGGGGTATAGCCTGACGAAGACGGAAGAATGCGCTGTCATCAGCCCGGGGTTCGATCACTTCCAGGTATTCCATCAGATAACCCAGCGAGGTTTGAATCCATGGATTGTCGGGATTATGGAAATCCTGCTGGACCATGAATCCATCGACAACGACAGAAGGCAAAAAACGTTCCAACGTCACGCGGTTCAGCGAAGGAGTTTTGGCGATATCGATGAACAGCAGATCTATTTCGCCTCCGGTCCAAGACGCTTCCTCAAAGTCGCATTTGTGCGGCTTGATCAGATCCGCCACTTCCTCGACCTGCTTGAGAAACAGATGCGTGAAATCAGAGCCTTCAGTGAAGGTTGGCTCGATCTTCCTGCGGATGAAATCGCCCAAGCCTCCGAACTTCGCCTCCCAGAGGTCGAAACAGTGGACAAACACATCGCTTTGCCGGTTGCTGTTTTCCCTGAGACCTCTGCCCAGCAGTGATGCGCTGGCCCCCAAAAACGAGCCCACCTCGACAATTTGCCGTTTTCCAGAACACCAGTCACGGGCAATGAAATACAACATCGCGCCTTCAGCGGCTCCAAGCAGCCCGTGCCCCATTTTTTTCATCGGCCATGCCACTTTCTGGTCTTCGCGCCATGTCAGTTTTTGAGAGTTCATTATTTGTTTGGTTTGTTGGAAGTTGGTGTTACCCAGAAATCTGCGGGTCATGGGAGCATCAGCAAGCACTAGCAGACAGCCAAGCGCCGGGTGGAGTGATTCAAAAGCATACAGGACTAAAAATACCCGCCGCCCACAATGCAAGCCCTAATGGAGGAGACATGACATGAACAGTAAATTGCCGCGAATCTCTTTGCATCCGTCAGGCTCACACGCTGCAAATCTCTACGGCGGCGCGGAGGCTGGCGATGGGCGCGGCGCTCATTGGGATGAATTCCTGGCCGACGAAACCCTGATAGCCGGTGTCCGCGATGGCCCGCATGATGGCCGGATAGTAAAGCTCTTGGCTGGCGTCGATCTCATTCCGGCCGGGGCAGCCGCCAGTGTGGTAGTGGGTGAAAAAGCGGTGATTCTCACGGATGCTGCGAATGATGTCGCCCTCCATGATCTGCATGTGATAGATGTCGAAGAGCAGGCCGAAGTTAGGACTTTCTAACATTTCGCACAGCGCGATGCCCCAAGCGCTGTGGTCGCATTGGTAGTCCGGGTGATCAATCTTGCTATTGAGAAGTTCCATGACGAGCGTGAGGCCGAGTTTTTCTGCGAGAGGCAAGAGGCGGCGCAGGCCGATGGCGCAGTTTTCGCGGCCCTTGAGGTCGGTCTGGCCCTCGCGGTTGCCGGAGAAAACGATGACGTTTTTGGCCCCAGCGGCGGCGGCGGCCTTGAGATGTGGCTCGTAAATCGCGACTAGAGTGTCATGGTGCTCAAGGCGGTTGAAGGCTTTTTCAATGCCGCCGACCTTGGTGCCATCCGGCGTTTCACCAACTGGAAAACTGATCATGGCGCAGGTGAGTCCGTGGCTTTCTAGCAAAGGCATATCCGCTGGCATGACCAGCTCGATGGATGAAATCCCGATGTCTCTAACGGCGAGGCAGAGGTCTACTAACGGGATGTCCTGATAACACCAACGGCAGACGGAGTGGTGGATGCGGCTCATTTCAAAAAATCACCGGCTGAGGCGATCACTCAGGGCGGGGGTCCAGAGGCGGGCGATTATTTCCTCCTGCACGGCCTCCATGGCGACGCGGTCGGCGGCTTCGTCATCCTCGTGGCCTGCCAGATGAAGTAAGCCGTGGACGAGGTAGCGCAGGAGCTCGCGGCCGAGTGGTTCGCCGTATTCGGCGGCCTGCCGCTCGGCGACTTCGGTACAAATTACGATCTCGCCGTGGTGGAAGGTGATGACGTCGGTGGCGTCCTCGATATCCATGAAATCGCGATGGACCTGGGCGCTGGTGGCTTCGTCCACGAGGGCGACTTCTAGGGTAGCGAGGAGGGCGAGTGGCGAGTCGTCCTCAGCGGCATGTTCCAGGGTAAGGCGGGCAGCTTCATGCGCAACGCTTTCCAAGGCGGTGAGCCAGCTTTCGGGAATTTCCGTGGCTTGCTGGTGGTTGCCGATGATGACTTCGAGCGACATGATGTGGGTTTCCGGAAAAGTCAGGCGCGCTTCGGCATGGGGATGACGCGACCGCCGTGGGAGGCGTCGTTGGCCGCGCGTTTGGTGGCGGCGGGAGCCTCGTCTTTCGGGTAGTCGATCCGACTGTGCAACATGCTGCGGAGCGTGTTAGAAAAGCTGTCCTTGACGATGGCGAGCTCGCGCAATGTGAGCGGGCAGTCGTCGAGTTGGCCGTCGTTGATTTTTGTGCGCACGAGGTCATCGACCATGGTGCGGATCTTGCTGGGCGTGGGTTTTTGGAGCGAGCGGGAGGCGCTCTCGATGGTGTCGGCGAGGGCGATGATGCCGCTCTCGCGAGAGCTAGGGCGCGGGCCGGGGTAGCGGAAATTTTTCTCATCGACTGCTGGCAGGTCCTCGGGATTTTCCTGGCGGCGATCTACCTTCTCCATTTCCGACTTCTTCTGTTCTTGGGCGCGGCGGTAGAAATACATCACGAGCGAGTCGCCGTGGTGCTCTTGGATCACGTCGATGATGCGTGGGTTGAGCTTGTGTTTCACCGCGAGATCCACGCCGTCCTTGACGTGGGCGATGATGATGAGCGAGCTCATCGTGGGAGTGAGCGTGTTATGGGGGTTTTCGCGACCGTCGTGTTGGTTTTCGATAAAATAGCCGGGTTTTTTGAGTTTTCCGACATCGTGGAAATACGCGCAAACGCGGCACATTGGGGCGTTGGCACCGATTTTCTCGGCAGCGGCCTCGGCGAGGGAGGCGACGACTAGGCTGTGGTGAAAGGTGCCGGGCGCTTCGAGTTGCATTTGCCGGAGTAGCTTGTGATTGAGGTCGCTGAGTTCCAACCAACTGATGTCGGTGGTGAGATGGAAAGTGCCTTCGAACAAGGGTAGCAGGCCGCTGATCAATAGCGCGGTGATCACCGCCGTGCCAAAGGCGGCGGCGCTGCCGGAACCGAGAATCTGCAAGTGATCCACCGCGTCTTTGCCGAAACAGGCGCCGATATTCAGGTGGCCGAGCACCATGCCGAGCACCAAGGTCACCGCGCCCACGGCGATGCCGGACTGCAGGAGCTGGAGGCGTTTGCGGACTTGATAAGCGAGCAGCACGCTCGTCATACCGCCCACCAAGCTGAGGATCATGTAGCCTGGGACATCCATCTGCGGGACTAGCAGACAGCCGATCAGCGTGACATAGACTGCGGAGAACGAGCCGACCGCGCGGCCTAACAGCACACCATGCAGCATCGGCGCGAAGGCAAAGGGGACGGCGAAAAAGCGGAACACCTCGGGAATTGTCCCAATTTCCGCTAGGCTTATCACCGCTCGGACCATAAGCAGGTGGCCGAGCAGTCCGCCGAGCACCAGCACCACCCGGCTGTTGCGGTGGCAAGAGCTTTGCAGGCTGACGTGGAACATCACGATGGCGGTGACCGAGATGATGAGGCCGAACAGCGCACCTCTGAGCGAATCATCGGCGAAGGAGGTGCCGTTGGAAGCCTTGAGCACGAGGACCGCGCTGCTTACGGCGAAGGTGGCGTAGAGGGCGAGTTTCACCCATAAACTTTCCTCCAGCGCCTGGATCACGGGATTTTCGCTGTGAACCCGGCGTTTTTTTCCTGACGAGAGTCCCAATCGGGCCAAGCGCCAGCGTTTGATGGCATCCAAAAATCCCACGGTGGTAATAATCGTTTCGTGCGACGGGCATCCTGCTATGGATTTCCCGTCGGACCGGGAAGTTATGCAGGGTTCCCCGCTTTGGCAATCCACAAATCCGCAGGCGGCTCCCACGGCGATCAAGCTAGGGAGAGCAGGTTCGCACGGGAGGCACCTGAAAAAACTTGCCACCTCGGGCAAGCGCTCGCTAACCGCCTGCCTTCGACGCCACCGGGAAACGCCTGCCCAAGCACAATGACTTGTTCCAAGCGATCTCGCATGAGAAGGATTTTGGCACGCCCCACCCGGTGCTAGGAGCAGCGGTGACGCGCTTGGAGAAACTCGCTTGGCGGCCCTTCAGCAACACCATCCAGAACCGCAGTTCGGTCTCCGGTTTCGTTGAGCGAGTCCGGACAGCGAACGCGGCAGGCTTGCCACGTCCCTCACCGGACAGCGCGGACCGGGATGCGCCCTATTCACCCCGGAGGCCCGGTGCGCATTTCTGAGCACCTTCACTGCGGACAACGAAATCATCCGCGCCCGGTTCCGTCCAGATTTGGAGCGACTTTTCGAGTGAAATTCTACCACCGGATCGCCGCCGCCGCCCAGGTCAACCCGGCACCGAAGACGACGAGTACGATATGGTCGCCCCGCTTGAAGGCACCGCTGCGGTTTGCTTCGTCGAGAGCGATGGCCACGGCTGCGGCGGAGGTATTGCCGTATTTATCGAGGTTCACGAACACCCGCTCGTTCGGAACGGCGAGGCGGTCGGCGATGGCGTCGATGATCCGCAAATTCGCCTGATGGGGGATGACACAGGCGATATCTTCCGGCTGGAGACCGGAGCGTTCGATCACTTTTTCCGCCGCTTCCTTCATGCGGGTGACGGCGTGTTTAAATACCTCCTTGCCCATCATGGTGAGCGTGCCGAGATGCTGGCCGACGTTCTCACTCGTGATTGGGCAGGCGGTGCCGCCACCGGGAATGTTGAGAAGGTGGGTAAGATTGCCGTCGGTTCCCATTTCCGTCGCGAGGATCGAGCCTTCCTCAACTGCGGCGATCCGCAACACGGCAGCACCGGCACCGTCGCCGAAGAGCACGCAAGTCGTCCGGTCCTCCCAATTCGTCACCGCAGACAGTTTCTCCGCGCCGATGATCAGGGCGTTTTTAAACGCGCCACTGGAAATCAGGCGTTTGGAAATTTTCATCGCATAGAGAAAGCCCGAGCACGCGGCGGAAATGTCAAAGGCCACCGCGCGGCTGGCTCCGAGGTTTTGCTGGACATAGCAGGCGGTTGCGGGAGTCGGCGTGTCCGGCGTAATGGTCGCGACGATGATGAGTTCGACGTCTTCGGCGGCGAGGCCGGCCTGTTCCAACGCTTTGCGTGCGGCATGAGTCGCCATGTGCGAAGTAAATTCCCCCGCAGCGGCGATCCGGCGTTCACGGATGCCCGTGCGGCTGAGAATCCACTCATCGCTGGTGTCCACCGTCGCCGCCAACTCGGCATTGGTCAGAATGCGCTCGGGCAAATAGCTGCCGGTTCCTGCAATGCAAACTTGGATGGCGGACGTCTCTTCACTCATGTGGCGGGAGATTGAAACCCACCAGCGGTCGCCACAAGCGTGAAGTGTGAATCCACGCAGCCTAAAAGTTAGACCTCCGCCGAGGCCCCCAATGAAATGGCTGCCAGCGCTTTCTCGATCCGTGGATTCACCCCGTTTTCGACCGTTTCCAAACCGACCCGAATCGCATTCCGCACGGCCAACGCGGTGGATGAGCCGTGGGCGATGATGACCACGCCATTGACCCCCAGCAGCGGGCTGCCGCCGTAGGTCTCATAGCTGCTTTTTTCCTTCAAGGCCTTGAACGCGCCCTGCGCCAGCATGGCTCCGGCGATGCGCAGGGGATTGCCTTGGATCTCGGTTTTCAGCCATTTGGAAACCACCTTGGCCGTGGCCTCGATGGTCTTGAGCATGATGTTGCCGACGAAGCCGTCACACAGGACGACGTCCAGCTCGGTCTCGAAAAGATCGCGGCCCTCGACGTTGCCGATGAAATTGATACCCGGCGTTTGCTTGAGGAGCTTGAAGGTTTCCTTGGTGAAGGTGGTGCCTTTTTCATCCTCCTCACCATTCGACATCAAGCCGACTTTCGGATTCTTGATGCCCAGCACGCCGCGCGAGAACGCAGTTCCCATTACCGCATAGGCGACAAGGTGCTCTGGCTTGGCCTCGGGATTCGCCCCGGCATCAAGGATGTGGCACAGCCCGTGTTCGTTCGGCAGCGCCGAGGCGATTCCCGCCCGATCCACACCCGGCAAGGTCCGCAATTTCAAGGTCGCGGCAGCCACTGCGGCACCAGTATTCCCGGCAGAAACAAAGGCATCCGCTCGGCCATCTTTCACCATATCCATGGCGATATTGATGGAGGACAGTTTCTTCCTACGCACCGTTTTCGCACCCGGCTCGGCCATGCCAATCACCTCCGGGGCATGGATGATGCTCACCCGCGGGTCGTTCAGATCGAGTCCTTGTTTGTGGCACTCCTCCTCAAGAACGTCCTGAATGCCCACCAGATAGAGATGTTCTAGCTTCGAATAATATCGCAGCGCATCGATGGCTCCTCCGATATTAACGGCGGGGGCGTGGTCCCCACCCATGGCGTCTAGGGCGACTTTCATGCAGGCTTGGGTGTGCAGTTACGCAATTGGAGAGACGAAAACAACTACGAAAAATTACCGCCCGAGGAAATCCCAAGACGGTAAATGGTTTAGGTAAACAGGTTGCCAGCTTTAGAGGGCTTCGACATCGAGCACCTGGCGATCGCGATAATAACCGCAGGATGGGCAGGCGATGTGCGAGGGCACCTTGCTGCCACACTCGGGGCAGCTTTTGAAGATCGGCGCACGCCAACGGGTCGCGCCACGGCGCATTTTCTGACGGCTTTTGGATTGGCGGCGTTTTGGTACGGCCATGGTCTTGAGTTCGGTTAGGTTGGGTCCTTGAGGTCCTTGAGGATGTCGAGAGCAGACCATCGGTCGTCGCTCTCGGCGCGGGGCGGAGTGGGTAGCCCATCTTCTGCGGACTTGTCCACTGATAAATATCGGGAATCTATTTCGCACTGCTGTGGCACATCGCCCTCTTCGCACCGAGGGTCCACTGGGAAATTAATGAGCACCTCCTCGCGCAGAGCCTCAGTGGCGTCGATTTGCCCCTCCCTTTCGATTTCCAGCGAGACCGCAGCATCATCCAATCGGATGGTTTGCAAAAATGGATGCAGCGTCCTCACACAGGTAAATTCAAACGTCGCAGCGAGCGTGCCGGTCAGCAGTAACTCCGAGCCAAAACGCTGGACCCAGACCTCATAAGTCAGCGGCCCAAGGGCGCGCGCGTCGCCCTCTGGCAGGTCGAAAATCTCCTGCGGCAGTTCCCCTGAATAGCCCTTCCCCTCGTCTGGCAAATTGGCCAATTCAATCAACAAGCGTCCTTTCATGCCCAGAATGTATCCCCACTCCGCCCGCCGCCAAGCCACAATTGTTTCCCGCCCGTCTCCCACATTTCTCGCTGGTCACAGTCGTCTGTCGCAGTAGTTTCCCCACATCATGATCCTCGATATTCCCCTGCTTGCCCGGATTTGCGAAGCCCCCGGTGCCCCCGGCTTTGAAAAGGAAATCCGTAAGCTCGTCCTCGACGAACTCGCCGGTCTCGCCGATGACGTCAGCGTGGACAACATGGGCAACGTCATCGCCCTGAAAAAAGGCAAGTCATCCAAGAAAAAATCCATGGCCGCCGCCCACATGGACGAGATCGGCTTCATCGTCACCCACCTCGATGACAAGGGCTTCATCCGCTTCAATCCCGTCGGCGGCTTCGATCCCAAGACCCTTACCTCCCAGCGCGTCATCATCCATGGCCGTGAGGATATCATGGGCGTCATGGGGTCCAAGCCGATCCATATTATGTCGCCGGATGAGAAAAATAAAGTCGCCAAGATCACCGACTACTTCATCGACACCGGGCTGCCCAAAAAAGCAGTCGAAAAAATCGTCGCCGTCGGGGATTTCGTCACCCGTTTTTCTCCCCTTATCGAACTCGGCGACTGCGTGAATGTGAAGTCCCTCGACAACCGCGCCTCCGTTTTTGTCCTCCTCGAAACCCTCCGTGAGTTGAAATCCGCCAAGCGCAAGCCCGCCTACGATTTCTACGCCGTCTTCACCGTCCAGGAAGAAGTCGGCCTTCGCGGTGCCCAAGCCGCCGCCCTGAAAATTCAACCGGACTTCGGGTTCGGCCTCGATACCACCATCGCCTACGATGTCCCCGGCTCCACCCCGCAGGAACGCTGCACCGCCCTCGGCGAAGGCGCGGCCATCAAGCTCATGGACTCCTCCGTGATTTGCGACTACCGCATGATCGAGTTCATGAAAGCCACCGCCAAACATCACAAAATCAAATGGCAGCCGGAAATCCTAGCCGCCGGCGGCACCGATACCGGCAGCCTCCAACGGATGGTCGCCGGCGGCTCCATCGTCGGCGCGGTTTCCATTCCCACCCGCCACATCCATCAGACCATCGAGACCTGCCACAAGGAGGACATCGCCGCCTGCATCCAGCTCCTCGCCGCTTGTGTCTGCGAACTGGACAAGCACGATTGGAAATTCTGAAACGGAGCGCGGATCTTCAGTCCGCATCTTCCGAATGATTCATGCTGGGAGAAACGAAAACCTTAGCACCGCTGAACAGAAACCGTCCCGAACCTCGCTGCACGGAAATCCAATCCGCTGTTAGGCGCTCACTCCGCACAATGCCCTCACCCGGCAAAATCCCCAATTTCTCACCGTCCTTACTGTCGCCTCACCCTGCCTGAGGCACCTCAATTTGATGCCCCCATGCCCAAGAATGCCCGGATCACTCGCCCCAACCCGCCATTCTAAAAATTTTACCCGCGAATCTCCAATATCTTATGCAAAATCAAGCTCTTTTATGGCCAATTATTCGGATAAGTTAATTAATTTTTTCAAATTCGCTCCCTCATCAGTCTTCCTAACAGTCAGCGAAAAAAATTTCACCCCCTAGCCATGGTTCTCCGGTTCTGGGGGAGCGCCATAAGTCCTAGAACCCACACGGTTTTTACATGGTGATTACGTCGATAAAACCACAGCATCTTGTATTGTGAATAATTTGTGGATACCACATGAGCAAAATCGGATTGACCCGGCCCGGCCCTTGCTGTCAGTCTCCACGACGCTACGCCATAGACGATACGCCAATTTTTCACCCACCCAGCACTCACCCAAAACGATGTCCACCGCCGCCGCCCCATCCGCCACCACTACTGTCTCACTCGGCAACAAAACCTTCACCCTCGACCGCGAAAAAGCCGAGCTCGCCTACGCCGGCAAGCGCGTGATCAACGGCAAGGAAACCATGTTCTTCAACATCCTCCCGCTGAAATACCAGTGGGCGTATGACCTCTACAAGACCATGAAGAACAACCACTGGGAACCCGAGGACATCACCATGCAGAAGGATGTCGAGCAGTGGCGCTCCGATGAAATTTCCGACGTCGAGCGCTGGATCATCAAAATGGGCATCGGCTATTTCTCCGCCGCAGAAGGCATCGTCGGCGACAACGTGCTCCACGTCGTCCGCGAGGTCGTCACCGCCCCCGAACTCAAGCTCGTGTTAGGCCGCCACGCCCACGAGGAAAACATCCACGCGGACAGCCTTGTTTACATGATTTCCTCCCTCGGCATCAATCCCCACGAGTGCGAGGCGATGTTCGAGGACATCCCATCGATCACCGCGAAGAATAACTTCGTCGTCTCCAACAGCAAGGCCCTCCGCCGTGATATCGATCTAACCGTCACCGCCAACAAGCAGGCCCTCGCCAAGAACATCTTCATGTTCGGCCAGGTCATGGAAGGCACCCAGTTCTACGGCCTCTTCGGCATGATCCTCAGCCTCTACCGCCAGAACAAATTCCCCGGCATCGGCCAAATGTTCCGCTACACCCTGCGCGATGAATCGAACCACATCGAAGTCTTCCGCAACCTCCTCATGGACCTCATCGATGAAAATCCAGACATCTGGACCGAGGACTTCCGCGAGGACCTCCGAGCCACCATGAAGGAGGGCATCGACCTCGAAAAAGCCTTCATCCGCGACTGCCTCCCCGTCTCCGCCATCGGTCTTAACTCCGTCGATTTTGAGACCTACATCGACTACATCGCCGACCGCCGCCTCACCAGTTGCTGCCTCGCCCCCCTCAACGAGTCCGTCTCCAACCCCTTCCCCTGGCTCGCCGAAATGATGGACATCAAAAAGGAAACCAACTTCTTCGAAGGCCGCGTCACCGAATACCAAAAAGCCTCCGCCCTCTCCTCCGTCCACGACGACGAGCTCTGATGAAGTGCCGAGTGATCAGTGAGCAGTGATCAGAAAATATTCAGATACCTCACTACCTTGGCACAAATACTCCACCTCTTCTCTGCTCACTGATCACTTCTTAACTCCTTCCCATGAGCGAAATAAACACATTTGAAGATCTCGAAGTCTGGAAACGCGGGTGCCAACTCGCGGTGGATGTGTATGTCGCGAATCACGCTTCGAAAGATTTTGGACTCAAGGATCAGATGCAACGAGCCGCCGTTTCCATTCCATCCAACGTCGCCGAAGGCTGCGAACGTGATAGCACACCCGATTTCATCAAGTTCCTCCGCTACAGCAAAGGCTCCTGCGGCGAGCTTCGCACACAGCTCTACATTTCCGACCGCGTCCGCAAGAAACTCAACCAACCCACCCTCGACGGCTCCCGCGAAATGATATCAGAAACCAAGGAACTCTCAAAAATGATCCAAGGTCTCATCAACTCCCTAAAACGTCGCTCTTCTTCTTAAATTCTTCCCTGCTCACTTCTTCCTCTTCTCTGATCACTGATCACTGCTCACTCGGAACTAACTCCACTTCCCCAAAAACTCACTCCATCCCACGCATGTACCGCTCCCTAAACCTCAACGAAGACCAAGCCCTCAAACAAGTCGTCACCGACCGCTTCGCCCTCACCGACCGCGGCTTTAACTGGCGCGACGTCCTCTCCACCGAGAAACGCCAACCCGTCACCGACATCACCATCACCCGCGGCACCATCGATTCCCATTTCTCCCTCGAAGACGTCGCCGACGCCATCGGCGATTCTCTCGCAGACCTCCTGATCTCCCGCCAGCAGGACGAAACCTCCATCTTCTCCGAGGTCAACCGCAAGTTCGTTTCCGATGTCGCCCACTCTGTCGCCGCCTTCCTCACCGCTTCGATGAGGGACGATGGCCGCCTCCGCCTTTCCGAGGGCGATCTCTATCTTCTCATCGAAAAAGCCCTTGTGGAAAACGAAGCGCACGACGTCGCCAAGTCCCTCGCCTTCCGCCGTTCCATGCAAAAAACTGGCACCGTAGATGTCCACGTCGGCCAGCATTCCCTGCCCGTCCGCCTCATCCGCCGCAACGGCAACGTCGTCCCATGGTCCGAGACCAAGATCGAGATCGCCGTTAGAAAAGCCTTCCTCACCATCAAGGAAAACCCCGAACCCGCCGTCGAAGTCGCCAAGGGCGTGACCGACCGCATCCGCCGCGGCGATTCCTCATTCGTCCACATCGAGGACGTCCAGGACATGGTCCAGGAAGAACTCATGCGCCAAGGCCACTTCAAGGCAGCCACCCATTACGTCCGCTACCGCGACGAGCGCGCCCGCCTTCGCAAGGAAGAGGAAGACCTCGCCGAGGACCCGAACCAAGAGCTGATGGTCACCGTCATCAATGACGAAGGCATCTCCTCCTTCTGGGACGGCACCGATCTCCGCAAGCGCATCGCCTACGCCTCCATCGGCCTCGATCTCAATCTCACCGAGCCCGAAATCGACCGCGAACTCCGCCGCTCCGTCGGCAACGAGATTTCCGAAAAGGACCTCAAAAACACCATCATCCTCAACGCCAAGGCCCTCATCGAGAAAGACGCCGATTTCTCGAAATTCGCCGGCCGCATTCTCCTCTCCTACATCTACGAAGAAGTCCTCGACTGGTCCATCCTCCGCGATGGCGTGGACAAACTCAAGCAAGCCCACAAAGCCGCCTTCAAGAAATACCTCAAACACGGCGTCGCCATCAAACGCCTCAACCCCGAGCTGCTAGAAGTCTACAACCTCGACAAACTCGCCGAAGCCTTCGATCCCACCGCCGACCTCGACTTCGACTACCTCGGCATCCAAACCCTCTACGATCGCTACCTCATCGTCGATAAAACCGGCACCAAAAACCGCCGCATCGAGACCCCGCAATTCTTCTGGATGCGCGTCGCCATGGGCCTCTTCAAGAAGGAGGAAAAAGACGCCGAAGGCTGGGCCATCCGCCTTTACAACCTCTACAAAGGCCGCCGCTTCTGCTCCTCCACGCCCACTCTCTTCAACTCTGGCACCCTCCACAGCCAGCTCTCCTCCTGCTACCTCTACAAGGTGGACGATTCAATCGAATCCATCATGTATCGCGGCATCGCCGAAAACGCCTTCCTCAGCAAATGGGCCGGCGGCCTCGGTGGTTCATGGACCGCCGTCCGCGGCACCGGCGGCTACATCCAAGGCACCAATGGCGAATCCCAAGGCATCATCCCCTTCTTAAAACTCCACAACGACCAACTCGTCGCCGTCAACCAAGGCGGAAAACGCCGCGGCTCCGGCTGCGCCTACCTGGAAACCTGGCACAACGATATCGAAGACTTCCTCGACCTCCGGAAAAACACCGGTGACGAGCGCCGCCGATGCCACGACATGAACACCGCCAACTGGATCCCCGACCTCTTCATGAAACGCATGGAAGAGCGCGGCACCTGGACCCTCTTCCGCTCCAACGAAGTCCCAGACCTCCACGACCTCTACGGCAAAGCCTTCGAACAACGCTACTGCGAATACGAACAACTCGCCGCCGACGGCCGCATTTGGTCCCGCCAGATGCCCGCCCTCGAACTCTGGAAATCCATGCTCAAAATGGTCTTCGAGACCGGCCACCCATGGATCACCTTCAAGGACCCCTGCAACGTCCGCAGCCCCCAGGACCACTGCGGCGTCATCCACAGCAGCAACCTCTGCACCGAGATCACCCTCAACACCTCCGACGA
>JAYVNM010000043.1:0-6303 GCA_043758445.1 Akkermansiaceae bacterium | reverse complement strand
GGGAGAAAACTGCGGTCTCCAATGATTGGATCGCCGCTCGATTGGCGATGGTACATCCGGGATCAGTCAGCCGTTTGATTTCCGCTGGACGAGAGGATGGGAATCTGTCAACCAGGAGAAGCGAACTGGAACAGCTATTGACTCAAAATGAATGAAACATGCTAAATAACAGAACGTGTGAATCCGCGAGGACTGGTACCATTTACTTGACGCGTCGAATTCCGGAGTTCAGCCAGCCGCCAATGGCCCTTCAAATCCTCCATATTGTTGTAAATACGGAATTTGCAAGAGTGTTGGATAGATTGCCGACGAGTTTGCGCGTGCTCCAGAGAAAATCCCGCCGCTGCGTGGCGAAATCGCCACAAACTTCTTTCCGAACTAAATCGACATCCGCCAATCCGTACAGAAACTACTTCCAATCATGAAAGTCCTACCCTTGTCCCTTGCCTTTTTAGGAGGATTGCTGTCGTCGCGCGGCGAAGAAGCCGCCCCGCTGTGGGATGTTGAAATCCCCGCGCCGATTTCCGACAGTAGGCCATCTGAACCCGCCCCGGAAGTGGAGCCGATCAATTTCAAAGTCCAGAGTTCCCAGACTACGCGCGTGGCGGTTACGGAAGCACCACCGATGCCCGGTTTGCCTCCGGTCAAGGGGACCATCAACGTCACTGTACAATGGGTCAAAGATCCGGGCCTGCCTGATCCGTCACCGCTTCCGGCGTTGCCGCCGGAAGACCCCGCCGTCATCGCAAGAATGGAAGAACTCAGAAAAAATGACCGTGGCATGACAATAGTGTTCCTATCAGCCACGGTCTATGACCATTCGCGGACGCTCTTAAGGATTTATCCCAACGGAAACGCCGAGGGTGAAATCACGGCTTGGTCGAACGTCGATTTCAACTATTTTTGCGGAGTCTCCACTTTTCGGATCAAAGAAAGTAACGGCACGTCCCATGACTGCCAGTTATTGATGGGAATCGGGAATTCCGATACACGCCTAACGCGCAAGCGGATTGCCGGGAATGCATTCGCCGGGCCTAAAATACCGGACCTGCCCGATCTGGCATCCGGAGGACCAGCCTTCGTGGTGACTGGCGGACCAAAAGACGGTGAGGCAATGAACACCCTAGCCGCAGTTCATGACCTATACCGGATGGAAGGTGCCAAAATGGAAGCAGCATTTCAGGCGAGGGAAAAGGCGCAGGAGGAAAGACGCGCCTACCTGCTGGCAAACCCGCCAGTCCCCAAGGACATCGTGATCCGCTTTTGGAAGCGGGACCAGCCGGTCCCGAAACAACCTTGATAGAAAACCGCCATGAATGTTTCCTTTAAACTCCAGGCGACCGCCGCCTTTCTCCTGTTTCTATCCGGCTCGCTGACCGCCGATCCGGTCGATGAACAAATGAGTTTTGTCCCATGGACAGGCGGAACCTGGAAGTCCGAATGGCCCGGTGTCGCACAGCGCACCTATTTCTATCAATGGTCGTCCGATCTGGTGACCTGGCACTACGCGCCGTTCATGGCGTTCGGGGACGGAGGGCATGAGTTTTTCATGGATGCCAGCCCGCAAAAACTTTTTGTGCGGCTTCATCGTGTCGATGATCCATCGGTAACAACACTTACAGAGGCGCAGAATGCTGATTTTGACGGCGACGGAATCAGCAATCTGCTAGAAGTGACGACTTACAACACGGCCCCCATGGCGTGGGACACTGACGGCGATCTGATTCCAGATGGTCTCGAAGTTTTGTTAGGCACATCTCCTTTGGTGAACAACGCCACGGCTGACGACGACTCCGACGGCATGAACAACGCCGAGGAATACCTTGCTGGCCGCGATCCGACAACATCCGATCCGGTTACAGACACCTCGTCCCGTTCGCTCGATGTTTTCAACCTCACTTCTTTCTGACTCATGTTTCCATTCAAACGATTGTTTCTGCTCACTGCATCCGCTCTTTTTGCCATCACTGCCCGGTCAGAAGCGCAATGCCTCTCGTGTAGCGGAGATGTGAAGGTGAAGTTCAAAGGAGCGCTGTGTATCAATGGGCAATACACGCTCCAGCTTTCTGATAAAACCATCGGACCCGTTGATGGAACAACTTGTGGTTACATCGGATCTTCGGAAGAAACGGCTAACCTAAAGCCGGATAAACCTTACTCTCTGACAATCACCGCAATTCCCAACGGGAGTAGCGGAGGGGTCAGCTCCGTCCACCTTGAGATTTCAGCACCGCACTGCTACAAGGTATATATCGACGGTGAGGAAAAGTCTGTATTCGATGCAGGTGGTCCGGGCTGTAGCAGCGGGCAGGGATATAACAAAACATTGTCTATTGTATTAAAAAGTGGCTCTTCCGGTGGCAGCGGCTCGGGTGGTCAAGGTAGTGCATCCGCAGGTTCTGATAGTGGCGGCATCAAGGGTAATTTTTCCTTGGGTGGGCTTGGCAATGGTTCATCCGCAGGTGGAATCAGCTTCTCCTCCGGGACCATCTCACCGGACGTGTTCACTCCCACAGCTTTGAATTATGAAAGCTTGACATCCGAGGTAGAGGTAATCCGCGATTCCACCACGAATGCCGCCATCCGCCAAATCAAAGCACCGGAAGTTTTGGCGGATGTGGTGACACTTTCCGCCACCTCCTACGAAATCCGGTACTATCCGTCCGCCCAGGTTGGAGCCAAGGTTGCAGGTCTTTATTCCGTTACGGGCACGGCCTCAAGCATCTGGAAAATTTCCAGCCCCACGAATTCTTCTGGCGTGCCGGAAATCAAAGTCACCGAATCTCATGGAACGGTGCAAATCGACCATATCTTCAGCTACGATAGTGCTTCTGCGACCTGGACGACCACCACTCCCGGAAGCCGCTCCGAATCCCGTGCTGAAACGACACTCTTGAATGGCGACAAACAGATCGAAACCACGGTTTTTCATCCTACTACCAGTGCGATTGTATCCAAGACCCAGGACATCTATCACGCTTTCCCGTGGGGTACGGAGAAAATCAGCTCCGTGGAAGATCCGGGTGGAGCTGGCCTCACAACATCATGGGCCTACTATGAAGACACCGCTCAGGTAGGGAGCTATGGAAACATAAAATGGGTCATTCAGCCAGATGGTGCATGGCAAAAATATGAATACTATGGTTCAGGAGGAGATTTGGGAAAAATTTCCACTCTACTCCGTCCATGGAAAAATCTGCCTGCCTCACCAGCGGACGCGACATTATATAATTGTCACCTGACAGAATACTACTACACATCTTCCGGCTATTCCTATTTCCGGCCGGAAGTTGGCACGGAATATGAGTATGTTTTGGGAACGTTCGTGAAGGCGCAATACAACTCAATTTATACCGATTATGTGAACGAGTGGATTTCTCCCTTGTGGGAGGATTTTCCAGAAATGGAATACCTGCCAATGACAGTCAGATACATTGGCAGCTATTATGGTAAACAAGCGGGCACCATCGACTCCACGTCCGACGTGCCGGATTATCTCAAGGGCCGCATCGGCTACACACAAGAAGTGGACGGACGCCAGAAAGTCCATGCCTACGAAAAAGGCACATACAATGCCAGCACCGGAATATTCACCTCGTCCTCCAGTGGCGATTGTGTCCGGGAGTTCGTGACCGAAGCGGTCCAATTTAACTACTACTATTCCACGGAAGATCATTCGGAAGGAGCACCCGGAAAAACCCTCCGCACCGTCAACATCGAAACTCCCGGCGGCAACCTCCTCAGCACCGAAACCCAAGTAAAAACTGAATCCGGTTTTGCCTCCCTCAGCGTCACACGCCACTACTACGACTCCATCGGTCATTTGATCCAGACAACGGTGGACGGGCGCGTTATTTACGACGCCGTCTGGAACAATGGCCGGCTTACGTCCGAAACCGATGAAACCGGCATCACCACCACCTATGACGGCTTTGATGGCGAAGGCCGGGTGACGCAGGAAACCCGCTCCGGCATCGTCACCACCCGCGCTTATGATGCGGCCGGGCGGATAACTTCCACGACACGCAGCTCCGGCGGCCTCGCATTGAGTTCATCCACCTCCTACGATGATGCGGGCCGTGTCATCACTGAAACTGCAGAAGACGGCCTTGTGACCACGACCGGTTATCCCAGCCCGCACGTCACCCTCCGCACTAATGCCGATACCTCCACCGAGATCACGGAAACCTATCTCGACGGGCAAACTCAATCCGTTACTGGAACCGCCATTGTCGCCAGATTCTATGACTATGACACCGATGGAAACGGGCTGTGGAGCAAGGAAACCTTAGGCTCATCCACATCCGCCCGCTATTCACAAACGTGGCAAAATGACGACGGAAATAACTGGCTCACTGCGCAAAGCGGTCCAGCAGGATCAATCTATACAGAGACGAATTACGACTATAACAATTATCAACCGGATCATGTGCTTTCCCGGACCGTTCCCGGCGAAGCGAAAATTATCTACAGCTACGATCCTGATACCGGCGCGGTCACCCAGCAAGCCCGCGACCTGAATGACAACGACATCATTGACACCGACGGCAGCGACCCCATCCAGGAAACCCACACCAGCTACATCCAGAACAGCAGCAACTGGTATCGCCAGACCGTCAGCAGCCGCTACGAAACCGATGGCAACTCCACGCCCACCATCCTCTCGACCACCCGCGAGCAGCTAACCGGCCTCGGGACCGGCATCGCCTCCGTTACCGAATCCATCGACTCCCAAGGCCACATCACCACCCGCACCACGGCGATCAACCGCTCCACCCGAACGGTCACCGTCACCACCGATGTTCCTGATTCCACCCTGGACGCCGTAGAAATCTCTATCGACGCCAAGCTTTACTCAACCACCACACCCACCGTCGCCACGCCCACCGTTTACACCTACGATGCCCTCGGGCGGTCCACTTCGGTTACCTCACCCCGTGGAGTCATCATCACCACCGCCTACGATCCTACTAACGGGCGCGTCGCCAGCACCACCCATGCCGGAAAACAAACCACCTACACCTATCAGCCCGCCGGCACTCCCGGCGCAGGCAGCACCGCCACAGAGACCCTGCCGGATACCAAGGTCATCCGCACCTCCTACACCCTGCGCGGCGAAGTCTTCCGCATCTGGGGCGGAGCCACCTATGCGCTAGAGCGCACCTACGACGCTTACGGCCAGCAGCAATATCTCAAAACCTACCGCGCTGGCACCGGCTGGACCTCCACTACCTGGCCCGCATCGCCGGGCACTCCCGATACCACGGAATGGACCTACGACGAAGCCACCGGCCTACTCTATCAAAAAATCGATGCCGCAGCCAAGGCCACTACCTACAGCTATCAACCTGCCAGCGGGAAACTCAGTACCCGCCAGCGTGCCCGAGGCCCGATCACCACTTACACTTGGAATTCCCTCGGATTGCCCGAAAGCGTTACCCATAGCGATGGAACCCCTTCCGCCAATCACACCTACGACCGGGCCGGACGCCCTAAAACGCTCGTGGATGCCGCAGGCACCCACAATTTCGTCTATCCAGATGATCTGACTACTACCGAAACGATCACTGGCGGCATTCTCGACGGAGTCACCCGAACTGTCACGCTGGACACCTATCAAAGACTGTCATCAACGGGTGTCAGCTCCGGTTCGGCGAGTCATTCCAACGACTATCACTACACCACGACATCGCGGCTGAATGATGTTGCCACCGGCACTGAAACGGCCACCTATGGATACCTCACCAATTCCGACGCCATCCAGACCCTAACCTTCAAGTCCGGCACCACCCCACGCCTCACCACCACCCGCAGCTACGACACCTCCGACCGCCTCGATGGAATCACCAACGCTTACGGCAGTTCTCAAACCCAATCCTTCGGCGTTTCTGAATTCGACGATCTCAACCGCCGCAAGAAAATCACCCGCGAGGACAACACCCGCTGGAACTACAGCTACAACGACAAAGGCGAAGTCACCTCCGGCATCCGCGAAAAGACGGCCTCGCCAAATACCGCAGTTCCTGGCTGGAGCCATGCTTATTCCTTTGATGAAATCGGCAACCGTCTCACGACCACCACCAACAGCCGCACCTCCACCTATACCCCAAACAATCTCAACCAAATCGCCAACCGCACCGTTCCCCGCGCATTCGATGTGATCGGCAAGGCCAGCTCCACCGCTGCCGTCACGGTCAACGGGAACTCTACCAGCCGCCTCGACGAATTCTTCTACAAGGAACTCTCTACCGGCAGCGGTGCCGTCCACATCCCCTACACCATCCAAGCCACCGACGGCACCGG
>JAYVNM010000042.1:0-18351 GCA_043758445.1 Akkermansiaceae bacterium | reverse complement strand
GCGGAACCTAGCCCCCCCTCCTCGCGCGGGTCAATCCCTTTTGTCACCTTTTTCCGAAAAATTTTCGCCTTCCAACGTAACTCTCTGGTTTTTAAGGGAGTGTATTCCAAAAATTACCACCGAGTCCGCTTGAGTGGGGCCGTATTCCCTATTCGATGCTTAATTGAAGAACAACCCGGTGACAAACTGGCCATAATTGCAGGATGTCGCAAGGTTTAGCAAGCGAGGTTCTTACGCAGGCGAAGCATAACCGCAAACCCTCCTGTCGCTGGCAGCGAGGCCAGAGCATCTCCTCCACAGGCTTCCATGGAGGCGCGGACAATGGCGAGGCCGAGGCCGCTGCCTCCGGTATCGCGACTGCGGGAACGATCTGGACGATAGAAAGGCTCGAACAGGCGGGCAAGCTCGTCTGGTGCAACGCCGGGGCCATCATCTGTAATCGTGATCTCGATGAAGTCCGCGCTCTCGCTGGCATCGATCAGGACCTTTGCGTCAGAGCCAGCGTGAGTGGCCGCGTTTCTAACAAGATTGCGGACCGCTCTGGCGAGCAAGGTCGCATCGGTGACGACGGTCAGCGCGGGGGAGATCCTGATTTCCGGGGTTCTAACGCCTCCTTCGCGAGATGTGACCTCGCGGAGCAGAGGCTCTAGCAGAATCGGCTGAAGTCGGGGTTTACGATTTCCGGCTCGTGAAAAGTCGAGGATTTCCTCCACAAGTGTGGCGAGTTCCTGAGCATCCGCCTCGATGGCAGCCAGGTGGGCCTGCTCTCGTTCCCCGAGTTTCATTTCGAGAATGCCAAGCCCCGTACGCATTCTGGCCAGCGGCGAACAAAGTTCGTGCGCGGCATCACCCAGAAAGCGCTTTTGCCCGGAAACCAGATGGTCGAGTTGATCAGCCATCGTCTCGATCGCATGTCCGAGATTTCCCAGTTCATCGTTGCCGCGTGAGGGAATTGAGACTTTGAATTGCCCGGCGGCGATACGATTGGTGACGGCTGTTAGTCGTCGGATATAACGGGTGATTCCCCAGACCAAAGGCGTCCAGAAAGCGAGGCTCAGCGCGAGCACGGCTAGACCGCCCCAGAGCCAGGGCTTGAATTCAAAAAACATGCCCGAGCCATCCAACCTATCAGCCCGGATCAGCAGCAATTGATGATTCCGCGGTTGCCGCGGGGGGCCGGGTAGCACCAATTCGACACCCGCCCAGTAGCCATCGCCATTTTCGCCACGCATTAGAAATATCGGTCGTGTGGGAGGCAGGGGATTCGGTGCTCCCGGTCCGCTTCCTGCCATGTCTGGGCGTTCGTCAGGTGGACGATTTTCCAAATCATCAAAGGGTGGTGGGCCAAAATCATCAGGCAAGTCACGATGCTGAGGTGGTGCGCCAGCCCCGTTTGGTGGCGGCGGGCGGCGGCGCGGTGGAGGCCCAGGCTGGGGCGGGATTGCCGTTTTTGCACGATTTTGGACGTTGGCGGGAATGGTGAAAGGACTGCCGGCCTGAGCTGTGGGATCAAACACAGCAGCGGTGACATTTTTCCGAGACGCTAACGGGGCGATCGTAGCGTTCCACTCTGAGCGGGGCCGTTGAATGATTTCATTGCGGGAGATCTCCCCGAAGTTCCGCAGCCGCTCGCCCGCTGAACCACTGAGTAATGAATCCAAGCCGAGGCCCAGTTGCCAGCCAACGAACCCGATAAATGCCAGCGCCAAAAGCATTAGATGCAATAGCAAGCACCCAAGCACTTTTGCTAACAGGGGGAAATAGGGACGGGGTTTCATGGTTGGCCAAAATCGGAGGTGTCAGGCTCGTGCAGCGAATAGCCGATGCCACGAATGGTCCGGATGAAACGCGGGTTTTTCGCATCATCGCCGAGCTTCTTCCGCAAGGAGGACACATGCACATCGATAGATCGATCAAAGATATCGAATCGCCGCTCGGACACTTCCTCGATGAGACGCTCCCGAGTTTTGACGCGTCCCTTCGATTTCACCAGTGATGTTAGGATGGCAAATTCCAGGGTTGTTAGGTCGAGTGGTTTGTCGCCAAGGACCGCACTATGGGTATCTTCACAAAGCCGGAGCGAGCCGACACACAGCTCGCGTGGTGTATCGTTTTCCATCGGAACGCGGGCGCGGCGCGTCACCGCCCGCAGACGCGCCAGCAGTTCTCTGGAGGAAAATGTTTTTGGCAAATAGTCGTCCGCGCCGATTTCAAGGCCCACGATGCGATCCGCCTCATCGCCCAGTGCGGTCAACATCAGGACCGGCACGTCGGATTTTTTACGAAGCTCCTTGAGCACCGCGAAGCCATCCATACCCGGCATCATCACGTCCAGAATCACCGCTTCATAAGGAATCGCCAGGGCTTCGGCCAATCCATCCGGCCCGTTGTGTCGGAGCTCCACGGTGTAGCCCATGGGTGTTAGATAGTCGCGAATCAGTCCCGCGAGTTTGCGATCATCATCGACGACCAAGAGTCGGCGGGGGCCTTGCGTTTCCATCACGACACGGTTCTTAACAGGTCTGGACGTCATCCGCCCATCGCTTTTACAAAAATTTTACACTTTCATGCCTGATCCCACATACTAGGTTCACAATCCGCCGCTTTCATCGTCACAGTTCCCGCACCTGGGAGTTCAATAAGCAACCCACCATACCATGAAACTAAATCGCATCCACCTCATAGTCGCGCTGCTCGCCACCGTCACCGCGAATGCCGCGGAGCCAAAAACTCCACGTCCACCACCACCACCCTTGCTCGTCGCCCTTGATACTGAACGCGATGGCGTACTCACCGCCGCCGAGATCGCCAACGCCTCCGCCGCACTGAGCGAACTGGATAAAAACGGCGACGGCAAACTTACCCTCAAGGAAATCATTCCACCACCACCAGCGGGTGTCACTCCACCGCCACCCCCCCCGGCCCCTGGCCCGCTGTTCACCGCTATCGACCTGAACAAAAATGGCATCCTTTCCGCCAGTGAAATCGAGGACGCGCCACTAGCACTCCTGACCCTCGACAAAGATCACAACGGCATGCTCTCCCGCAAGGAACTCAATCCCCCACCGCCGCCAGCCCCTTAAGCCCCCCACTCCGTCCCTGAGCATTCCTCTGGGACGGAGACATTGCCCGATTTACAACATTCAACTGATTATATAAACATTGTTCTAACATCGGACCGCTACATCTTATAACCGCACCAAACGCCATTCCCGCTCGATTAGAATCCACAACAACAAACAACCCCGATGAAAACAACACGCATCCATTTAATCCTCGCCTTAGTGGCGAGTGTCACCGCATCCGCCCAGCAACGTCCACCGCAAGGGGATCGCCGTCCGCCTCCGGGACCACCGCCGGGACAACTGCCAGTCCCCGCGCTCTTCATGGCCCTGGACGCCGACCACGACGGATTCCTCTCCACCGAGGAAGTCCAGGCCGCCGCCGACGTGATCGCGAAGCTAGATAAAAACCGCGATAAAAAAATCAGTCTGGATGAATTCCGGATGCCGCCGCCGGATGGGAAAAAGCCACGGAAAGACCCCAAGGAACCCAACGGCCCGCCACCTGGCAAACCGCCTTTGCCACCCGTGATCGCCGCCTTGGATACCGACCATGATGGCACCATTTCCGCCGCCGAACTCGCAGCCGCCCCTGATTCGCTCAAGGCACTCGACAAGGACGGCGATGGCGCTCTCTCGCCTGAAGAACTCCGGCCACCAGGTCCGCCACCGCATGAAGGTGAGCAGGAAGGTGATGACCGCGGCCCACCGCCACCACGGGAAGCCGAGTGATTCACCCGCGCGTCGCGGTTGTCCCATTTGAGAAAAACCAGCCCCACCCGGACCTCCTTGGTCCGGGTGGGATTCGTCAACCGTCTCTACGTCGATCAATTCGACCAAAACGCCACCACTACGGGCGGGCGAATTCTGCGGGATGACCGTTATAAAATCATCCGTCTCAACACCGGCAGCGACGACGCGTTCGTTGGGCGGTGGATTTGTCCATTGAGTTTAGAGGAGGATGAGACCGTGGGGCACGAAGGGGAGGAAGTCTTTGCTGTTGTTAGTGGCCAAGTGTGCGTTGGCTACGATGGCGGTTGCGGCGATCATCGCGTCCACGCGAAGTCGGCGCGGCTTATTCAGACTGCGGAATCCGACGGCCGCGGATTGGGCTTCAATTTCCCCGAGCGGGAGAATTCCCCCATCGAGCAAGGCGAGAGCCAACTGCGCTTCTTCTGCGGTGCTGCCGCATAAGAACTCATACCATGCGACGGATGGGATGCAGAGGGATTCATTGGCCTCCAGCCACCGTTCGACCGCCATAGCTTCCTCTGTTTGAGGAATCAGAGCGAGGATCAGATAGTTGGTATCGAGGCAGATCATTAGCCCCGCCAGTGTTTGCGGTTCTCACGAATTTCGGCCAGCCACTTGTCCGCTCTGTCTGGGTCCATCCCCCCTTTGGCGTGGTAGGCTTTGAGCAATGAAATGCGGTCTGGCTTCGGGGGGGATTCGGCTTGCTCAGAATGTGCGACAGCCCGGCGGACAACCTCCGCCTGTGACACATTCCAGCGGATTGCCAGCCGCTTCAGCCGCTGGGCGGTGGCATCATCCAAGGCAAAGGTGGTTCTATGGGTCATGATTGGCATACCATCGTTCATACCATCACATACCTGAGCGTCAAGGTAGATATGAGGAAAGGATCAATTCGCGGGAGGCGAGGGCTTCGTCTGACCATGATTTGGCCGTTTTATGATGCTCCTGAACGGGTGCAAAATGTGAGAATTTCGCGGTTTCGGATGATTTGCTCCCGATGAGGAATAAATAACTTGCTGGAGATCCCAGGATGAGCTATTTATCCCGAACGGGAACAAGGAAATAGGTCATGGACACGAAACATTTGGGAGAACGAATTCAAAGGTGGCGCAAGGAGTTGGGGCTTACTCAGTCAGAGTTGGCGCTGGCGGCGGGAACGGGTCGGCGTTTTATCAGTGAATTGGAGAACGGGAAGGAGAGCTGCGAGTTGGGTAAATCGCTGTCGGTGCTGTCGGTGCTGGGGATTGGCTTGGTGAGTGAGATCGGGAGAAAAGGAGGCATTGCATGAGCCGACGCCTGGAGGTGTTTTTGGGGATGGTGAAGGTCGGTCAGTTGGAGCAAGACGATTACGGGTCGCTATGGTTTGGGTATGATGAGGCTTGGCTGGGAAATGAGGGGGCGGTGCCGCTTTCGCTATCGCTGCCGTTGCGTGGGGAGCGTTTTCATTCGAGGGACTGCCGCCCGTTTTTCGCGGGGCTGCTTCCCGAGGAGGGGAACCGGCAACGACTGGCGGAAAGGTTCGGGGTGAGCGAGAGGAATGATTTCGCTTTGCTCGAACGGATCGGCGCGGAGTGCGCTGGTGCGGTTTCCCTGCTTCCGGTGGGCGAGTTGCCATGCGATTCGGTGGCGCGGTATCGGAAACTGGAGGCGGGGGATATGGAGGAAAAGCTGGGCAGTCTGCCGCAATCACCGCTGCTGGCAGGCGAGGAAGGTATTCGGCTCTCGCTGGCAGGGGCGCAGGGGAAGGCGGCATTGGCGATGCGGGGTGGGGATTTTTTCCTGCCCTTGGATGGAGCGCCAAGCACCCACATCCTGAAACCGGACAGCAAGGTTTTTTCAGGACTGGTGGAAAACGAGTTCTTCTGCATGCGTTTGGCCGCAGGCTTGGGCTTGGCGGCAGCGGATGTGGAAATGGGTGCTGCGGGGCTGATCCGGTTTCTGCGGATCACCCGTTACGATCGCCGTGAGGCGGAAGCCGGTGGTTGGGAGCGGATCCATCAAGAGGATTTCTGCCAAGCACTCGGGATCGCGCCGGAGCTGAAGTATCAGGGCGAAGGCGGGCCGGGATTGAAGGATTGCTTTGGGCTAGTCCGCAGGCATTCGACCACGCCCGCACTCGATGTGCTCAGGCTGTTTGACGCGGTGGTGTTGAATTTCATGATCGGCAACAACGATGCCCACGGGAAAAACTTTTCCTTCCTGCATGAGGGCGGGGAAACCCGGCTGGCACCGCTTTATGATTTGGTGAGCACGGAGCTGTATCCCGAGCTTTCCCCACACATGGCGATGCGGATCGGCCGGGCGAGGAAAGCGGATGAGGTCGCGGCCAAAGATTGGTTGGCATTTTTCCGTGACGCGGGTCTCGGTCCGGCGATGGCGATCCAGCGGATGCAAAAGCTGGCCAACGCCGCCAACAAGCGTGCGAACGCGCAGGCCGGGCAGGTGCTATCGGCGGCTGGAGTGACGGGTATTGTGAAACGCCGCGCGGCTGCGATTCTTGAGCTGCGGGTCGGTGGGTAGTGGGGAGACTTTCGGGTCAGGGAGATTGACCGCAACGCCAGCAATGCTTGTCTTCTGCTCATGCGCACGATTTGCGGATCTCCCTAGCTTGATCGCCGTGGCGGGCGGCAAAAAATTTCAGTCGTAACGAGGCGTCCTGCTTTACGACTGCAAAATCATGATGAGCGACAAAATATTATTGAAGGTTAACACCGCGATTGCCCCGAAGATAGATTGTTAGAGCTAATACACCTCCGGCGGGCGATCCCAAAAACCATGGATGCGGTCAATGGCGCGACGGTTTTTTTTCGTCGGCCTGCCTATGGGTGCTTCCTGTTTGGCCACATTCCAAAGCCTCAGGGCTTCATACACCGGAGGCTCCGTCAAATCCTCGTAACATGCTCTGGCCTCTGGCGCACCCACGCGTTTTTCGATGACCGCTTTTACAGAAACCTTCCGGACTCCCGGCCCCTCCACGAAAGGAATTTCTAGCATATCCCCCGCCTGCACGGACGAGGCCGGTTTCAGCGGATGCCCCTTGCGCTTTACCTTGCCGTCCGCACAAGCCTCTGCTGCGAGACCACGGGTTTTGAAAAACCGGGTGGCCCACAGCCATTTATCAGCACGGACGGATTCGGACATGATCGGGAAATCTCACTACTGCGACCGCTTACATTCTTTGTCGAGAATTAGAATTGTCGCTGGCGTGGCCGGTCTATAACAAAAACCCATGCAAATACCAACGTTTGTTCTGTCGGGTTACTTCGCTGATATTCTCGGGCCGTACGCGCCTTATTCCAAAGGGATCTACTTCGCCATCGGGCTACTCGTGGTCATCGTGTGTCATCGGTTGATCCTGCAAGTGATGGGGGTGGTCATGATTCCTGAGAACCGGATCGGATTGGTGACGAAAAAATTTGTGCTCATGGGAAAATACAAGATGTTGCCCAGCGGGCGGATCATCGCGCTTAATGGCGAGGCGGGTTTCCAATCGCAAACTCTCGCGCCGGGTGTCTATTTCGGCAAATGGATCTGGCAGTACGTCGTTACCCTCCAACCGCTAACGGTGATCCCGGACGGCCTCATCGGCCTGATTATGTCGAAGGACGGCGGCGAACTGCTTCCCGGCGCGGTGCTCGCCCGGCGTGTCGATTGCCAGATGTTCCAAGACGCCGAGATGTTCCTCCGCTCCGGCGGGCAAAAAGGCCGTCAAGCCGCATTTCTAACACCCGGCACCTACCGCATCAATACCTTCCTGTTTGAAGTCACGCTCGCGCAGATGACCCAGATCAAGGAAAACATGGTCGGCATCGTCACCACCCTCGATGGTGCGCCGCTGCCCGAAGGCCAGATCGCTGGCCGCGTGACCGAGGGCCACAGCAATTTCCAAAACGCCGACGCCTTCCTCGCCGCTGGTGGCTGCCGCGGACTCCAGCCGCAAGTCATTCTAGCAGGCTCGTATTTCCTCAACACCTGGTTCGTCCACGTCGAAGAAATTCCGATGACGGAAATTTCTATCGGCTCGGTCGGCGTGGTCATTAGTTACTATGGCGACGAGGGCGTGGACATCAGCGGCCTGGATTTTAAACACGGCAACATCGTGGCGAAGGGCCAGAAAGGCGTCTGGGCGGAACCGCTCGGGCCCGGAAAATATCCGCTCAACACCTACATCCTGCGCGTCGAGCATGTGCCGACCACGAACCTCGTACTCAACTGGGCGAATGCCCGCACCGAGGCCCACCAACTCGACAAGCACCTCTCGACCATCACGGTCCGCAGCAAGGACGGATTCCCCTTCAACCTCGACGTCTCACAGATCATCCACATTCCCATGATCGAGGCCAGCAAGGTGATCGCCCGCTTCGGCAATATGAACAACCTCGTCTCCCAAGTGCTCGAGCCGACCATCGGCAACTACTTCCGCAATAGCGCGCAAGACAGCGACGTCATTGCCTTCCTCTCCACTCGTAAGGAACGCCAAGCATCCGCCCGTTCACACATCAATGCCGTGCTCGACCAATACAACGTCAACGGCGTGGACACCCTCATCGGCGACATTGCCCCGCCCGAGTCGCTGATGAAAACCCTAACGGATCGCAAGCTTGCCGAGGAACAGAAAGTCACTTACGACACCCAGCGGATGGCACAGGAAACCCGTCAGGAGTTAGAAAAACAAACCGCCATCGCGGACATCCAGAAACAAATCGTCCAAGCCGACCAAGGCGTGCAAATCGCCGAACGGGTCGCCGATGCTGCCGTGAAAAAAGCGGGTGGTGACGCCGCCAGCGTCAAGCTCAACGCCGCCGCCGAGGCCGAGCGCACGAAGATGTTAGCCAACGCCGACGCCCAACGCATCACCCTCACCGGTAATGCCGAGGCCGAGAAAATCCTCGCCATCGGTAAGGCCAACGCCGAGTCCTATCAGCTCCAAGTCAATGCCATGGGCGGCGACAATTTCACCCGCACCAAGATCGCCGAAATCATCGGCAAGGATAAGGTAAAAGTCATGCCCGACATCCTCATCACCGGCGGTGGCAGTGATTCCAACGGCGCGCTCTCCGGCCTGTTAGGCATGAAGCTGATGGAAGAACTCGGTGGCAAGACCATGCCGCAGGTGGTTCCGAAAGCGCCAGGAGCCGGGCCACTCGCCTAATAATACGACTTATGGGTTCTATAGGACTTATGGGACTTATGGGGCCATCAGCTTTTAGAAACCTGCCATCGTGCTTGCGGTCTCACAGCTTCACCCGTTAAATTTCTGCCGTGGCCGGAAAAAACATCGTCTATTTCGATTTGGAAACCCAGCGGAGCTTCGGCGATGTCGGCGGATTTGCCAATAAGTCCAAAATGGGCGTCTCCGTCGGCGTCTCCTACAGCACCGCCCGTGGCACCTACGAGATCTATGCGGAAAACGAGATGGATAAGCTCGGTGATGAGTTAGTGAGGGCGGATCTCGTCGTCGGCTGGAACCACATGCAGTTCGATTACCCGGTCCTCCAACCCTACGTTTTCCACACCATGGTCGAGCAAACCATCAACCTCGACATGATGCTCGAACTCGAAAAAATCATGGGCCACCGCCTCAAGCTCGACTCGGTGGCCTCCGCCTCGCTCGGCACCGGCAAGACCGCCGATGGCCTCGATGCGCTGCGCTGGTGGCAGGAACACAAGAAAACCGGCGAATTCACCCCGCTCAGGAAAATCGCCGAATATTGCGCCTTCGACGTGAAGGTAACCAAGTGCGTCCACGAATACGCCCTCGAACACGGGTTCCTCAAATACGACGACAAAAGCGGCCGCATCGCCGAAGTCACGGTGGACTGGAAGTAGCCGCTCCGCTCGTTTCTCACAGAAAAGGTAGTCGTGGATTTCAGTCCACAGGTGGATGGCTGAAAACGCCCGGTGGCAAGCCCCCCGCATTCCGCGATCACGTGATAGTTAACTCCCTTTCTGGCGGCTACGATGTCCAGCAAAAGACCGGATCGTCCACATGGGATGACCCGCCATCTGCTTGTCCCCTCCGATCCCCCGCTCATACGCTGATGTCATTGTCACGAAACTATCACGTCTCAAGGGATACTGGTTCCCATCCATCAGCAGGAGCCTTTTACAGATGGTGTTGGAGCTGTCGGGAATCCACCAGCCATACACATGCGACGAATTACTGATTTCCTGCGGTACAAACTGCTGGCAGCTTGTCCGCTATGCTCACTCATGAGCTTAGTGACCGGCAGGAAGCGCTTTGATTCCATTAGAGAATTACAGCTAGCACTGGTTATCCCGCTGAGTGACGAGTGCTCGCACCTTGCAACCCGAATCCAAGTCGAGATTCTTCAAAGGTATGGCCATAATCCCGGGCTGGACTCGTTTCCGCACATCACGCTGAAAATGGGTTTCGCGGCAAACGACATCGAACCATTTGCGGAATACCTAGATCGCCTGGCTTCCGAAGTTGCGCCGTTCGCAATCTCTATCAAAAACTTTGATTGCTTTGACGAGGGCATCCTCTTCCTAAATGTGGAATCAAATCCCGCCCTTGAAAACCTCCGGCAGCGGATCCTCCGTGACATGTCCGGGCTTTATGGCATCCACGCCGAATCCGTGGAAGGTCCTGATTTTCGATTTCACGTGACATTGGCCCATGGGCTCTCGCAGCGGGAATTCGAAGACCTAAGGCGCACATACGCAACAGGGGAAATCAAGTTTCAGTTCACCGCCAATAAAATCGACCTATTTTACCACACTGGCAATCATTGGGTGACCTATAAACGGGCACGCATGGTTGGAAAAAAGCCGATACTAACACCGCAACCCAACCCGCCAATGCCCCCTCCGCTTTCTGACATTCCCCGGGATAGCGGCAACTTGCTATACCGCCGTCAGTTCATCCTAAGCCCTGATCCACGCCACATGATTGCGGGCGGTAAACGGGTTCTAGTTGGCGGTCTTTATCACGTCAGCACCCACAAGGATCTCGAACTCACCCATGTCGAGAGTGGTGGCAGGTCTCTGACACTCCTCGGGTTCGCGCTGGATCCAGAACGTGCGGAAGCAAACAACACCGATATCCTGCAGGACATTCTAAAACACGTTGACCGTTGTGATGATGTGTTCAACCACATCGACAAGCTCGGCGGGCGATGGGTAATCATCGCCCATGATGGTTCTGAAACGATCCTACTGCATGATGCCACCGGACAGCGGCAGGTCTGTTATACCCGTGAACCGGTTTCGGGCATCATGGCGTGCGCATCCGAGTCTGGAATCCTCGCCGAAAAACTTGGACTATCGATGGATGCCGAAGCCGTGGATTTCGTCCGCTCCCGCAAAGTAGATGATTATGAAATCTACTGGATGCCGGGCGACACCACGCTGTTCTCTGAAATCGCGGCCCTGTTGCCCAATCACTATCTAACTCTTTCAAATGGCGGATGCAGACGGTTCCGACTGGCTCTGCCCACCGAGTCGATCCCCGAGCCACAGGCAATTTCCACATGTTTGCACCTGCTCCGCAGGCAACTCGAGGCAGCACGCCGCCGCTATGCCCTGTCAGTGCCGATGACCGCCGGCTGGGACAGCCGCTTGATGCTCGCGCTGACCAAGGAAAACTCCGACGATCTCCACGCCTTCACGCTGGCCTATCCGCATCTACCCGCCGAGTCACGGGATGTCGCGGTCCCGGGCCGTCTGTTAGCACGGCTCGGCATTCCGCATCACGTAATCCCATACCCGCGCACCGTGGACCGGGAGTTCCAGGAAATCTTCTGGCGCAACAACGTCTCAGCAACTTCCGCCTATTGCCGTGACGTCCAGGCGCTGCACGCCGTCTATCCAAGCGACCGATTATGTGTCACTGGAGATGCGGCGGAAATCGTCAAGTGCCATTACCCGCGAAATCCTGCAAATACAGGTTCGCTATCAGCCGAAGAACTCGCTGATTTCAGCAGACTAGGCAGGCACCCCTTCGTCATCAAGGCGTTCACCCGCTGGCTTGATGATGCCAGCGAGCAGCCTGTCGAGTTGCTGGATCTGTTCTGCTGGGAACAGATGGCAGGGCGGTGGCAGGCCAAAGTCCGCTCGGAATACGACATGGTCCAGGAAAGTTTCGCGCCGCTCAATAACAGATCCTTGCTAGTCCTCATACTGTCGATGGATCGTGAGTGGCGAAGGGGTCCAGAATTCAAGCTTTTCACCGTGCTGATAGATACGCTGTGGCACGACGTTCTATCCGAGCCGATCAATCCACCCGAGCATGTTAGCCTGAAGCGCAAGGCTGTCAACCTCATGAAAAAAACGGGTGGCCTGCAGTTGATTCCCGAATCCACGCGATATCGCATCAAAAAAATTCTCCAACGGAACCCGCATTAATCTCACCAATCACAATTATTAATGAGGCCCCTCATTCCCGAACCTTGGAAGTTTGATCCGCCCGCCGGACTGCGGATCATCGACGTGCGTGCATCTGACGATCTTGCGAACCATTCCGGTGCTTGGGCCGCGTTGCTGCTCCGCTCATCCAACGCCTCACCGATGGTTTCCTATCCGCAAATCAGTGCGTTTTTCGAAACGCAGCTTCAGATCAACGAGGCGTGGCTCTGCCTATTCGCTTACGAGGGGGAGACCATGGTCGGGATGCTTCCGCTCATCGCCGCACGATCCGTCGGCGTCCCCGGCCTATCTGTGCTTCTGATGAAGACGCCCTACGACATCCTCCACACCAGCGGCGTGGGCTGCCTGACGCCGGAGAACCGCGAGGGGATTCTCGACGTCTTCGTCAGTTACCTCAACCGGATGCCCGGCAAATGGCCAGTGATTCGAATGCGGGAGTTGCTTGAAAGCGATCCGACTGCCAATTGCCTCAAACGCACCGGCACCCGCCTTCGCGGGATACTGACGCAGTGCGGTCGCGAGAACCATATCGTGGTTCCCGCGGATTTCGAGTCCTACCATGCGGGACTGTCATCTAACTTTAAGAGACAACTCAAACGCGGCACCCGCAAGCTGGAGGAACTGGGGGACATTCGGTTCCTGTGCCGTGAATCGTCCCGAAATACCGCCGAGAACATGAAGCGTTTCGAGGACGTGGAAGACAAGGGTTGGAAAGGTGCGGGCAACTCCTCGATCAAGGCCATCGCCAAGAACTCCGTGATGTATGCCCTGGCCGCAGAACGTTTTCAGAGAGAGGGCTGGATGGAATGGAACTTCATCGAGTGCGGAGACAAAACCATTGCCGCACAATTCGCCGTCCGTATCCGTCGCACTCTCTTCCTCCTGAAAATCTGTTATGACGACGAATATTCCTCATGCTCACCCGGCAACTTACTGATAGAAAAAATTATCCAAAATGCCAGCGAGACAGGAAATCTCGGCGAGATCAACTGCGTCGCGGACTGTGCTTGGCATCGAAACTGGCAAATGAAAGAACGCGCGATATTTGATCTGGTAATCCTGCCTAAAATTCCTGTGATTTCTCCGCTCATTCGTGCAGTTTTAAGTTCGGTTGCATTCAAGCGACTTAAGGAACGGTTCAGCGGTGGCTCGGTGCCCCCTGATGTCTCCGGCACCCAGCAACTTTCGGAATAGGCCACATTTCCCCAGTCAAACAAGATGCCAAACGACCACTCCAAACCTGTTGACGGATCTTTCCTGTCCATCACACCGCTGCAAGAAGCGATGTTGCGTGGCTCACTCGATGCGTGGACCGGATGCAACGTGGAACAGGTGGAAATCGATTTCGCAGCGGATATCCCCATGGCAAGGGTGCTTGATGCTTGGTCCTTAACGATTGAGAAAACCGAAGCCCTCAGAACCTCTTTCCTCATCGAAGATGGTGAACCGGTCGGTATTCTAATGAACTCGGAGGTTATGCCGGTGCAGGTGGAAAAATGCATCCCGACTTCCTGGGAGGCCTGGCTCGCAAATGATCGCAAGCAGCCGTTACCTCTGGACGGTGGCCACCCATGGCGCGTCGTCACTTGGCCAGACTCGCGAAAACTCATCTGGACCTTTCATCACGCACTGCTGGATGGTCGTTCGATCGCGGCCATCCTGCGGGCTTTCGAAACCGCCTTAACAGACGCGAGCGGTCTGGTTGTGATGAGTCTCGCATCCGCCCCGGTCCCCAGCGATGAGGAGATCACGGCGGCGGAGAGATTTCACCGCACGGTTTTTTCAAGGGTAGAACCATCACAACCGGAATTTCCCGGTGACACAGCTAACGGAAATTCATGCGTGAGTTCATGCCTAGGCCCTGAAACCGCGGCCAAGCTCGAAGCTGTCGCAAGACGGCTGCAAGTAACCGCGCCCACCCTGATCACATGGGCATGGGGGCAGGCCGTTGCTTCTGCATCTGGACAAGCCTCAGTCGCTGTGGGGCAGGTCCGCTCGGGTGCGCCAACGCCCAACCAAGCAGGCTTCACAATGAACACCGTGCCATTGGTGATTGATCGGGCCACACCGGGTCCGTTGACACCCGTGATCCAGAAGTTTAGGGAAAACCTGCTAGAATTGCGTGAAATTGAAGCCGTCTCGCCACAAGTTCTCTCGTCAGGAATTTTCGATCACACCAGCGGACCTTGGCCAGGTGGCGTGGTCATGGTCCAACGCGGAACCTTACATCATCAGGTGGGCGAGACCACCGCGATCCGAGCGATCACCCTGCACGAGACCAGTGATGAACCGTTGCTCGCAAGTGCGTGGATTTATCCGGAATTGAAGATGGAAGTGGAAACGAACGGCCACCCCTTCGGCATCCGCACGGCGCAATCCCTGCTCGATCACTGGGTCTCCATCGTGACGTCACTCGCGGCAGGATCTTCTGACGACGCGCGGGATTTATGCTCTCTGCCACCGCTGGCGCGGGACGTTCTCATGGCATGGGAAAATGGTGGGGAAGAAGCCGCTCACCTGCATCTCGCCGTGGCCTGGCAAGACACTGTTGCTAGATCTCCATCAAATTGTGCGCTTTGGACGCCGGACGGCTCCCTGACCTATGCCGAGCTTGCCGCCCAGGTCGAGCACCTGGCGGAACTCCTCCACCAGAACGGTGTTAGATCAGGACAACCCGTTGCCAGCATCCTCCGCACCCGGCAGAACATCTCCCTTGTCCTGCTTGCCCTTGCCCGGTTAGGAGCCATCAATGTGCCGCTCGATCCAGCCCTGCCGGAGAACCGCCTGAAGACGATCATCGGTGCCGCGCAACCCGTCCTCATCCTCTGCGACGATCCAAAGGCCGCGGCCCTGTTCACACTGCCTCACCTTGTCGTGACTGGGGAAACCGGAAATACCTGCACTGCGGAGCGGCCCACAGATCCGCGGGCGACCTTATCCATTCTCTACACCTCAGGATCCACCGGCACCCCGAAGGGCGTGATGATGGTTCACGGCGGCGTGACCAACGAAGTCCTAGGAATGGCTCGACTGGCGGGCATCGGACCCGGCGACCGAGTGCTTCAATTCGCCTCGCCCGGATTCGACGCATCGCTTGAGGAAATCCTCGCCACCCTCCTCAGTGGCGCGACGCTGGTGCCCCGCCCTGAAAATCTTCCCGCAGACTTGGATGAGTTCCAAAACTTTATCCGCAGCGCGAACATCGCCGCGCTCGATCTATCAACCGCACACTGGGCGGCTTGGTGCGCATGGTTAGTTTCCGAGTCACTAACCGTCCCTGCGAACGTCCTCACCGTTATCATTGGTGGCGAACGCGCATCAGCCGCCGCCCTCAAGGACTGGTTCGCCGCAGGCGGACGAGAGCACCTTCTCATCAACACTTACGGTCCCACCGAGGCATCCATCGTCGGCACCGCAGAGCTGATCCACGGGGATTGGAACGAAACGGGCGATCCAGCGATCGGTCGGCCCCTTCCCGGCGTCTTCGCACGCGTGGGCGACGCCGCCGGAAATCAAATGCCACTCGGCGCTGCCGGAGAACTCTGGCTCGGTGGCATCTGCGTGGGTCCCGGCTACTGGCAGCGACAGGATCTAACGGACCAAACCTTTTATTTCATCGATGGACGTTGGTGGTATCGCACCGGTGATCGAGTTTGCTGGGATGATGGCGGAAAACTCCGTTTCCTCGGTCGCCAAGACGACCAACTCAAGATCCGCGGCAACCGCGTGGAACCCAATGAGGTGATCCGTGTCCTTGAGGATTTCCCCGGTGTGTCCGCCGCCCACGTCGGGCCGATCAAGGATCAAGCTGGCACCCTCATGCTTGCCGCTTGGGTCCGCTGGAGCCAAGACCCGGTTGCAGAATGGCCGGGACTTATCGCCAAGTATGCCGCAGTCCACCTTCCCGCAGCGGCCATTCCGAGCCGTTGGGCTTCCGTCACGGATTTCAAACTCACCGAACGCGGCAAACTCGACCGCCGCAGTCTGCCTGAACCTATTCTAACGGCGAGCACGCACACGTCCTCCGAGGCACCCGCCACAACGACTGAAAAGTGGCTCTCGGGCGTATGGTCTGGCTTACTTGGCGTGCGGACGATCAGTCGCGATGAATCGTTTTTCGAACTCGGCGGTCACTCACTCGCGGCTCTCAAGCTTTTTGCCAAGATCGCCCGCGAGCGGGGAATCCGGATTCCGATGGCGGTGTTGATTCAAGCCCCGAGCCTACGCCTCCTCGCCGAGCGGATCGACCGCGAGACTACAGGCAGCACATCTCGGATAAAGGAATCCATCGTCATTCCCGTTAGATCGGAAGGCCACCTCCCTCCCTTGTTTTGCATCCACGGCGGCGATGGCGGGGTTTTCCTTTACCATGACCTAGCAGAAGTGTTGCCGCCTGGCCGACCAATTCTAGCGATCGAGTCACCCTCACTCGCGGCTGACGAGGAAGTGGTGCCTGTTCCGGTGGAGAAAACCGCTGCGGACTACATCGTGGCTCTGCGCCATTTCCAGCCGGAGGGCCCCTATCACCTCGCGGGATATTCCTACGGTGGGCTGCTCGTCTATGAGATGGCACGCCAGTTGATCGAAGTAGGCCAGACCATCGCCTTCGCCGGTGTTTTTGATACCACCAATCCTGAGATCCCGCTTCACGAATATTCGTTTCTGCAGCGAGTCCAAGTATTTTGGGACGCCCATCATCATCTCGACTGGTCAGTCAAAGTTCTCCGCCTCATCTCGCGGTTCCGCGAGGGACTGTCCACCCACCTCCAAGTCAGACGGGAGATCCGAGTCGTGAATCAATCCCGCAAATCTGAACCTTACAGCAACCTGCGGATGCTCCAGCTCCGCGAGTCCCATTGGGAATCCAGGCAAGCCTATCGCCCTCAGCCCCTCGATTGCCATATCTGCCTCTTTAAGTCCAACGCTCCAGATGACAAATTCAACATTCCTAACGACTATGGCTGGGGCCGCTTGGTGAAGTCCATAGACATCGTCACGGTTCCGGGAAAACACCTTACCATGTTCGCCCAGCGCTACGTGGCGAACCTCGCCCAGCAAATCAGCTCCCGCCTCGACCCGGATTCTCGCACAAGTGAATTAAAAACAGCGCATCCCGGTGGCTCCGGTCCGCAGATTACCCACAAAAACGATGACATTGATGAATCAGATCATCTTTAGCCTCCGCTGGAGAATGTTGCAGAGTGATTATGGGGTTCTAATCTGGCGGTTAATCCGGTGGGCTGTCCCGCGCATCGCTCCGTACACCCCTCCCGTGAACTCAATTTCATCCGAGCGGCTGATGCCATTGGTGAAATTGGAAATCCGTCCTTCCACAATACCAGACTGCGGCTTAGGAGCCTTCGCCTTGGAAAACATTGGCCCGGGCGTCATCATCGGGGAATATTCGGGTGATATTGTGGACTCACTTTTCAAATGGCTCAGGCTTCGCAATACCGACTACACCGCCCTAACGGAAAACCCGGCCGTATGTATCGACGCGCTGGCTCACCCCGAAATGATGATGCGATACGTGAACCACCACCCTGACAAGGCGCGACTGAACGTCCGGCTTTGGCCAGAGGGCATCCAAGTGTTTTATGAAACCACTCGGCCCGTGGAAATAGGCGAGGAATTTTTTACCGACTATGGCTACCTTTACTGGCGCCTGCGCGGGATCACGCCGCACGCGGATTAAGGTTAGCGCTGCTTGGGGAAAAGTAAATGAGTCGCTGGAACACAAGATCTACAGCCATTTCTCACATCAAGCCCATCTGCGCCAGCACCTTGGTAACAGCCCAAATGAAGACCAAGGACAGAGAGACGATGTAAATCTTCGCGGCGAGTTCGATGGAAGTGCGGGTCATGGCACGGGTTTCTTAGTTCGTGCAGCGGATTTCGCCAAGGCGAAAGTAGTCGTGTGTCGGAAGTAGTCGTGGACTTCAATCCCACTCTCACATCACTAACCCTAAAGAGGAAAATGGAAAGCTCGCCAAAACGCGGCAAGTGACGTCATAGCAAGGTCATGGAAGCTCTGGTGACCGTGATATCCGCTAACCCTACGGGTGAGACAAAAACTCCCCCTCAATACCCATCTGGAACCTGGCCGTTGGACACCCCGGGCGGACGCTTTTACGCCGAATGGGATGAC
>JAYVNM010000041.1:0-18380 GCA_043758445.1 Akkermansiaceae bacterium | reverse complement strand
CCGATGATGCCTTCGACGCGCGTCTTGGTGGGACCGGTCATTTCTGGGGTGAGTTCCAGGATGTGATCGTCGTTGAACTCGGCGGTGAGGCGTTCTTCCGGGAGCTCGATGCGGTAGCCCTCGACGCGGGGGAAACGGATTTCCAGCGCGTCGCGGTCGGGCCGCACGGCTTTGACCTGAATGGTTTCCCGTGGTGGCTGCGGTGGGGCGATGACTGGCTTCGCAGTAAAATCGAATGGGATGCCGAGCACGTCGGCGTATTCGACGTTGAAGAGGTTTTCCTCGTTGAGCTCGTAGGATTGGCGGCGGAGTGCGCGACCGATGACCTGCTCGCAAATGACAGCGGGACGGGGCATTAATCATAGAGATTTGCGAGCACCATGCTCGGATGACAGCAAAAGGGGAGCACACGCGCCCCGCGTGTTGTCCTCGGCGCCCTCGCCGAGGACCGTCCGCAATCAGGACCGAGCCACCCATCCTAACACCCCGCACGTTCCCCAAAGGATTATCTTGGATATCACTTCCTGACATCCTATCAATACAGCTGTTCGCTAGGAAAATGGCTCGATTCATCATGATCTTCCTAACGCTGTTAGTCTGCGGAGTCGCGGAAGCGATGAGCAGGAAAACAGCCCTGACTGCTGAGCTACTGAATCTCGGCCATTTCACCGATGCTTATCTTAATAAAAATGGGAGATATCCGCAGACATGGGAGGAACTGGAGAAGATCGCTCCGGGTTTGGATAGCATATTATCCATTCTAAAGCCGACGCAACGGATGGTGCTGATTTGGCCACCGATCGAATTGCCAAGGAAGTATGGTGGCGGGATGGCTTTGGCAATCACCCGGGAACCATTTAGACCCCAAAGCTGGAAGGAATGGCCGGCAGGGACTACCCATGAGTATCTAGAAGACCCGTCCTACGCGTTCATCGTAAGAGTGAATGGCTGGAGCGTTCTTCGTCGGGTCCCGCCGGATGACACGAGATCTATTATCTGGGGTATCGCACGTGACAAAAGTGGTGCAACCGGACCGAACCAAAGCGAATCGGTTCCCGGGAGTGATTCGCTCCCGGGTCACCGCATTGCCGCTGGCGGCCCCTCATCACCACCTTCTTGAACAATCGCCGTAAATCCTGCGTATCAGTCGCCTCCCATCCATCCCCATGACTACCAAAACGACCTCCACCCCCTTCGCCGCGCTGGCGATGGCAAGCCTTGCGTCCGCCTCCCTGTGGGCCGATGTGAAACCGAACCCGCTGTTTTCCGACGGCGCAGTCCTCCAACGCGGCCAAGCCGTCCCGGTCTGGGGCACGGCGCGCGATGGCGAAAAAGTCACCATCGAGTGCGGCGGCCAGAAACTCACCACCACCGCCCAACACGGCGCGTGGCGGGTGGACCTCAAGCCGTTGACCGCAGGTGGGCCATTCACCATGACTCTCTCCGGCGACAATACGGTGACGGTGAAGAACCTGCTCGTCGGCGAGGTGTGGATCTGCTCGGGGCAGTCCAACATGGATTTCCGCTTTGCCAGCACCGCCACGGCGGCGGAGGAAACGCCTAAGGCTGATTTCCCCAAGATCCGCATGTTCACCGTGGACAAGGTGCCCTCCCTTACTCCCGTGGCGGAACGGGGTGGAAGCTGGGTGGAGTGCTCGCCGCAAACGGTGAGCAAATTTTCCGCCGTGGGCTACTTTTTCGCCCGTGAGCTTTACCAGAAACTCGGTATCCCCGTCGGCATGATCCACACGTCGTGGGGCGGCACCCCGGCGCAGGCGTGGACCAGCCTTGAGGGCTTCGGCGACTCACCCGAGCTGAAGGACTATGTGGCCACGGCGAAAAAAGCCATGGAAAGCCAACCTTCCGACCTTCAGGCGGAACTCGGCGAATACAACGCGGCGAAAAAAGCCTGGGACGAGAAGGTCGGCAATGCCTATCAGCAGTCCCTGAATGAATGGAAAGCCGCCACCGCAAAAGCCGTGCAGGATAGCACACCGCCGCCACCGAAGCCCGCCCCCGCCAGCCCGGCCCCCGTCGCACCTCAGAGCCCTGGAAGCTCGCCGAATTTCCCGACCACCCTCTACAATGGCATGATCGCCCCGCTCGTCCCCTACGCCATCAAGGGTGCCATCTGGTACCAAGGTGAGTCGAACGCCAGCCAATCGAAGCAGTATCGCACGCTCTTTCCCGCAATGATCGCCGACTGGCGCGCGAAGTGGAAACAAGGCGACTTTCCATTCTACTTTGTCCAGATCGCCCCCTTCAGCGGCCAACCGCCGGAAATCCGCGAGGCGCAGTTGCTCACGCTTGCCAAGTCAAAAAACACCGCCATGGCAGTGACGACCGATGTGGGAAATGCGAGCAACATTCACCCGACGCAAAAGGAGCCCGTCGGCCAGCGCTTGGCCCTCGCCGCCCGGGCGCTGACCTATGGTGAGAAGATCGAATATTCCGGTCCGCTGTATGCAGAGATGCAGGCAGAGGGCGACAAGATCGCCGTCAGCTTCACCCATGTCGGCGGCGGACTCGTCGCGAAGGATGGCGAACTCAAGGGCTTCACCATCGCGGGCGAGGATAAGAAATTCGTCCCCGCGAAGGCGGAGATCAAAGGCGACAAGATCGTCGTTTCCGGCGAAGGCGTCACCAAACCCACAGCCGTCCGTTACGGCTGGGCGAACGTGCCCGAGGTGAACCTTTTCAACAAAGAAGGCATCCCCGCGTCGCCATTCCGCTCGGATGTGGATTGAGGGGAAATCCGCAAATTACAGGTCCACTTGGGAGGACTGACACGCCAACGGCCAGTCCGCACCAACCGATCTAACCTCATGAAAGCAACCATTCCTCTCCTTTTATCCTGTTTCCATCTAGTGTCGTGTAAAATTCAAATTGTCGGATAAAGAGATTTGAGTTTGATCCGGGCTTTTTCGTTGGTGAACTGCCAATTGATCGATTTGGATTCTTCATTCTTCCGGGCGAGATAGGCTCACATCAATGAACGAAACCAATCCCTATCAGCCGCCCGCTATTCCCTCATTTCCGGCGACGGACGACATCTCCCGCCACCTGTCCGGCCTCCACTATCCGCTGACGCTTTCGTTCAAGGTGCTTGCGTTTGCTAGCCAGGCGACGGTCACGGACGCGACCGGACGCACGGTTCTCTACACCAAGCAGAAGATGTTCAAATTCAAGGAGCATGTGGAGTTGTGGACGGACAAGACGCAGGGGACGCGCCTTGCGGACATCAAGGCGAACAAGGTCATCGACTGGTCCGCACGCTATATGTCCACGGATGCTGGAGGAAATCCAATTGGCAGCGTCGGTCGGCGTGGGTGGCGCTCCATCTGGAAGGCGCATTACGAATCCTTCAATCCCGGCGACGACACTCCCGATTTCTCGATTCAGGAGGAGAACCCATGGGCCAAGGTGGCCGATTCTCTGTTAAGCGAGATTCCGATTCTTGGGTTTTTCTGCGGCTACTTCTTTCATCCGAAATACCTCGCGACCCGCAGCAACGGCATGCCGACACTGCGAATGACCAAGCAGCCAGCCTTTTGGGAAGGAAAATTTAAAGTCGATAAACTCGGGGAAATGACTCCCAGGGAAGAACTCAATTTGATCCTATCACTCCTGATGCTTGTCTTGCTAGAAAGACGGCGGGGGTGATTTCCTGGCGGATTTCCCCTTCCCTGGTTCGGATTTTCCCCTCGCGCACGGGGCACTGACGGTTTAGTCTGCCGCCCATGCTGTGTCCGTTTTGCCAGACTCCATTGAACGCCAATGCCGCCGAATGCCCGGCGTGCCGGTTGACCTTTCCGCGGACCAGCGCCTTGGTCGGTGCCATGCCGCGGCTGGCCCCGGTGGTAGCGGACACCACGCAGCAACTCGCCGCACCGGAGCAGTTGAAGTTGAGGAAACGGATCGCCGTCATGCAAGGACGGTTTCCCCAGCTCGTCTTGCAAGTGCTGATGCATTCCTTTCCGGCGGATCATCCGTTTTCCATGCACGTCTTCTGGCTTTTCAACGCGGGAAATTTCGCGGGCGACAGCCGCCGGGGTAAGGACAACCATGCGCTACTCATCGCCGTCGATCCCGTGCGCGGCGAGGCGGCGATCGTTCCCGGCTATGGCCTGGAACCGTTCCTGAAACCGGAAATCCTCGATCACCTGCTGGAACTCGCCGGACCCGCTTGGGAAAAAGGCCGCTGGGCGGATGGCCTCCTCAGCGTGCTCGATGGGTTGGATCGCCAACTCGAATCCATCGCGATTCCGAGCGAAACGCTGGGCGCGGAAATCGGGGAGTTTTAACCAAAGGCCTTCAAAAAACCCACCTCGATTGCCAGCGGCTCGAAGGCATTCGTTTCCAGGGTGCGGCGCAGCGCGTCCAGCGCGTCCATGCGCTTGAGCAAGCGGTTCTCGGATTCCGCCCCGGCGATGCCGCGCAAGGCGGCCGCGGAGTCAGGAAAATCGAGCCCGCCGCCATTTACCTTCAGACGCAGTAGATCCGCCATCCAAGCCATCAGCACATCGAAGAGGCGGTTGCGGGCGTCCAAGTACTCCGCCTCGGCCGCGGCCTTGTGGAAATCCTCGCGGTCTTTCAGCCACTTGCCATCCGTCGTATCCCGATAGGCGGCAACCTCTTCTTTTTCCGCTGCCTTCGCCGTTGCTTCCGCCGCTTCGCGGAATTCCGCTAGAAATGCGGCGAACGCGGCCTTCAGGTGCAGTGCCGCCACTGGCGTGCCAAAGCCTCGCGCAGCGGCGGCATTGAGCGCCGCGACCAGCTCCGCGCCACCGTTCGCCAACAACGCCTGACCACCTAACAAGGGCAGCCGCGTGCAGCGGGAAATGACGGTGGGCAGCAGGCGTTGCGGATTCGCCGTTAGAAGAAGCAGCAAGGTATTTTGTGGTGGTTCTTCGAGGGTTTTTAAAAAGGCATTCGCGGCTTGGTCATTCATTCGATCCGCCTCGGTAATGACGCCCACCTTACACGCCCCGCCCGGCGCGGCGAGGTGCAGTGTTTGTTCGAGATCGCGGATTTCATCCACCCCGATGCGGCGGGATTTCATGCGCGGGCGGATGATCCGGACCCAACCGCTTTCCAGTGCGTCGAGCGGCGGGGTTGCCACGACGATAGCCTCACCGAACAAATCGAAGCCCCCGGATTTCCCGCTGTCATTCACGAGTTGAATGACCCGCGCTGCTAGATTTTCCTTGCCGCAGCCATGTGCCCCGCTGATGAGAAATGCGTGAGCCAGCCGCCCACGCGAGTGCGCAGCGGAAATCAGATCGAATGCCTTGTCAGCCAAATACGCCATGCGCCGCCATCGTCTCCGCCACGCAACCAGGCGCAATCCGAAACTAGTCGTGGATGGGCAAGGAACCTCACGGATAAGAATGTGGGCTGGACAGCCTGCGGGAGCCGTTCACGGTCCGGACATGGAGACGCAGCACGGATTTGCCCCACGGGGCGGGAAGATAGAGATCGAGGAAGGCGCGGATTTTTCCCCAAAATTCGATGCAGACGGGCTGATTCCGGCGATGGCCGTGGACGCGACGACTCAGGAGCCGCTGATGCTGGCGTATATGAATGCGGAATCGCTGCGGCGGACCCTGGAGCTCGGTGAGGCGGTTTACTGGTCGCGCTCGCGGCAGGAAATCTGGCACAAGGGGGCGACCTCGGGACACATCCAGAAAATCGTGGAAATTCGCACGGACTGCGATCAAGACGCGTTGGTTTTACGGGTCGAGCAGATCGGCGCGGGAGCTTGTCACACCGGGCGGAACTCGTGTTTTTACCGCAAGGTGGTGATGGTCGGTGGCGTGGCGAAATTGGCGCTGACGGGCAGCGGCAGGGCCTTTGATCCGGCGACGGTTTATGGCAAACCGTGAAATTGGCGAAATTTCACGGTTGCAATTGGGAAATTGATCCGCTAGCTCTCCCGCCCCGCGCGGCTAGGCATCCGGCAAGGACCACGCGGGGCACATTCATTTTCCGCAAAGGAGGATCCCATGCACATCATTAAGAAGATCGAGTCAGAGCAATTGAAACAAGACATCGCCGAGTTCAACGTCGGTGATACGGTGAAGGTCCATTGCCGCGTGCAAGAAGGCAATAAGGAGCGGATCCAGATCTTCGCAGGCATCGTATTGGCGCGTGGTGGCTCAGGTGTGAACGCAGCTTTCACGGTGCGGAAAATTTCCTACGGTGAGGGCGTCGAGCGCGTTTTCCCGCTGCATACGCCACGGATCGCGAAAATCGAAGTCACCAACCGTGGCAGAGTCCGCCGGGCGAAACTGCACTATCTCCGCGAACGCGTCGGCAAGCGCGCCCTGCTGGTGAAAAGCGCCAACTGATTTTCCACCCTCAGAAATTTCCCTCAAAGCGCCCCGCCCGGTTTCTCGGCGGGGCGTTTTGTTTTTGCGACTGACCGGTGATTTCCGCTTTCCGACGGGGAAAGTCCGCGCCACCTTGCCGCCGTGCGTATCCCCATTCCAGTGGCCCTGCTGCTCGTCCTGATCGTCGGCGGCGGGACGTGGTGGAAAAACACCCGGAAGATGGATTTCATGACCCCACCGTCCGAGGCCAAGCTGGCGGAAATCCGGGTCAAAGTGGAATCGTCATTTCCCCGCACAGATGTCGCGGACGACGCGATCTCAGTCCCCGCAGAGCTGCCGGAACCGCCACCACCCGTGGCTCCGCCGAAGGCGGCTATCGACTTGGGTGATCTCACCAAGCCCCCCGCCCTGCTCGACTATGGCGAACTCGCGCCAAAAGGGGCCGCCTACATGATCGAACTCGCGACGGCACTGGAGCAAAAAGGCGAATTTCAACGCGCCCTGCTAGCATGGGAGAGAGTGATCGACTTCACCCAACTCGACGACGCCCAGACCGTCACAGCGATTTCCTCGATCAAGCGCCTGCGCCCGACCCTGCCTGATTGGAATACAAAACCAGAGGCCGCCATCGTCATTTCGCTGCATGCCGGCACGGGTAAGAAACTCGCGAAAATCCTCTCCCCGATCATTGAGGGCGTGGCCCGCGATTTGGAAATAGCGGCATCCGGCGTCATCAAGGTGAAGGCAACCGTCACCATCGGCAAGACGAGCACCTTGGACAAAGGCCCCACCCCGGTCGCTCTCTGGCTCTCCGGACCCGAGCAAAAATCCATCTCCACCGAAGTGCTTTCATTCACCGTGGACTCGCTGGACTCGCTGGACACGCTGCGGCAGGATGTCATGAAAACCGTTTTCCAATTAGTCCGCAGCCACCTGAAGCGCGCCACCGCCTACACCCCGCCGGTTGGCTTGGCGGAGGGCGAGGACCCGCAGGCCGCTCTTAATTTCCACATCACGCGACTGTGTTGGAGCGAGTTCGCCACCGCCATGAATCTCCGCCCTCCGCCGTCGCCGCCCTTGCCGTCACCACCGAAAAAGCGCAGATAACCCGCAAATGGCTCTAATTTCCCACACGTCGCAAGCGTTTCATCAATTACCCCACGCCGTCTGCCCCCCACCCCCACCCCGTCATGCTCCACCGCCTCCTCATGCTGCTCCCGGCTTGCGCCTCACTCGCACTAGCAAAAGCCCCCGCGCCTGCCGAGTCGGTCGTGCCTGCCGCTGCGTCTGCCGTGCCGTGGACTGTCCCTGACATCAAGGCACCCGCCCCGCCTGCGGCAGAACTGGTCAAGCCGTCCGTGAAGCAACTCGACGCGACGAAATATCAAATCGGCGGGGTGATTTTCGACCGCGTCTCGCGGGAAATCCGCTTCTCTGCAAAAGTTCAGAATCCAGAATATCCGATCGAATATCTGATTGTCCTAGCAAACGGCAGCGCCCACGAATCGCTCCTCCTCACGGAAATTTCCCCCACTGATCTCAATCTCGCCTTCACCCTGCTGCATTACCAACCGTCTCCCGATGTCCCCGCCCAGCTTGACGCGAGCGGCCAGTCGGCGGCAACTTTCCCGGCGGTAAAGGCCGAGGTGAAGGCCGCCGCCTGCATCGGCATCGTGATGGAGTGGAGCCAAGATGGCAAAGTACAACATCGCCCGGTAAACGAGGTGCTCCAAATAGACGCAACCGGAAAAAAGATGCCAGCCGGACCTTGGGTGTTCAGTGGCTCAGATTTCGTCGATGGAAAATTCGCGCCGGAAACCTCCGGCAACATCGCGACCGTCAATGTGCCCGGTTACTCACTAATTTACAATCCTCGCGAGCTCCATGACAACGAAACCACCTGGACGCCCTTGCCTAAAAGCCTGCCACCCCAAGGCACGGAGATCACCGTCATCATCACTCCCTATCAGAAAACCAAATCTCTCCCAAAACCATGAAACTCCTATCCACTCTCGCCATCCTCGGCACGCTGGTTGCCAACGCCGCCGGGCAAAATCAGAACCACTACGAGTCTCTCAAACAGGAAATCCGCCAGTCGATCGCGCGTGGCAATGCTTGGCTCAAGTCCCAGCAAAAACTCGATGGCACCTGGGATGATGGCGGAATTCCCGCCTTCACCGCGCTCGCTCTAACTGCCGCTACCCGCGATCCGAATCTGGACCGCAAGGCACCATTTCCCGAGCACATTGAAAAAGGCTACACTTGGTTGCTCGCCCAGCAAAAGGACGACGGCGGCATCTATAATCGCGGCCTATCCGTTTACAATACCGCTACCGCTCTCACCGCGCTCGTCGCCGCCGGACGCGAAGGCTATGAACCCGCGATGGTCAAGGCCCGCAAGCATCTCATCGACAATCAATGGGACATTGGCCAAAAAAAGGAAACAGATAATGTCAATGATGGTGGTGTTGGTTATGGCTCGAAAAACGACCACACCGACATATCGAATACATATCTCGCCATCGAGGCCCTCGCGCTCTCCAAGAAAATCATCGAAGACGGCAAGCACGGCGACCAACCGGACCTCGACTGGGATGCGGCCGTGAAATTTCTCTCCCGCTGCCAAAATCTCGAAGGCAGCAACGATCAGCCATGGGCCTCCAGCGACCCGAAAAACAAAGGTGGCTTCATTTACTCACCGGGCGAATCCAAAGCGGGCGAGGAAAAACTGCCGGACGGTCGCACGGCCCTACGTTCCTGCGGCGGCGTGAGTTATGCCGGACTGCTTTCCTTCATTTACGCGAAAGTCAGCCAAGATGATCCGCGGGTCGTGGCCGTGAAGGAATGGCTTGGAAAAAACTACACGGTCGATGAAAATCCCGGCCTCGGTGCCCAAGGCATTTACTATTACTACCAGACCATGTCCAAGGCGCTCAGCGCCGCCAATATCAATACCCTCAAACTCGAAAACGGCAAGGAAGCGGACTGGCGCAAGGACCTCGGCGGCAAACTCCTCGCCACCCAACGCGAGAATGGCTCATGGCTCAATGACAACGGTCGTTGGATGGAATCCAACCCCGTCCTGGTGACCGCTTACACCGTGCTTTCGTTAGAGCAAGTTTACGATTCGATCCCAGAGAAGTGATATTCCCACGGACCGCAAAATTTATTTCGCGAGTTTGTAAACCCATGATCCGTTTGCTCACTTTTATATATCTACTAACTGCCGTCACCCTCACCGCCGGAGTCATCGAGAAAAGTGTAACCTACGCGAGAGTGAATTTCCGCGTAGTGCATTTGGAACCAAAGCAGGTGCAGGTGGTTTGGAAAGATGAAAATGGCCTGCCTTACCGGAGTTTTGACAAGGTGCAGGCGGCCTTCGCGAAACAGGGGAAAACGGTAAAATTTCTCATGAACACGGGCATTTTCGAACCCGGTGGAATTCCCAGCGGCGTGTACATCGAGGGCGGGAAATTGCTTCGCCCGCTCAATCTTGCGGATGCGCCGGGAAACTTCTTTTTTAAGCCAAACGGCGTTTGCGCGTTGGGTCAAGAAAATCTATCAGGCTCTTTCATCGGGACTTGCGCGGACTGGCAAAAGCGATCACCCACCACCGAAAAATGGGCCATCCAATCCGGCCCAATGCTGCTGATCGATGGGCAACGCCATCCGGCATTCAAGGAAAACTCAGTGAGCAAGCTGCATCGCAACGGCGTGGGGATAGATGACAAGGGGCAATTTGTTTTCGCCATCACGTTCCATGGCGAAGTGGTGAATTTCTGGGATTTCGCCGGGCTGTTTCTCAAGCTCGGTTGCAAGAACGCGCTTTTCCTCGATGGCGATATTTCACAAATGGTCGTGAACCCGGAAAAGCCGGTGATGAGCAATCAGTTCGGAGTTATGTTCGTCGTCGCTGAATAATTTCACGCCCTCGGATGCGCGGTGTCGTAGGCTTGTTTCAAGCGCTCTTTGGTGACGTGGGTATAGATCTGCGTGGTGGACAGCGAGGCATGGCCTAACAACGCTTGCACGCTGCGGAGATCCGCCCCGGCGTCTAGCAGATGCGTGGCGAAGCTGTGGCGGAGTTTATGCGGACTAATGGCAAACGGGATGCTGCTGCGCTTCAGATATTTCTTTAGCAACTGATCCACTGCCTGTTGAGTGATGCGGCGTAAGCGCGTGCTGAGAAACAGCGGCCCGGAAGTGATTGCAGCGGCTTGGCGATAACGTTGGATCGCATTGAGCGCGGGACCGCCAACCGGGACGATACGTTCCTTCGCCCCCTTGCCCATGACTTTCACGGACTCGCCAATGAAGTCCACATGTTTCACGTCCAGCGCCAGCAGTTCGGAAATCCGGAGTCCGCAGGAGTAGAAGAGTTCGAGGATCGCTGCATCGCGCAAGGTCAGCCATGGCGGTGATTTCTTGTCGGGAGTGACCTGTAACGGCATTCCTAGCAGTTCGTCAATCTGTGTAACAGTTAGTACCACCGGCAAGCCGCGCTCGGGTTTTGGCAGGAGCACCTCGGCCACTGGGCTGTGGGCCAGTCCTTGGCGCAGCACCAGATATTTATAAAATGACCGGAGCGCCGCAAATCTCAAGCGGATGGTGGCGCGCTTGAAGCCTAGCTTCATCAGGGCGAACAGGTAATCCCGGAAATCGTCCGCCGTCGCGGCCCGCCAACCGGTGAAACTCTCGCCCCGCCATTTCTGATAAGCAGCCAGCGCATCGCGATAGTTCGCCAGCGTCCTCGGAGATGCGCTTTTCTCGGTGGCTTGAAACTCAAAAAAGGCAGTCTCGTCGCGGTCTGTCATCGGTCGGTAGATTAACCGCAACGGAAGAGATGTGAACCACAGATTTCAGCCTTGGCAGGAGGGTGGACATTTCTGTCCACCCGCCAATGCGGTGAGCAATTACCTGCGCGAAGCACTTCTCTTGCGCTTGCCATTGGAAGCACAACAGTAAGGTCGTGCCTCTAATCTGATTTTACACGTCACTAGACAAGCCGCAGTCTTTCGTTGAGCCGAATTGCAAAATGTTTCACCTTTCCTAACCTTTCGCGAAACGGTGACAAAACCGGCACAAACGGGCAAACAACCTAACAAGGTAGTCCCAAAATCGGCCACAAGAATGAAAGAATCCCGTATCAAAAGGGAAATCTAGCGGCTGCTGGTGGCGCATAAAATGTATTTTTGTTAGCACCAAATCGGCACTATTTTTTCACTTTTAAAAATCCCCTCGCAAGCCCTTGAAAACCGACCTATTTGATCGACTGTTCCCATCTGAGCAAACTGTGGTAAACGGCCATCACCGACTATTCATCCACGCATCCTAGAGCTTCCGCCATCAATCATTAAGATACAACCACTTCGATGAAATCACTGCTTCTTTCTTCCCGCACGCTCCTTCAATGTCTGTTTCTAAGTGCCTTGCCAGTCATGGCGGATGATTCAATTCCCGACGGCCCATCTGGAAATCCGCCGGACGATGTTCCCGGTGGCGAGGTTTCCGCCGCAGATCTAGCAAGCCGAGAAGAACCAGTGAATCAGGACGTGTTGGACGCCTCCATCGCCGAAGTTCAGGATCGGGTCCAAATGAGCGCTCCAATGGCGATTGAAACGGAAGCCGGCATCGACCCTGTCGTCGAGGCAGTCAATCTGGGTCTGATTGTGGACGCCACCTTGGAACAAGTGGAAGCAGCTCTTGCCGCAGCTGCAGCCACTTCCGACCCGGAAGACGACCTGCGGGCGCTCGAATTGAAGCATCGAGGCTCCTATCGCTTCTTTTGCGACGTGCCAGCCTTGGATCCAGAGACACCTACTCCGCCAGCCGGCGCGGCTCCCGGCGAGGTACCAGTATCTGGCAATAATCCTGAAAACTGATCTTCTCTACTAAATAAGCACCATTCCCGAACTCACATTTAAAAACGCTCATGAAATCCAGCAATCGATCCTTTCCCAGATACCTTCTCATTCTAGCTGTCGGCGGCCTGACCTTCCTCGGATTGGTTTCGTGGAGCCCGCCGACCAATGAGGATGTGCTGGTCTCTTCAGGCAATGTTCTCATCCGCGATGGCATTATCGACGTGCGAAATGGCACTGGAACCGCCAACACCTTTGGGACCGTTCCGGCGGTGATCGTAGGAACAGCTAACAATCTCGTTCGGGGGACCGGTAATACACAGCTTGGCCGTGGCTTGGTCATTGGGGCGTCCAACATTGTATCCACAGCGGGAACCTTTAGCGCGGTCGTCGGCACTTCCAACGACGCTTGGGTCTCCAACTCGCTGGTGGTCGGCAACTTGAATTCAGTGTCGTCCGCAGCGCCGGATTGGAATAATTCCACCCGCTATTCCGTAATCAGCGGCTATCAGAACTTCATCAATACCGATTGCGAATCCCTGCTGGTTGGGGGCAAGCTCAATACCGTCAAAGCCTACTCATCATTGGTGAGTGGAAATGGCAATACCATCGGTGGACCGGCCGCTACTCCCGGCTCCCTCACCTATCACTCGGCAGCCATCGGCCAGAACAATCTAATCGCTGCCACCTATGGCTGGACCATGGGCTACAGCAACATAGTTTCCGGCAGTCGTGCCGTCGCGCTAGGCAGCGGGCTAACTGCTTCCAATACTCAAAGTGCCGCCATCGGCCGGTTCAACGCGGACATGCAAAGCAACGATGTGTTAGTAATCGGCACCGGCACCGACGCCAACACGAAAAACACCGCCCTGCGTGTCACCTCGGACGGTGGCGTGATTCTCGGTCGCGCCCAAGGCGACATCTCGATGGGGATTTACGCCAACTGACCCACATTGACGCCCATGAACGCCATCCCGCGCCCGTCTCCGCGCTTCAAGAGGGTCTCCATACGCATTCCGTGGCTTGCCTTGCTTGGCACTCCGCTGGTCCTCAATGCTGTCGAACCCGCGCCGCTGTGGTGGTCCATAGGCAGCCCGCCGCCCATGAATAGCAATGCCACCCAACCGCTCGGCGTCGCAAACATCGGCCAAGCCAAATACATGGCAAAGTGCGCCTTGGAGGCTCTATACAAGATCAACCCTGCCGTTGCAAATTTGATTTCAGCCGACTTGGTTGGTGTCGGAAAACCGATCCCAAGCTGGACGCCACCGATAGCCAATACGCCGGAAGCCCAAGCGCAATACGCCCCCTTGCGCGTCGGTCAGCTCAAAGCCATTGCCGATCCATTCTACACCCGCCTCAATGCTGTCGCCCCGTCATGGCTGGCAGCACAGCGCCAAAACAATGGAACGCAGGATATCGCCGCATCCGGCTACATCTTCCCATGGACTTCCGCCACTTCCGACGATTCCAATAAAGCCCTCGCTAGCGTTGGCCAAGTCAAGGCGGTATTCGCGTTGAGATTTGAAAAAGACTCCGACGGCGATCTATTTCCGGACTTATGGGCCTTTGATAAAGATGGGCTGACACCCGCACAAGAAGCAGTTCTCGGAACATCCCCGCTTCTTGACGACACCGATGGGGATGGCGTCAATGATGATTTGGATGCATTTCCTTTAGACCCTTCACGTTCATCCATCGGTAATCCAATCTCAGGGGATACTTCCCCACCACTCGTTACTTTGGAAGCTCCGACATCTGCAACCTACATTACTGGTCCTTGAACACCGATCCTTGCTTCCGCATCGGATTCTTATTACACACCTCATATCCATCTTCTCGTGAAAATTCGTTCTATCATCTCTCGTAAAACGTCATGGATTTTAAGCTCCGTTATTCTCTTGGCGCTATCTATCGTGATTTATGAATTATCGCAGCATGGCAGTGATATTCCCATTTCAGAACACTCAGACAGCTCCAAGATCACGGTTAAGGAAAAATCACCGCAATCGGCTCGGAATGTCGCACCGAAAAAAGCCGTTCTAAGATCCGATGAACAAATTGCCACAGACAATGCCAAACCCTGTGACATCACCGTTCTCACGAATCTTGATCTCTCACGTCCACCGACTGAGACCGAACTCATCGCCGCCGGGAATTTGGGAAAAAAACTCACTCCCACCCGCAGTGCGGACGCGAATCTGCTAAGTGATCCAGCAGACCGCAAACACCAGGAGCTAGACAATTTTTCCTTCGGCACGGCCATCCAAGCATGGAATGAACATCGATACCCAGAAGCTGTCCGCATGTTCAACGAACATCTGCAATCGTTCCCGGAAAGTCCCTGGGCTGGTGAAGCCTTGCTTCACATTGGCTGCCATCACCAATACGTTGGTCGCTTCGGTGAAGCCGCCGAGATGTTCAACAAAGCAATAGAAATCTCGCCCGTTGAATCGGAAATACACCATAAAGCTCAACTCCGGCGTGCGATTATCAACATCGAGCTCGGCCGCTTGGATGAGGCATCAAAAGGTCTAGCAGAAGTTCTAGCCACCAATCAAAATTCAAACGATCAATCCTATGCGTCATATTGGATCATGCAACTATCACTTCTTAAGGCGAATGAGACTGCATTGCGGGATTGTGGACAAAAATCACTCGCCCAAATCGCAAGACTACTAGGCGAGCCCGAAACCGCCGAAGCTATTTATAAACTTCCCTCTGCGGGACCTCATGGTTTCACTGCGGCAGAACTCCATGGGCTTGCTTTAGAAAAGGGCTTCAACTCTTACCCCGTCCAAGCATCGCTTGCGCTGGATGCCTTGCCGGTGCCGTTTATTGCCCATTACAATGATCGCCATTATGTGACGGTTGAAGCCGTAAGCAAGGATACAGTCAAGCTCTACGACAGTCGCATTTCGACCACTACCGAAATGCCTCGTGGTTCGTTTGAACGCGAATGGTCGGGTTTTGCACTGTTGATGAAGAAGCCTCCTCAAAGCGAGGCCATTCACGTTGCTGAAAATCTTGAGCAGATCGTCGGTGGTTGTTGTGGCCTTGACCGTCTGGTGAGCAATCTTGGTGATGATGGTGAGTGCAAGAGCTGCGGCTTGCCGAGTTACAGTGTGAACTCGACAAATATGAATTTCAAAGTCCATGATACACCAATGTGGTGGGATGCGCCAATCGGCCTTTCGGTTTACATGAATTTGTTATTCAACAGCCAAGATTCTCAGAACAATTATACCCCATTCGGAGAAAAATGGGCATTTGAATATGCATCTTATCTTCTAATCACTCCCTCAAACGATCCTCAAGGCGGCGGTTGCCAGGTCAGGGATGGTAACGGACGCATGGAGTCCTTCACTTTACCTGCGGCTGGCACCACTTATCCGAAAACCTACGGGAACCCGCCCGGAGATTTCAGAACTCTGGTGGAAACTGCACTTTATCAATTTGATCTCACTCAGCAGGATGGCACGGTTTATCACTATGGCATTCCTCCGGCGGCGGCTGGGAACTCGAATGTTCCTTTGCTACTGAGCATTACTGACCGTCATAACAATTCCGTTACCATTACCCACAATGCGAACGGTGCCATCATAAAAATTGAACACTCTGCGTTGTCTGGAAAATCATGGAATTTAACTTATTCAACCATCGGTTTTGTTTCCCGTTGCACCAAAATTAGCGATCCGTTCAATCGAATCGCGAGTTTTACTTATAATTCGTTGGGCCAACTTATTGGCCAGACCGACATGGGTGGATTATCTTATTACTATAATTATACCACGGTAGGTCCGCTGTTTGTGAAAAGTATTACCACCCCCACAGGAACCACCTCCGTTTACACCGAGCCTTCCGATGGGATCAACAACTATGCCGATGCCGCAAGTTACACTCAAACAGATAAGGACATGGGATACACGTATGCCTATCCGCCGCCAAGCCGTGTCATGTGGGATAATTACCGGATCACTGTAAAAGATCACTTGGGCAACCCGACAGAATATTACTATAGTGGTTATGCGGCAAAAGGGTATATAAGAAACCCGATTCAAATGCAGCGTGATTACGGCCACATCAACCCCAATGAAGGTGCCAAAACTTATCTAAGTTACCAGTTGGTAGGAGGCCGTGGATTGGTTGATTCGACTACTTTATATGATGAAGCTGGAAATGTAGTCAACTCTTATTCAAGTAGTTTTTACGATAACACCACGCGGCTGGCCTCTCAAATTCCAGATGGAAATGGCGGGCACCATGATCTTCAATACAACGCGCAGGGTAGGCCCACGCTTATCAACCTCCATGGCTCCACCGGCGACAGTCAAATTCTCATTACCTACATGGCCAATGGGATTGATGTTGACACCGTAAAACGGACTTTGGTGGGCGTCAGTAAAAAACTCGTTGATTACAACTATTTTTCCAATCGGGACATCCAGTCAGTGACAGATGCCAATGGCAGAAGCACAAATTTTCTTTGGTATGCTAACGGTCTTCTGCAACAAATCACGGACTCCGCCACCGGCGATGTGGTGGTTTTAACTTACGACACCCATTTCCGGCCCAGCACCACTAGCATCAATGGGGTGGTGTTTAGCACCACGACCTATGATGTGGATGGCAAAGGCCTGCTGGTGAGCACGCTGGCCCCGAATGGTCAATACGCAAGCTATGAATATGACAACCTCAACCGTCTGACCCGAGAACTCCACTCAGACGACAGCTTCACCGCTTATCAATGGGCTTGCTGCTACATCGAATCCACCCGCTATGGAAAAATTTCAGGTGGTGTGGAAACGACCTTGAAACGAAGCGTTAGCACCCATGATGCCCGGGTCTTGCCGATCACCATGACCGACACGGCGGGACTCACCACCCGCTACAATTACGACATCGCCGGACGGCTTACTGAAGTGACCGACCCTAAGGGGCAAATCACCCACTGGCACTTCAATGGCGCGAATCAATTGACGAGTAAAATCTACCCGGATGCAAGTCAAGAGATTTACACTTATGACAACAAAGGACGTTTGCAGACCAATCAAAGTCGTAATGGCCATTCGACTTATTTAGAATATAATTCTGACAGTCAGCCTAATTACATCTCAATTACAGATTTATCGGGTTTTCAAACTTATGTGTTGATTTATGACTCATGGCAAAGGGTCCAGCAGAATAGCTTTACGGGTTATAACGCATACAGTTCTAATGCACAAACTCACAACTTCACTCACGACCTGCTTGGTCGTGTCACTTCAATAGACGGACCTTGGGCCGATGACACAATCAGCTACTCATACAACGACGCCGCCCGTAGCCGCACCCGGAGTAGTCCCGGCGGTGTGACCGAAACCACGACTATGGACGCTTACGGCAGGCTTGGCACTATCGTGAACGCACTTGGCTCCTACACCAACACCTATGACGGCGCCGGCGGACCACTCACACAGATCACCCACACCGGAACTAACGCGGGATTCAATACCGCCTTCACCTATCTCGGTGATGATTTCAATCGTGCCCTTGCCACAGTAACTTCCTTCAAGCCAGGAGCTGCCATTGTATCCAAACACACCTACGGTTATGATTCACTTGGCAACATTGCCACTTGGAAACGCGAAACCCCATTGGCGAACCCAAGTGGAGCGTCCCAGCAATTCCAGTCTAATGCTTATTACGATCTCAGCGACCAACTCACGTCCGTCATCAACCAGCCCGTAGCCAACTCCACCCTCACGAACACCGGTTTCCACTACGCATATGATTCGGCTGGTAACATTGCTTCCAAGCAGGTAGAGACCTCGGCAAACGGCGCGACCATGACCACCTACAGCCACAACAACCTCAACCAAATCACCGGCCTCGGTGGTTCTGGTGGAGTGAAGACCGTCATCGTCCGTGGAAAAACCAACGAACCCGCCACCGTGAAAGTAAAACCCAGCATCTCCAGCACTTGGAAGGATGCGAGAATGCTGTCCGGCAACCGCTTCGAGTCCGATCTGGGCCTTGCGAGCGGCCCCAATCAACTCAACATCCAAGCCAAGGACGTTTCAACCAATGTTTCCAACTACACCTACGCTCTCAATCTAAGCACCCCGCCCGCGACCAGCCCGACCTACGATGCGGATGGCAATATGACCAGCGACGGCATCCGCAGTTATACATGGGATGTCCAATC
>JAYVNM010000040.1:0-6352 GCA_043758445.1 Akkermansiaceae bacterium | reverse complement strand
TTTGACGCACGTTGAGATAGGTCATCGCGGCTTGCATGGCGGCTTGCATGGCGGGGCCGTATTGGGCTGGGGCGGCGACGCTGGCGGGAAATTCGCGGATCACATTTTTGCCGCAGTTGGGGCAGATTTTGCGCGGGGCGGCGTATTGTGTTCTTAGAATGATTCCACTTTTCCGGCATCCCTAATGTGACGAAATCGTCACTTGTACGATTGGGTCGTACCTGCCTAAATCTTCGCGTGCCCAAGCCGTGCTGCGAACCAATCACCGAACTACAGCTTTCCAGATGGAAGCTGCTTGAGCGGGTGATGGAACGGTTGCTGGGGACTCTGATTGCAGAGGCACTGCTGAGTCGCAAAGTCACTGCGGGCCAATCCATCCGCCTTGTAGCGGCAAACGGGCAGATTCAGATTTCATTGGATGTGACGCCGTGATCGGGTACTCTAGTACTGTCGTGAAGCTAGGCACCCTACTTTCGACCCTCACCCGGCGGCGAGAGAAAAGAACTTCGTGAGTCAGTTACGCGGGCGGTCTTGTGGGAATTGTGGACGTTTCACCGCCTACGGCAGAGTTCATGCAGGAGGCAGGATAACCGACAGGCGGTGGCGTCCGAAGCGCCGGTAAAGGGAGAAGTCGCGGCGGTCGGTGGTGATGATTTTCGCGCAGCGATGGATTTCGGATAACACGACCAGTGATGCGTCTGCTGCATCCATGCGGTCGTATTTCATCATCAGCTCCTGAGTCCGTTCCAGGTGGCCGGGCCATGGGTGAAGGAGTTGGATGGCACCCACACGAACCAAGCCTAACAGGGCATGAACGGGTTGTGTGTTGCCGCCCAAATGCCAACATGCCTCCCCGAGCACAATCTCGGTGGTGTGGAGCGGTCCACGGACGGCGGAAAGGGTTTTGACTGCCCACGCGTGCCACTGGTCGGACGCATTGAGCCACCCGATCAAAGGTCCGGCATCAACGAGATTTGCGACTTCCATAACCTTCGCGAGTGGAAAGATCCGCCGGCCCGGAAAACATCCCCACATAGGGTGACGCCAGCTTGGCGAAATCGACGGTATCGGCTTCCATCTCACGGGCGATCGCCCGGCGCACGATTGCCGATACGGGTTCGTTCCCCGCCTTTGCTTTGTCGCGCAGCTTGGACTCAAGAGTTTCGGGGATTTTCACTGTCAGCGTTTTCATCGTATGACCAAGGGTATTACCGTGCCCCGGAAAAGCAATGTGAAATTTGAATCTGAAGGTCAGATGGAAGTCACTTGATTTCAGGAAGTGGGGTACGCAGAGGGGACTAATGGAATTCTATCAATTCTGCGGCAAGTGCCACCATGATCGCGGACGAAGACGATAGACGGTGATCATCATCCACTTCGACCAGCCGGATTCCGTGCCGTTTACTGAATTATAAGTGGTACACCCGGAGGGACTCGAACCCCCAACCTTCTGATTCGTAGTCAGACGATCTATCCAATTGATCTACGGGTGCCTTGCGGCGTGCGCGGGGCGAAAAGAAGCCGAGTTTTCCTCATGCTGTCAAGAATTTCGGCAAAGCGGGGGAATTAAATCAACGGATTCTATGAATATCGGGCTACGGAACCGTCACTTCCAAGCGGACAAACAGACGTGGTAGGGCGGTGGGGAGCGTGCAACTCAGGAAGCCGCCGCTATCGACGGTGCTTCCGGTGACATCGGTCCAATCCGCCAAATTCTCGGAGGTCCAGACTTTATAGGACACGCCGACGGCGTTGGCGTCATGCGGCCAGGAGATCAGGCCGTTTACCAACTGTGGATTAGAGGTGAAGGAGGAGCCGGTTTGGCCCATGAAATATTCCACGCCGTTGCCAATACCGTCGTGATCGTAGTCCTGGCTGGCAGATTGTCCGCTGGCGTGGCTACCGGTGTAGATGCCATCGGTGTCGGGGTCGGTTAGAACGATCTGGCCGGGGGCGGGTGAGGCGATGCCGGAGAAAAACAACACCTTCAAACGTGAGTCCGGCGGTGGGTGAACTGCCGAGATTATTGAGCGTATTTTCCTCACCACCCGAGGTACTCTGATTGTTGCGGAGGAAGAACGGGCCGCCGGTCTTCGGGTCGATGAACAGGATGATGGCGTTGTTTCTGGCTCGGCCGCCGATGAACACATTCAGATCGCTGCCGGTTTGGGCGGTATGGAGATTGGCGAGGGCATTGCCCGCGCCCCAGTTAGTGACGATGGTTTGGGGTTCCTCTCAGGACGACAGATGATGGGGGGATGAGCGCACGCCTGATTTCCCGCCGCTGGGAAAGTTCGTATGAAAAATTCACACCATCTGTCATTTATACTTATGTCGCGTCTCAGTCTGCGGTTTACCATATTTGCAAATCATCATGGCCGTGCACGGAGGGGCCGCGCTGGGTCGATCTCTGAGGAAACAGGTGGAAACCCACCCACGGCTCGCGGCTCTGGATCGTATTTCCGCAGCAGGGGGCGTCGCTCGCCACGATATTCAAATCGACATCCCAACGGCCATTCTCCAGATTCCCGCCCCACCCGCTCCATCATGTCCACCTCTTTTCTTCCAAAACCCTTCACCCACAACTACGAAATCTCCCCGGAATACGCGAAAAGCGCGGTCTATTTCTCCAGCGAGTTCGCCATCGACCAAAGCTTCAAAATCTACTCCGGTGGCCTTGGTTTCCTAGCGGGATCGCACATGCGGGCCGCTGCCGCACTGCGCCAGAACCTTTGCGGCATCGGCATTCTGTGGACTTATGGCTACTACAACCAGGCCCGCGGCGAAGATCGCGAGCTCGCCGTGCAGTTCCGGAAAAAGGAATACGCCTTTCTTCAGGACACTGGTATCCGCTTCACTGTGCCGATCCACGGCCATCCGGTATGGGTGAAGGCGATGTTCCTGCCCGGCGATATTTTCAACACGGTGCCAATGTTTTTCCTCAGCACGGATGTTGAGGAAAACGACCCGCTCTCCCGCGCCATCACCCACCGCCTCTATGATCAGGACCACCTCCGCCGCATCGCCCAATACATCATCCTCGGGGCCGGCGGCGCGCACTTGCTCGATGAACTCGGCGTGGACCCGGAAGTCTGGCATCTCAACGAGGCCCACGGTCTTTCCGCCGCCTTCCACATTTACGAAAAGCACCGCAGCCTCGACGAGGTGAAAAAGCGCCTCGTCTTCACCACCCACACTCCCGAGGAAGCGGGAAATGAAAAACACGGCTTCCACCTGCTCCGCGACTTCTCGTTCTTCGGCGGCCTGTCGGAAACCGAGGTTCGCGAAATCACCGGCATCGAGGGCGATGAATTCAACCACTCGCTCGCCGCCCTTCGCCTCGCCCACATTGCCAACGGCGTGTCCAAACTGCATGGCGAAGTCGCCCGCCAGATGTGGAAAGATTTCCCGAACATCTGTCAGATCACCCATGTCACCAATGCCCAGAACAAGAAATACTGGGCGGATCACGGCCTGGAACACGCCCGCACCCGTGGCGACATTCTGGAGCTCCAGCACCGTAAGCGCGAACTCAAGGAGCGGCTCTTCCGAGTCGTTGCCGATCAAACGGGCAAGCTCTTCAAACCGGATGTCCTTACGCTCGTCTGGGCCCGCCGTTTCGCCGGTTACAAGCGTCCGGACCTCATCGCCCGCGACATCCGGCTGTTCCGCGAGCTGATCCATAACAGCAAATATCCCATCCAGATCATCTGGGCTGGTAAGCCCTATCCGTTCGACTATTCCGCCATCGACACCTTCAACCACCTCATCCGTTACACCAAGGATTACCCGAACGCCACCGTCCTCGTCGGCTATGAACTCGAACTTTCCCGCTTCCTGAAAAATGGCTCAGACATCTGGTTGAACAATCCCGTCGTCACCCGCGAAGCCTCCGGCACCTCCGGCATGACTGCGGCCATGAACGGCTCCGTCAACCTCTCCACCTACGACGGCTGGGTCTGCGAATTCGCCAAGGACGGACATAACTCGTTCATCATCCCGCCCGCCGATCCCGCGCTCAGCCACGAGGACCGCGACCGCCACGACCTGTTAGGTTTTTACACCACGATGAATGAAAAAATTCTCCCGCTCTACTACGACCGCCCCGCCGAGTGGAACCAACTCGTCTTGAATTCCATGAACGACGTGGTCCCCTTCTTCGACGCCGACCGCATGGTGGACGAGTATTATAAGAAGATATATGTTTGATGATTCAGCAAAATGCTGGTGTTGAGGAAATAGGGGGATTCCCGCTTGCGGCGGCGGGCGAGTCGGTGAGAATCCGGCTGAAACTACGGGCATTGACCTGAGCCCGCCGCACCAGCCAACGCATCCCATGAAAGCCTCTTCGCCCGACTGGCTCGCCCCCTTGATCGCCCTCATCGGTCCTGAAAAAGTCACGACCACGGCGGAAATTCTCACCGCCCACGCCGGTGATAAATGGTCCGCCAGCCACCTGCCGGATGTCGTGGTCTTTGCGGAGGCCACGGCCGAAGTTGCCGCCGTTTTAAATTTTGCCAACGCGCGGAAAATCCCGGTCACCACCCGTGGCGCGGGCTTTGGCTATGTCGGCGGCGCGGTGCCGATTCAGGGCGGCATCGTTCTATCCACCGCGCGGATGAACCAGATCCTCGGCATTCACCCAGAAGACGGCGTGGCCATCGTCCAGCCCGGCGTCATCACCGGGGACTTGCAAACCGCCGCGCACGCCATCGGTTGGGAATACCCGCCGGATCCCGCTTCACTCAAGGATTGCTCCATCGGCGGCAACATCGCCACCAATGCCGGCGGGCCGCGGTGTTTGAAGTACGGCGTGACTCGTAGTTACGTGTTAGGTTTAGAAGTGGTGCTGGCCTCCGGCGAAATCCTCCGCACGGGCGGGAGGCTGCACAAAAACAAAACCGGCTTCGATCTGATCGGTCTATTCACCGGGTCGGAAGGCATGTTAGGTATCGTCACCGAGGCCACGCTCCGCCTGATTCCGAAGCCCGCCAGTCGGGCGATGTTGGCGGCGATTTTCCCCGAGTTCGAAATGGCCGCCGCTGCCGTGCAGGCCATTCTCAACGCCGGGCATTTGCCATCCGCGCTGGAAATCACCGATGCCTTCACCCTCGCTGCTGCTAGAAAAAAACTCGGTGCCGAAACCTTCCCGCCCGGCATGGCCCACCTCATCGTCGAGGTGGATGGCCGCCCCGCCGCCACCGCCGCTGAGATCGAGGAACTCTATCAGCTCCTAACTGAGCTCGGGGCCACCTTCATCGAACGCGCCCCGGACGCCGCCTCCTGTGAGCGGATTTGGAAACTGCGCCGCGAGTTTTCATTTTCCCTCCGCGACACCGGCCTGACCAAGCTCAACGAGGACATCGTCGTCCCGCGCTCCATGCTGGTCGAACTCGTCACCTTCGCCCGTCAGTTAGAAAAGGACACCGGCATCCCCATCGCCTGTTTTGGCCATGCTGGCGATGGCAACATCCACACCAATCTCATGGTCCGCGACTACGAGGACCCGCAAATCCGCGCCCATGCCGATGCCGCACTCGACCTGTTATTCACCTGGATTCTCGATCACGGCGGAGCCATCACCGGCGAGCACGGCGTGGGCCTTGCGAAAAAGCCATGGATTCGCAAGGCACTCGGGGAAATTTCCTTCGCCACTCACCGCACACTCAAGGCCGCTCTCGATCCGAATGGCATCCTGAATCCGGGAAAATTCTTGGATTGAAAATGCGCTTTTATTCCAGACCGCCAAATGAAAGGAATGGACTGATCTCATTTTCACGGCTGTCTGGCGAACTCGCGGACGAGCGAGCGCATTGAGTCCTGCACGGTTTGCAGAACACCGACCACGACGAACATGCGGAAGGAATAATCGGCGGGTTTGAGGCCCGCCGGATCGGTTAGGCGGAAAACGCAGTTCCATTTCACCACCTTCGCCGCAGGGAAATTGAAGCGGCCGAAGGTGGGCCCAGTCATATTTTTGCTCGGCTGGGGTGGGGCGTAAATGCCCATGGCGTGGGTGCCGGCGGGCAGGGAAAACGTGACATCATAAGGGATGACATGCGGCAGGTCGTGGGAGTTGATGAGTGCGCGGTCATAAGCACGCGCCACTACTTGCCAGATGCGGCTCATCTTGCGTGGACGACTCGCGATGGGTGTAACTGTAAGTGGTGGGCATTTTTCTGGGGAGCACACGCGCCCTCGCGTGTCCCGTAGTGCGCCATCGCACTACGGCGGCTGACCGGCCATTCGGTCTTTTTTGGTAACTATTCAGCACTCCAGCGGGGCATCGGTGAAGGCGGCTTTGATCGAGGCCATAAGATCCAGCCCTTTCTTGCGAACCGTCGAGATATAG
>JAYVNM010000039.1:0-18555 GCA_043758445.1 Akkermansiaceae bacterium | reverse complement strand
GAGGGCAACGCGCCCGCCGATGTCCGCGACAACGTGGAGCTGAAATCCCTGTTCCGCACGCCACCCACCGCCCGTCCCGCCACTGCCCGCGCCTGGCTGGGCGCGCCAAATTCCATCAAAGGCCCCACCGAAGCCATTTTCCAGCGCCAGAGCGGCAGTCATCTGTTAGTCGTCGGCCAATCCGCCGAGCGCTCGCTCTCGCTGCTGGGCATTGCCGTCGTCGCCCTCGCCGCCCAATACCCGCCCGGCCAAGTTGCCTTCGTCATCCTCGATCCACACGCCCACGACTCCGCTGCGGATGGCTTGTGGCAAAAAATCGCCGCCCGCCACCCCGGCCTCATCCGTCTCGGCGGACCCACCGAGGTGGTCACTCACATGGTCGAACTCAACGCCGAGTTGGAATCCCGCGGCCCGACTTCCGGTCGTGATGCCCCGGAAATTTTCCTCATCATCCACGACCTCCAGCGCTTCAAGGCCCTGCGCCCGGACGATGAATTCCGCTTCTCCATGGATGACACTCCGGCCGCCGTCACCCCGGCCCAAGCCCTTGCGAATCTACTCGGCGAGGGCGGTCCCGTCGGTATCCACGTCCTCGCCACCACCGATACCTGGAACAACGTCAGTCGTTGGATTCCGCGAAAATTAATGGCCGACTTCGAGATGCGCGTCCTCTTCCAAATGAGCGCTGGCGACTCCGCCAACCTCATCGACTCGCCCGTTGCCACCCACCTCGGCCTCCACCGCGCGCTCTTCCACAACGAGCACCTCGGCACCCTCGAAACCTTCCGCCCCTACGCCATGCCAGATGCGGAATGGTTGGATAAAATCGCCGACCTGTCCCGTGACTCATCGTCTATATAATTTATGATGAGAAATGTCACAATGTGCCACCGGCAGGGTGATGAAGTCAGTCGATTGGCAGCTCAGTCAGACTACCAACAAGCAAGATTCCTACAGCTTTAGCGATGGCTTTTCGTCAAAAGCAGCCATAACATCACACATCTCCATGCGCCTCCTCCTCATCGAAGACAACGCCCCGCTCCGCAACGCGGTTTCCCAATTCCTCCGAGAAGCCGGCTACCTAGTGGACACTGCGGCGACTGGCGACGAAGGGCTGTGGGCGGCGGACGGTAACGGCTTCGATCTCGTGCTGCTGGACCTCATGCTGCCGAATCTCGACGGCATGGAAATCCTGCGGAAATTGCGGGCGAAGAAAAATCCGGTCCATATTCTGGTCATCAGTGCGCGGGACGGTATTGAAGACCGCTTGGAGGCGCTGGACGCCGGGGCGGATGATTATTTGGTAAAACCGTTTCCGCTGGCTGAGGTGCTGGCACGGGTGCGCGCGTTGCTGCGGCGGAGTTATGTGAAAAAAGGCCCGCTGATGCAGGTGGCCGATGTGGTCCTTGATCCGCTGCGGCGTAAGGTCCAGCGCGGCGATCGGCAGATCGAGCTGACGGCGCTAGAATACCGGCTGTTGGAATATCTTTTCTATCGGGCAGGCGAGGTCGTTTCCCGGATGGACATTTGGGAGCGGGTGTTCGAGGACGGCATGGGCGGCAACAGCAACGCCGTGGACGTCTACATCGGCTACCTGCGGAAAAAACTCAACGCCGGGGAGCAGCCGGACCTGATCCATACCCGCCGCGGACAAGGCTACATCCTAGAGGAACACCCGTGAGTGCGCCGTCGCTTCGCAAATCTTTGATCATCCGCTGTGGCATGGGCGTGGGAGTGCTGCTATGCGTTTTGTGTAGCGGCATCTATTTGTCGGTGAAGCAAAACATGTATCAGGAACTCGACAACTCAGTGGAGCAGACGGCCGCGCTGCTGGAAAATCAGGTCGAGTTGGAAAACGGCGCAATCACCTTCGAGTGGCAGGAGGGACTCGGCACGAATCCGGCCTTGAGCGAGGGCGGAATTTTCCAATTCTGGAAGGAAGGCACCGATGAAACCACCCGCTCGCCCGCGCTAGGGACGCTGAACCTCATGAAATTTTGCGGCACGGACGAGCTGCCCAAGCGCCGCAACATCAACCTGCCCAGCGGCAACCGCGCGCGTGCCATCGGCCTGCGCATCCATCCCTTCGTCATTCCCGAAGAGGTGGAGCGCATGAAAAATCGCGGCCATCTGATCGACCCGAGGAGCATTTCCTACGTGCTCGTGGTGGCGCGGGATTCGGAGCACATCCACCGCACGTTAAAATGGCTGCAGCTCGTCCTAGCCGGTGGCTCGCTCCTCACGCTGATCGCCGGTTTCCTGCTCATTGATCGCGGCATCCGCGTCTCACTGCAGCCCATCAATGACCTCACGCGACAGGTTAAAAACCGCGCCGAGCACCAGTTGGACTCCGCGTTGGACGTACCCGGAGAAACCCCTGCCGAGCTGGTGGGTCTGACGGAAAATTTGGACACCTTGCTTGCCCGAGTCGCCTTGATCCGCGAGCGCGAGCGGGATTTCATCCGCCATGCTGCCCATGAACTCCGCACACCCATTGCTGGCCTGCGGGCGACCACCGAGCTTGCCCTCTCGCAGGACCGCACGCCGGGAGAATATCGCACCCACCTCGCCACCTGCCAGAGCACATCCGTGGAGCTGGGAAATCTGATCGGCAGGCTTACCGCGCTCGCCCGCATCGGCCAGACGGTGGAACCCGAGGCCGTGGAAACCTTCGATATCATCGAAAAAATGCACACCTGCCTGCACCCGTTTCGCAGGCTTTTTCACGAGCGCGGGCTACTCTTAGAATGCGAAACGGGCGACGCAAAAACCCGAGTCACCGGGGATCCGTCACTCGCCCGGATCATTTTCAATAACCTCTTGGACAATGCCCTGAGCTACACCAAAGCGGGCGGTACCGTGCGGATCGAAGCGCGGGAAACCGCAGACGTATTGGAGCTCCGCATTGCCAATCCCACCGAGACGCCACCGGGGAAACCGGAGCAATGGTTCGAGCCACTATTCCGCAAGAACCCCTCCCGCGAGGACGCGGGAACCCACCTCGGCATCGGCCTAACTCTCAGCCGCAACGCCGCGAACGCCATGGGCTGGAAACTGCACGCAGAAGCCCCAGGTGGAAATCAGATCGAGTTCGTACTTGGCATCCCCCGGCATGTGCAGGGAAATGCCATCGCTTGAAACCTGCGCTCAGGATGCCACTGGCCCGGCTGCCGATTTTCGGTCCGGCGAGAGGAGGTGCAGCAGCGCGGGGAGGACGATGAGTGTCAGGGGGAGCTGGGCGATCAGGCCGGAGATAATCGCGATTGCTAGTGGTTGCTGCATGGCGCTGCCTTGGCCGATGCCGAGTGCCAGCGGCATGAGCGCGAGAATCGCCGCGAAGGTAGTCATCGCGATGGGCCGCATCCGGTTCCGGCCTGCCAGAGAGAGCCGTTCGGCGAGTGACAGATCCTTCCCTTCGTCTTCCGTTTCCAGTTCCGTCACTTCGGAAACATAGAAAATGGCCACCTCGCCGACGATTCCCACCACCATGGTCATGCCCATGATCGAGGTGATGTTTAGCTCGGTATCGGTGAGCCAGAGTCCGAGAAAAACGGCGGGCAGGGCGAGCAGCGGCGTGGCCAGCATGGCGATGGCAACACGGAAGCTTTCGTAGAGGAATAACAGGAGCAGGAAAATCAGCACGATCGCGCTGATCAGCACCACCAACATGCCGTGGAATGCGATGCGCTGCTGTTCGTAGAGACCACCAAGGCTGTAATAAACGCCGTCTGGCAGCAGCCCTTTTTGGTCGAGTAACTGCTTCACTTCCGCCACCGTGGATCCCATGTCGCGTCCGGTGATGCGAGCGGTCACGGCGATCATGCGCTTGAGGTCCTCGCGGTTGATTTCCGGCTGGCCGGTGACGGTCGTGATGGTGGCCACGCGGTAGAGCGGGACGAGATGCCCGTCCGTCGCACGGAGCTGGATGTCCCGCAGGTCGCGCTCGGTGCGGCGGGCACTTTTCGGAATCCACACGCGGACGCCTACCAGTTTCGGCCCGAGCTGGACGTTGGTGGTCACTTTTCCAGATAGAGAATCCTCCAGCAGCTTGCTGATTCCCTCGCTGTCCAGCCCTTCGAGCGCGGCCTTCGTCCGGTCCACCTCGACGACGAGCGCGTCCCCGGCAGGAACGATGCCGTCCTTCACCTCGACGACGCCGTTAATCTTGCCAATCGCTTCCGCAACTTTCGGCGCGGTTGCCGAGAGAACCTCCTCGTCATCTGTGAACAACTTGATTTCGATCGGCTGCGGCACGGCGGTCAAGTCGCCGATTAGATCTTCCATCAGTTGCATTAGCTCGATTTCTAGGCCGGGCACGTTTTCCTCCACCTGTCCGCGCACGTCATCCATCACCTCGCTGATTTTCCGGCGCGGCAGTGGTTTCAGACGGATGAAAAAATCACCGATGTTCGACTCGCTCAGACCGCCGCCGAGCTGGAGACCGGTCCGTCGCGAGTAGGTGGAGACTTCCGGCGTTTTCTGCAAAATCTCCTCGATCTGCACAAGCATTCGATCCGTCTCCGCGAGCGAGGTTCCTGGCCGGGCCACGTAGTCGAGGATGAATCCACCCTCGTCCATGGATGGCATGAAACCGGAACCTACCTGGGTGGAGGCGAACCATCCGCCGCCGCCCAACAGCAGGATGACGAACAGAATGAGCCATGACTTCGCAAGCACACCGCGCATCAAGCGGTCATAACAGCGGTGCATGAAATGGGTGATCCTGCCGCCCTCTTCCTGGTCGGCATCCTTTTTACCCAACAGTTTTCCGGCAAGAATCGGCACGGCGAGCCAGGCGATGAGGAATGAGAGGATCAAGCTGGCCGCCATCGTCAGCGAGAGGGCTTTGAAAAACGCGCCGGTCACGCCGGTCAGGAATGCGAGGGGCAGGAAAATGATAATAGTGGACGCGGACGAGCCAACCAGCGGCTTGGTGAACTCTGCGGTGGCACGCATGATCCGCTCCCGTTCATGGCCGGTGCCATTGCGCAGCCGCCGGATGATGTGCTCCACCATGACGATGGAGTCGTCGATGATGAGGCCCACGGCAGCCGCCATTCCACCGAGGGTCATGATATTGAAGCTCATGCCCAGCACCTTGAGCAGCAGGACGGTGGCGGCGAGGGAGGCGGGCAGCGCCAGCAGCGCGATCAGCGTGATTTTCCAGTTCCGCAGGAAAGCGAACAGGACGAAAGCCGCGAGCGCCGCGCCGATGAGCACGGCATCGCTCACGCTTTCTGCCGAGGCGACGATCAAGTCGCTCTGGTCATACCACTGGGAGATTTTCACACCTTCCGGCAGCTTCTTGCCGAGACTGGCCAGCTTGTCCTTCGCGTCCGCCGCGATCCGCACGGTGTTGGCTCCGGGTTGCTGGTAGATTTGGAAGAGCACCGTATCATGGCCGTCCGCTGTGACGCGGACGAATTCCGGCTCGGTGTCGTCGCGCACTTCAGCGACGTCCGCGACGCGCACCACGCCGTTCTTGCCGGAGCGCATGATGCTTTGGCCGATTTCCGCCATCGTCTTGAAGCGCGTGTCGGAAACGAGGAGGTAGAGTTTGTCATGGTCCTCCATTTTTCCGACCGCGTTGAGGACGTTGGAGGCGGAGAGCGCGGTGGCCACATCGGCGATGGTCAGGCCGAAGGACTGGAGCTTCGCGGGATCCACGACTACGCGGTATTCCTCGGTCGCGCCGCCCTGTACGGAGATTTTCGCGACGCCGGGGATGGTGGAGAGGATGGGTCGGAGTTGATAGAGTGCGAGATCCCTCAGCTCGACCAGTGATTTGGAATCCGATGTCAGGCTGTAGGCGACCACCGGGAAAACGGTGGGGTCCATGCGCTGGACCTCGAAGGTGGAGCCAGGCGGCAGGCTCGGGAGGATGCGGTTCACCTCGCTCTGCGCCTGCAGCATCGCCTGCACCATGTCCTCGCCCCAGTCGAAGTTCAGGGAAATCTCATTGCTGCCGCGGCTGGTGGTGGAGCGGATATGGCGGACACCCGGAATGGCGCGCAACGCCTCCTCCACCGGATAGGTCACCTCCACCGCCATGCGCTCGGCAGGGCGGTCCCCCGCATCCACGCTCACCCGGACGCGTGGGAAATCGACGTGCGGAAATAGCGCGACGGGCAGATCCCATCCGCTCATCGCGCCGCCGACGGCGAGGACGATGATGAGGAAAACAATCGAACGAGCGTGAGACTGCGCCCAGCGAGTGAAGTTCATGGTGACGGAAATTTCATCGTTCGGATTTCTCGACAGCCATGCCATCCTCGAGCTGATAGTTTCCGGAAATGACCACCTCGTCGCCTTCGTGCAGGGTGTCGTCCGTCACCTCGGTTTGGGTGTCGGTTTCCAGACCGGTGACGACCTTGTGCGCCACGGCGTGTCCGTCGCTCACCGTGAAAAGCTCCGGGCCGTCCTCACCCGGCAGCACCGCGTCGCGCGGAACGACGAAGGCGTCCTTTTGCTCCACCGGAATCTCGCCGCGCACGTAGCCGTCAAGCAGCATCGGCAGGTCGGGCGGCACCGTCACGAAGGTATCCACGAGCCGCGTCTCCGGGTTCACCCGCCGGGTCACTAGGCGGATGCCGCCCTCGCCCTCGACGCCTGCCTGATTGACCGAGGCGATGTGGACTTTTTGCCCCGCTTCCAGCCGCCGGGCGGTCGCGGGTTCCACGCCTAACATGATTTCGATTTTCCTGGCAGGAACGAGCGAAAGCAGCGGGCCACCCGCTGGGACGATCTGCCCGATCCGGACATCGATGGATGCTAGCAGGCCATCGAGATCCGACTTGAGAATGGTGCGCTCGCCTGCCCCGCGGGCCTGCAGGCTGGCGAGCGTGGCCTCGGCGTCACGCGCCTCCTGCTGTGCCTGTTGGAGATCCTGATTCACGGCGAGCTTCATTTCAAAGCGCCGCTGCGTCTGTGCGAGTTGGAGCCGCGTGGTCTCAGCGGCGGACTCCGCTTGGGCGAGCTGCAGTTTGGTATCTGGGCTGGGTTCGATTTCTATCAATGCCTGCTCTTCCTTCACCGGTTCCCCGGCGGATACCAGCAGGCGCACCACCTTGCATTCGTATTGCACGGAGACTCCTTCCAACTCACCCGGCTGCGCCACGACCGTGCCGTAGGCGGTGATCGTCTCAGCGATGGAGGTTTTTGTTAGTTTTACCGTCCGCACCGAGGCGGTGGCCTTCACTTTTTCCTCCTCCTTCTTCTCGTCATCGGAGCCGGATTTGTGACAGGCACTCATCGCGAGCGCGAGGGCCAGAAGTATCGATGGATTTTGCTTCATGATGAAAGGTGCCAGGCGGCGGCGGTTTCCAGCGCGATGCGGGCTTGCGCGAGCTGTTGTTTGAGTTTGAGAATATCGAGGGATTTCTGGGTGAGTGCGTTCTGCAAGGTGTAATGACCAAGAATCTCGGCGTTGCCCTCCGCGAGGGCTTTGCCGGAGGTCTCCACCACATGGCGGAACGCGGGCAGCGCGTTTTCCGTCTGCGCGATCTGGGCGTTGAGCGAACGGATGTCCGCCAGAGCAGCGGCGATGTCTGAGCGGGCCTCAAAGACGCGGTTCGTGTATTCGTCGAACAGGCGCTTCCGCGTTGCGTTTTCGAGTGCGATGCTGCCTTGGTTGCGGTCGAAAAGCGGCAGATCGATGGTGATGGCGGGGCCGAAGGAATGCACATTGCCGGTGTCGCGCGCCCTGCTGAAGCCGATGCTGATGTTAGGGAATTGCCCGAGGATCGCGGCGCGGAGTTTGGCGTCCTCGCTTTCATATCCACGCTTGAGGGCGAGCATGTCCAGGCGGCGTTCCTCCAAGCCATGCAGCAGGGTGGATTCTGATGGAGGGTCCACATGCGAGGGCAGTGAAGCGTCACTCTGGAGCCGCAAGTGGGTGGCGGCAGGATAGCCGATCGCCCGGTTGAGCGCGATCCGCCGTTGCTCGCATTCCTGTTGGAGGCCCAGCAGGGTAATGCGGGCATCGTCCGCCGAGACCGTGACGGCGGAGGAATCCAAGAGATTCAACTCGTGCAAGTCCTCGGCTTTTTTCACGAGCTGTGCATTGGGAGCGAGCCTTTCCAGAATCTCATCGGTCAGCGTGACCTGGGCTTTGAGCGCGACGAGATCATAGACCGCCGACCGCGCCGCCACCGAGGTCTGCCACTCCTCCCACGCCACATCCAGTCGTACCGCCTTTAGATCTGCCCGCGCACTGGCGACGTCCTGGCCATGGGTGATGAGTGAACGCAAATCCCAGTTCAGCCCATATCCCGAGCCTGTCCGCGTGCCCGCCGTTGCGCCGCCGGTGACGAAGTCCAGATTTCCGCTGAGTTGCGGATTTGGCAGGATGCCCGCTTTGAGCAACTCGGCCTCCGCCACCGCGCATTGGTCGCGTGTCGCCCGCAGTGCGGGATTAAGCACCACCGCAAGCACGGCGGCCTCGTCTGGAGAGAGTCCGTCGCTCGCATCCAGCCGCACCGGACGCAGCAGCGGGTGCTTGAGATCGCGGACCGCAATGGAAAGCGCTTTTCCTTCATCAGGCCGAAGCGCCTTTTCCACAGCGGCGGAATTGAGAAATAGGGCATGATAGCTCGCACAACCGTTCAGTATAAGCAGACCGGCCGCTAGGACCGGACTGCTTCGGGTTCGTCGAAATAGGTTTTTCGTTTTCATGGCCATTTTTCCAATCACGCTACAAGGAGTGGTGGGAGGGAAGCACGCTGGCCTATCAAAACTCGATGTTGAAACCGGAACGGAGGGTGATCATGTGGTCGGTGTCATAGCCAAGGCTGGTGAGAACATTGAAGTGCTCGTTGATCTTGTATTCGGCTGCGATTGCCCCGCTGAAGGTGCCGCTCTGGCCTTTTGCAGGAGACGAGTTGCTGAAAATTTCCGCGAAGAGCGTGAGGTTCTTGGTTACGTCCCGCTGTATGGACAAGTCCCAAATGAGCTGGTCTCTGAGCGGATCGCCTTTTGGTGAAGTGACGAAATCATAGCCGAGGTTGGCATTGCATACCCAAGGACCGATTTTTTTGCCGAGAATGATGTAAGGCTGGTAGTCGAATTTTCCGGTTCCGATGTCACGATTGGTGGCGGTGGGCACCTTGAGCTTGAAAGCTGCAATGGCAGCGGGAATCCATGAATTCGGATCGTCCAGCACCATCATGTAGGATGGGGTGATCTCGAGGTCACCCACGCCGCTGAAGGCCGGCCCGTCCTTGGGTTTGTCCCACTCGTAGAAGAATGGCTCGATGAGGATTTCCGCACGATCAGCGAGTGCGTATTCGTATTGGTTGACGGTGAGATAGACGGTGCCGCCATCTTTTTCGCGCTCAAACTGAAGAGCGGTGCTGATGAGGCTGTCGCCCTTTTTACCAAGCTCGGCGGTTTCAGTTTCGAGAACCAGATCGGCGTGCAGCAGGCTGGCGGTCAATGTCAAAATACCAGCAGTGCAGGTGATTTGTCGCAAGGTTGTTAGGATGGGAAATGTGGTTTGATTCATAGGGACGAACGCATGAAGTAGTGGTTCTATTATGAGAGGAGCATGAGCATTCTCACGAAAACAACTTCCGGTCCAGCGACCGATACTGGATTGCCTCCAGAATATCATTCGGGCGGATGTCTGCCGTGCCCTCCAGATCCGCTAGGGTGCGGGCGACTTTTAGAATCCGGTCGTGGGCGCGGGCGGAGAAATTCATTTCCTCCATCGCCCGTTCCAAGTAGCCGCTGCTTTCCGGGCTGAGTTGGCAATGCTGTCTCACCTGCCGCGAGCCCATCGCTGAGTTGGTCGAGTTGGAGGATTTCTTGAAACGTTCAAGCTGGATGCCCCGCGCGGTGATGACCCGCTGCCGAATCACCTCGGATTTCTCGCCAATGTTAGTGTTAGAAGTCAGCTCGCGGAAATCCACCAGCGGCACCTCCACATGCAGGTCGATCCGGTCCAGCAAGGGTCCGGAAATCCGCTGGCGGTAGCTTTCGATCTGGCGGGGCGAGCACCGGCACTCGCGTTTCATGTCGCCATAATAACCGCAGGGACAGGGATTCATCGCCGCCACCAGCATGAATCTAGCGGGAAATGTGAGCGAACCCGCCGCCCGGGAAATCGTCACATGCCCATCCTCTAACGGCTGCCGCATCACCTCTAGCGTCTGCCGCCGGAACTCGGGCAATTCATCGAGAAACAACACGCCGTGATGCGCCAACGAGACCTCGCCCGGCCCCGGATTGGTCCCGCCGCCTAACAAGCCAGCGTCGGAAATCGTGTGATGCGGCGCACGAAACGGTCTAGTTGTTAGGAAGGATCGCTTCGAGTCCAGCAGCCCGGTGACCGAGTGGATTTTCGTCGTTTCGATGGCGTCCGACTCTGTCATGTCCGGCATGATCGTGGGAATGCGCTTCGCCAACATCGACTTGCCGGTGCCGGGCGGCCCGACCATCAGCAGATTATGCCCACCAGCCGCAGCGACTTCCAAGGCACGTTTGACGTGGTGCTGGCCTTTTACCTCGTCGAAATCCACCTCATACGTGCGATGGGAATTGAAAAACGCCCGCCGGTCGAGCTGATAGGGCGGGATGATGATGTCGCCATTGAGAAAATCCCACGCCTGTTTCAGATTGCGGATCGGAAACACCTGCACGCCCTCGATCACCGCCGCTTCCCGCGCGTTCGCCTCTGGGACGAACAACCGCAAACGCCCGCGCCGCTTGGCTTCCAGTGCGATGGACAGCACGCCCTTCACCGGTCGCACCGCGCCATCCAAACCCAGTTCGCCAACCACGCAGCAGTCCTCCGCGTCAAACGGCTTGGTCCCACTCGCCGCGATCATCGCCAGCGCGATGGGTAGGTCGAACGACGGCCCTTCCTTTTTCAAATCCGCCGGTGCGAGGTTCACCGTCTTGATCCCGTTGTCCAGATAGAGTGCGGACGCGCCGATGGCGGAAATCACCCGCTGCGAGGATTCTCTAACAGCCGCATCCGGCAGGCCGACGATGATGACGATCGGTTTCTCCGCGCCTCTGGCGTTGACCTCGACTTCGACTTCCTGGGCATCGACCCCACGCAGCGCGGCTGAAAATAAACGGGTAATCATGTGAACAGCAAGCAGCCTGCGGATTTCGTTCCCGCGTGCAAGCAGAAAGTCATTACTCGAATAAAACTTGGAATAAAATGATCCGCTGTTATTCTCACTTGTGTCATGAATATTCAGCCGCTCATCGCGCTCATCTTGGGACTGGTTATCCAGTTTTCCCAAGTGCCGTCGCGTTTGGCCGGAGAGTCCATGAAACTCTGTGCCGTGCGTCCGATGGCGTGCTGCGAGGGAATTAAGACTTGCCCCTGCGCGAAGGAAGACGAGCGGAAACAACAGCCCGCCCCGCTGCTCCCCGCGGCGGCTGATTTGAAATGCCTCGTCGCCAGAACTCCCGGCACGGATGCGCTGGCGGCTTTCATTGCGCCGCCGCCCGCCACCCTGCTTCCCTCGGGAGCGGGCGCAGCTGCGCGGCAGGCCTATGCGGGAGTGCCGCTCGCCGTGGCCTTCTGCCGCTTCATCATCTGAGTCCGCGCCCTAACAGGCGTACTGTGCCCGGAAATTTTTACCGCAACTGTTAGCGGGAAATCGGGCGTTTGGAAATTCCATCCACTGACTCACATGACTTATGAAATCACACATTCCCATTTTTACCGGCTTCCTCGTAACCGCGTGCCTGCTCCACGCGCAGGAACCCCAACTTGTTGACGAAACCTTTCTCGCCGCGTTGCGGCAGGAAGCATCACGCAATCACCCGGCGGCAAGCTCTGCGAAATACCGCGCCGCCGCCGCCGGCCGCGACATCCGCGCGGTCCGACTGTGGGACGATCCGATGGTCGGCCTTTCGCTGATGGTTGCCGACACCGCGAAACGAATGGGCGATGGCGACATCATTTTGAGCTTCGAACAACCGTTGCCCAAACCCGGACTGTATGAGGCCAATTTCACAAAAGCGGCGGCCCTCCAGCGCGCGGAATTGGAAAACTCGCGCCTTTCATCCCTCGAAGTCGCCGCCGCTGCCGCCAAGGACGCCATCGAACTCGCCCTTGCCGACGAGACCATCGAACTCCAATCCGGCCAAATCCACTGGCTCGATTCAATGACCGAAAACGCTCGTGGGATGGCTCAAAATCCCGACGCAACTAGCCTCGACGCCCTGCGGCTGGAAAGTGAACTCGCCCGCGAAAACCAGATCCTCGAGGCCGCACGCCGCACCCGCGGCAGCATTTCCCAACGCTTGAATCTTCGCCTCGGTCGCCAGTTGGAATCCCCGTGGCCAATGTTGCGCATCGCCATCAATCCGTCCCCGATACCTATTGCCGGCTCGGAAATCGCTCGCATCACCCGCACCAACCCGAAGGTCCGCTCCATGAAGGAGATGGCCGGTGCCGCCCGCGCCGAGACGCGCATCGCTGAGCGGGAACGCCAACCCCAGTTCGCTGTTGCGGTCGGTTCAGATATCTACTCCGGTGGGGAGCTTCGCGATATAACAGTCGCATTGAAGATGAGCCTGCCTTATTTCAATCGCTCCTCTAACGACGCTAAAGTCCAAGCCTCGCAGCTTCGTGAAAATGCTGCCGTCAAGGACGTGGAATCCACCCGTTTGGAAATCGCCTCCAGCGTGCTCATCGCCACTACCGATGTCGCCAACGCCGCTGCCCAGGCCCGCGCCTATTCCGGTGAAATCTACCAGCGCACTCTGGCCGCGAGCCAATCGGTGCAGTCGTCATGGATCAGTTCCAAAGCCACCCTCACCGATCTGCTCGCCGCCAACCGGATGCTTTTTTCCATCCAACTCGAACAACGGCGCTTCGTCGCTATGCAACTCGCCGCGCTTGAAGAACTTAACTTGTTAGTACCCCGCCCCTAATTCTATTACCGCCATGAAAACATTTCTAACCATCCTCATCACCGCCGTCCTCGCTGCCGGGGGCACATGGCTTATCAAGAGCCACGCCATTTCATCAAACTCCCTAGTTGTCGCCCCCGAGCGCAAGCCGTTGTTCTATCAGAGTCCCATGCACCCCTGGATCAAGAGCGACAAACCCGGCCGTTGCACGATCTGCGGCATGGAACTCGTCCCCATTTACCCCGGCGAGAAAACCATGGACGGCACCGGCGCAGATAACGTCGTGACTCTTACCCAAAACCAAATCCAAGTCGTTAATGTGCAAACCGCCGAGGCTAAAATCCAGCCGCTCGCCCACACCCTGCAAGTCGCTGGCATGATCGACGACGACGCCACTCGACATCGCATCATCTCCGCCTACATCGACGGTCGCGTGGACAAGTTATATGCGAATCACCACGGCATCGAAGTCGTCGCCGGTGAGCCGCTCGCCTTATTTTACAGCCCCAGCCTGTTGCAAGCAGAGCGGGAATACCGCCAACTCGATGGCGAGCTGAAACGTAACACCGGCCTACGCCTGCGACAGATGGGCCTCACGCCGGAGCAAGTTTCCGCCCTCCCAACCAAGGACTCCGGCGAACTCACATCGCAAATCCTCGCGCCACTAACAGGCACCGTCGTCGAACACTATGTTTACGAAGGCCAATATGTGAAGACCGGCGAGAAGTTATTCGAGATCGCGGATTTCTCGACCATGTGGTTCCAGTTTCTCGCTTACGAGCAAGATATGCCGTGGCTTGAAATCGGCCAGTCGGTGACCATTTCCACCCCCTCGTTACCAGGAAAAAACTTCGTTGGGAAAATCACTTTCATTGATCCGAATTTCGACGAGGCCACCCGCTCGACCAAGATCCGCGTGGAACTACCCAATCCCAAGGCCGATGGCCGCCGTCAGCTGCTCCACCGCCTCTACGCCGATGGCGCGGTGAAAATGGACACACCAGCCACTCTAACTATTCCCCGCTCCGCCCTGATTCAAACCGGTCCGCAAGCAGTGGTTTACCTCGACCAAGGCGGCGGTGCTTACACCCAGACGCTGGTGAAAATCGGTCGTCACGGTGACGCGCTGGTAGAAATTCTATCAGGCCTGAAAGCGGGCGATAAAGTCGTTACTAACGGCAATCTTCTGATCGACGGCCAAGCAGAACTCAACCGCTCGTTCATGTCGTCTGCTAGCCCCCCGATGCCGGTCTCGTTGACGGACGGAACCCTATCAGCCTCTCAACAACAGATCATCCGTGATTTTATCCAGACCGCCGATGCCATGGCTGCGGCGCTCGCCACTGACAATCTCGCCGCCTTCAACCAGGCCAGCGAACCCGCGATGATGAAGACCTCCGCGCTCACCGAGTCGCTCGCCGGACTGCCGGTATCTAAGGAAAAACTTGAAGCTCTCGACACTGCGCGGCACTTCCACGGTTCCGAGGATTTGAAAACCGCCCGTGCCGCATTTCTCAAATTCTCGATGGCTGCCACAGATGTGTTGGTCCCGTTGCGCTCGCTCAAGGGCTTTCCGGCGCTCCAAATCTTGCAGTGCCCCATGGTCGCTCAGGCCGTTCCCGGCAGCGTAAAAAAAGGCCGCTGGATTCAGATCGGCGGCCGTCCGATTCAGAATCCGTTCTTCGGAACCGAGATGCAGGACTGCGGAGACGAAATTAAACCCTGACCCTTGGAGCGCGGAAATTATTCCGCGTGATACATCTTAAAAATCCCCAGGCCGGATAAATCCAGCGCTCCAACTCCCCAACTACCACCATGATCGAACACATCATCGAATGGAGCCTGAAAAACCGGTTCATCGTCGCCTGCGCCACGCTGCTGTTAGTCGCGCTGGGAGTCCGCGCGGTTTACCTAACACCCGTCGATGCCATCCCGGATCTGACTGAAAATCAGGTGCTCGTGTACGCCGAGTGGTCCGGTCGCAGCCCGCAGGAAGTCGAGGACCAAGTGACCTATCCACTCACCACCGGCCTGCAGGGACTCGCCGGGGTGAAAGAAGTCCGCGCCACTTCGATGTTCGGATTTTCCCTGAGCACGATTATTTTCGACGACGGCGTGGATACTTATTTCGCTCGCACAAGAGTGTTAGAACGACTCAATTTCCTCCAAAGCTCGATGCCCCAGGGCGTAACGCCGCAACTCGGCCCTGACGCCTCAGGCCTCGGTTGGGTCTATCAATACTATCTGGCGGTCGATCCCGCGCTGGCCAAGGATGGCGGCTACGACCTCGCAAAATTGCGTTCGGTCCAGGATTGGGATGTCCGCTATCAGTTAGCCAGCGTTCAGGGCGTCGCAGAAGTCGCCAGCATCGGCGGCTTTGTGAAGCAATATCAGATCGAACTTTCCTCCACGAAAATGCGGGCAGCGGGCGTGACTCTGATGGAGGTAATGACCGCCGTGCAGAACGCCAACCTCAACGTCGGCGGCAAGGTGGTGGAGGAAAACGGCGCTGAGTTCGTGCTCCGTGGCATCGGTCTGGTCACCAGTCCGGAGGATCTGGAACTCGTCACCGTGAAGGCCGTGGGCGGCACTCCAATCTATCTGAAAGATATAGCGACCGTCCAGATCGGTGGCGATTTCCGAAGGGGCGCGCTCGACCTCAACGGCCACGAAGCCGTCGGCGGCACCGTCGTCATGCGCACCGGGGAAAATGCTAAGGCTGTCATCGAACGCGTGAAGGAAAAAATAGCCCAACTCACTCCCAGCCTGCCACCCGGCATCACCATCAAACCATTCTACGATCGCAGCGAACTCATCGACCACACCATCGACACGCTCAAGCACGCGTTGCTGGAGGAAATCATTTTAGTCACTCTCGCCCACATTATATTCTTATGGCATTTCCGCAGCATCCTCATCGTGACATTGCCACTGCCGATCTCGATTTTGATTTCGTTCCTGCTGATGAAGCAGTTTGGTATCACCAGCAACATCATGTCGCTAACCGGCATCGCCATCGCCATCGGCGTGCTGGTGGACGCTGCCATCGTGGTGACGGAAAATGTCCTCCGCCACTGCGAGAAAGCCGAGGATCTGAAAGGTGGGAAACTTACTTCACGGGAAACGCTAGATACCACCCTCGTCGCTTGCAAGCAAGTGGGTAGGCCGATTTTCTTCGCAATGGCGATCATCATCCTCGCCTTCGTCCCGGTCTTCGCACTGACCGGCCAAGAGGGTAAACTCTTCCATCCGCTGGCCTTCACTAAGACCTTTGCGATGATCGGTTCCACTCTGTTAGCCGTGACGCTCGTGCCGGTACTCTGCTCGCTGTTAGTGCGTGGGCCGTTCCATTCCGAGGACCGGAACATCGTGATGAAATTTCTACTCCGGCTCTATGAACCGACTTTGGATTGGGCTCTTCAACATCGTAAAGCCATCGTCGGCCTCGCCTTCTGTATTCTGACTGCCGCTGTTCTAATTGCCATCGGGCTGCCGCGTGGGTGGGTAAAACAAATCAACGACCGGGGCTACACCCGCACCGCCGATCTGGTCACTGGCTTCGGCAAAGAATTCATGCCGCCGCTCAACGAAGGCAGCTTGCTGTTCATGCCGGTGATGATGCCCAAGACCGGCCTCAAGGAAATCCAGCGCGTCATGTCTTGGCAGGACAAGGTCATCAGCGAAACTCCGGAAGTCGCCAGCGTGGCCGGCAAACTCGGTCGTTTTGAAACCGCCACCGACCCCGCGCCGACCGAAATGATGGAGACCACCATCATGCTCAAACCCGAATACATCGCGGATGGGAAATTCAGCGTGAAGCGCAATCCCGAATGGCGTGAGGGCATGACGCTCGAAAAACTCAAGGCCGAGCTAATAGAGAAAATGAAACAAGTTCCCGGCTATGTGCCCGCGTTTCTACAGCCGATAGAAAACCGCATCCTCATGCTCTACACCGGAATCCGGGCCCAAGTCGGCATCAAGATTTATGGGGATAAATTAGAGAAGATTCAGCGCAAGGCCTTCGAGATTGAGAAACTCGTCAACGGCATCCCAGGGGCCACCGGAGTTTCCGCCTCGCGGGTCCAGGGCAAACCCTATTTGAACATTAAGGTGGATCGTCAAGCGATGGCCCGCTACGGCCTATCCGCCAAGGACGTGCTGGATGCGGTCGAAGTCTCCATCGGTGGGAAAAATGTCAGCACCACCATCGAAGGTCGCGAGCGATTCCCGATCCAGATTCGGGTCGAGCGGTCAGAGCGTGATGACATCGAGAAGCTGGGTCGGATCCTGATCGCCACGAATTCAATAGGTCCTATCAGTGCCACAGGATCTATGAGTTCTAGTAAAGAAACCTCTTCCTACATCCCGCTCGCCATGGTCGCGAAGATCACCCGCGAAATCGGAGCTAACGAAATCGCCTCAGAAAACGGCCTGTTGCGATCTTATGTCCAGGCCAACGTCCAAGACCGCGATCTCGGCGGCTTCGTCGAGGAAGTGGAACAAAAACTCAAGGGTATCAACATGGAAGGCATGACTTACAAGATGACCGGTGAATTCGAAAACCAACGGCGCTTTGTCAAAACCATGGTGCTTGTGTTTCCGCTGGTAATGCTGGTGATCTTCGTCCTACTTTACTTCGTCTATCACAGTGCCCTCGAAGCCGCGCATGTGATGTTAGCGGTGCCCTTCGCCCTGAGCGGCGGCGTGCTGTTGCAAAAACTGCTAGGCTATAACTTCAATGGCGCGGTCTGGGTCGGCTACATTGCGCTCTTTGGCACCGCCGTGCAGACCGGGGTAGTGATGGTTGTCTATCTGGAGGAAACCGTTAAATCAAGACTGCTGGAAAAAGGCGCGGCCTTCACCTACGACGATCTCGTCCAAGCGGTGAAAGACGGTGCTCGCCTGCGACTCCGCCCGAAGGTGATGACCGTCGCCACCATCGTCGCCAGCCTGCTGCCGATCATGTGGAGCCACCGCCAAGGCGCGGAAATTATGAAACCGCTAGCGACGCCCGTAATCGGTGGGATGATTTCCAGTTTGCTTCACATCCTCATCGTCACCCCAGTCATCTTCCTATGGCTGCGCGGGCGGGAATTCAAGAAAGGCACTCTTCATTCCTCTCTCCACCACGACTAACAAAAAACACCAAATGAAAACCACCATTATCGCAGCATCCATCGCATCCCTAATCCTCATTTCCTGCAAACCGGCGAAAACCGCCGCGATCCAAACCGCCGCACCGGCGGAGAAATGCATCGTCTCCGGTGAGCCTCTGGGTGAAATGGGCGCGCCCTTCGAATATGTTTATCAAGGCAAGACCTAGAAATTCTGCTGCAAGAGCTGCGTGCCGAAATTTGAAAAGGAACCTGCTAAGTATCTGGCGAAGCAAAAGTGAGCCCGGCGGGAAATGCTGTTGTAGCGGAGATCACCGGTCGCCGCGAATGAGATGCCGGGAACTTCAGCTAAGTGGGGGTTGCTGTGTTCTTTGCACCAGTCGTTAGTGTCGTTTTTGATGGCGCTGGCTTTGTCGATGGTGATTTGGTAGCACTCCATGGTGATTTGTTCATAGACTGCCGCTAGGCTAGCCCGACTTTCGCTGTTAGATTGGAAAATGGTCGAATTTCGCCCCGCTGAGGCGCTGGAACCCTTGATTTTACGACATCGGGCATCCGAAAAGGG
>JAYVNM010000038.1:0-6400 GCA_043758445.1 Akkermansiaceae bacterium | reverse complement strand
CCTTTTCGGATGCCCGATGTCGTAAAATCAAGGGTTCCAGCGCCTCAGCGGGGCGAAATTCGACCATTTTCCAATCTAACAGCGAAAGTCGGGCTAGCATCTTGTCTCGCCCATCCCCTCAAGCCCACCCCGGCACCTCCAGCCGGAACTCTGGAATCCTGGAGAAAATCCACTCCCCGGCCGCCGTCTCACCGAAAAACGCCCCAGATGCCCTGGCGCCGCGTGAGACGACGTGATAGCTGTTATAGGAAAAATGCCCGCCCGGCTCGATCACCGGCGTCTGGCCCACCACGCCGTCGCCCTCGACCACGGTGATTTCCCCCTCGTCCTCCTGCACCACCCATTTTCGCCCGCGGATCGTTACCGGCACCGGCGAGTCGTTGTGGATCGAGATGAAATAAACAAACGGATGCGGCTTCTCCGGCGGGGCGTCGAGGCTGGGCATGTAGATCACGTCATCCACCTTTACGCGCAGACCCTCGAATTCATGAATCACCCCTGCCATGTCGCCAATCCTTCCGGGACTTTCCCGCCCTGCCAAGCACGAAAGCCCGCCTGTGCGACTGTAACTGGTGGCAAAGCGGAGCGCACGCGCCCTCGTGTGCCATCCCCAGCGCCCTCGCCAGAGACTTGCCAAACACCACCTCGAGCGCCTGGTATCACAAAATCCGCCGAATGGTGGATCAGCCACGGTCGTGCGTGAGCACACCCCATTCTCCTACCCCATCCGCCGCCCCTTTGGATTGACTTGCGCCAACCGACCTGACAGGTTTTTGCCAAGAAAACGAACCTTCCCATGTCACAGACCCGCATCTTCCTCATCCGCCACGGTGCCACCATCCTCAGCGCGGAAGACCGCTTCGCCGGTGCCACGGATGTCCCGCTATCCGACGAGGGACGGCGACAAGCGAGCCGCCTAGCCGACCGACTGGCCGCGGTGCCGGTGGCCGCCGTCTATTCGTCCACGCTGGGCCGGACAGTGGAAACGGCAAACATCCTCGCGGCATCTCACCATCTGGAAGTCCAAAAGCGCGATGGCTTGCGGGAAATTGACCACGGCCATTGGGAACAGCTCACGCGCCATGAGGTTGAGGAAAAATTCCCTGCCGAAGCCGCCGCCTGGGAGGAAGATCCCTTCACCTTCGCGCCGGAAGGCGGGGAAAGCGGCCTCGCCGTGACCGCTCGCGCCCTACCCGCCCTCATGGAAATCGTCCGCCGCCACGCGGGCAGTCCGGTGATCGTGGTTTCCCACAAGGCGACGATCAGGCTGCTGCTGAGTTCCTTGTTAGGTTTCGATCCCCGCCGCTACCGCGACAACCTCGACCAAGATCCGGCAGCCCTAAACATCGTCGATTTCAAAGGTCCGGTTAGAGCGCGGCTGATGTTGTTCAACGACACCTCGCATTATTCAGAAGCTGGCCTCGCCCTCCCCAAACCCGCGGAGGTCTGCCTCTCGAAATGGTGGTCGCAATGACGCTGTGAAAATCGCTAGTGTCACGTAAAATTCAAATTGTCGGATAAAGAGATTTGATTTTAATCCGGGCTTTTTCGTTGGTGAACTGCCAATTGATCGATTTGGATTCTTCATTCTTCCGGGCGAGATAGGCTTTCACTTCGTCGGTGAATTCCTCGACCGAGCCGATCCTGCGATCCAGACAGGTCCGCCCCAAAAGTCCAATTTCGATCTCGGCCATGTTCAACCAACTGCCGTGTTTGGGCGTGTAGTGGTGAGGTCGGTCCATGGCTTGAATTCCGGGGGGATGGGGGCTTCGAAACGCAGGGGTTGCCCAGTGAGCGGATGATCGAAGGCAAGCTTCCAAGCATGAAGCATGAGACGGCCGGTTTGCGTAGCGGTTTTGCTGGGCTTGCCGTAGATGGGATCGCCGACGAGGGGGCAGCCCTTGTGCAGGAGGTGAACGCGGATTTGATGGGTGCGGCCAGTGTGGAGGTGGCAGCGGACGAGGGCCGTGAGACTGGCGGCATCGGTGGCGAGGATTTCGTAATCCGTGATGGCGGTTTTGCCGCCGGGGGGATTGATGACCGCCATTTTCTGGCGGTTCACCGGATGGCGGCCAAGGTGCGTGAAAATGGTGTCTTTGGCGGGTTTTGGAATGCCCTCGGTCACGGCCAGGTAGAGTTTTTCCATGGTGCTGCGTCCGGCGAACTGGGTGACGAGCGATTGATGGGCGGCGTCGGATTTCGCGACCACGAGGCAGCCGGAGGTATCCTTGTCGAGGCGGTGGACGATGCCGGGGCGCTCGACGCCGCCAATGCCGGAGAGTTTCCCCCGGCAGTGGTGGAGCAGGGCGTTGACCAAGGTGCCATCGTGATTGCCGGGGGCTGGATGGACAACCATGCCGTGGGCCTTGTTGATGACGATAAAGTCGTCGTCCTCGAACAGGATTTCCAGCGGAAGCTCCTGGGGTGCGTTGTCGAGCGGGACGGCCTCGGGGATGACGATGGTGATTTTATCGCCGAGTTTCACCGCGTCGCGCGGTTTGGCGGGGTGGCCGTTGATTAGGATGAATTGTTCACGGATGAGCGTCTGGATGCGCGAACGCGACAGGTCCGCGAGGCGGGCTGCGAGAAAGGCGTCGATGCGCGCGCCCGGATTGTCATCGACTTGGATTTCCACGGCCAGAGTGTCGCCGTGAGAAAAATGTGTCGCAAGTTTCAAGTTTGCACTCGGGTGTCACGTAGTTAGCCTATGTCCATGCCGGAGCGAGCCGAAACCATTGCCTATTGCCACGCGTGCGGGAGCGCGATGGATGTCTCGGCAGTCGCCCCATTCACCAATGTCGAGTGTCCGGCCTGCGGCAAACACACACGGGTGAAGCGCGAATTCGGACCCTATACGCTGCTGCGCCGCCATGCTTTGGGCGGAATGAGCATGGTGTTCGTCGCCCAGGATAATACGCTGGACCGGGAGGTGGCCTTGAAAATTCTCAGCGAGGAGTTCTCGGCGGACGAGCGGCGGATCGCGGCCTTCGAGGAGGAGGCGCGGATCACTGCGTCGTTCAGCCATCCGCATGTGGTGCGGGTGCTGCGGACGGGGCGGGCCTTCGAGCGATTTTACATCGCCATGGAATTCGTGCCGGGCGGGCATTTCGAGCACCAGATCCGCGAGCGAGGGAAAATCCCCGAGCTGGAGCTGCTGCCGCTCGCCATTCAGGTCGCGCAGGGACTCAAGGCCGCCCATGCGGCGGGCCTGATCCACCGCGACGTGAAGCCGGGAAATATTTTGTTAGACGCCGAGGGCCATGCGAAAATCGTGGACTTCGGACTCGCCCTAGTGACGCAGGGTGGCAGCGCCCAAGCGACTGAGGTCTGGGCCACGCCCTATTACGTGCCGCCCGAAACGATCGAAGGCTACCCCGAGGATTTCCGGTCGGATATCTATGCCTTCGGGGCGACGCTCTATCATGCGCTGGCTGGCAAGCCATCGTGCGGTGAGGAAACCATGTCCACGGAGGTTTTACGCGATGTGAAAAAAAAGGTGGTGCCGCTCGGCGTCGCCGATCCGACGCTCTCGGCGGACCTCTGCCGGATCGTGGAACGGGCCATGGCCTATGAACCGAACGACCGCTTTTCGTCATACGATGAAATGATTGCGATGTTAGAGATGGCCCTGAAACGTCTGAAATCAGGGACCGCCGGGACCTCGGGCAGCGCGGCGAAGCGCCGGGCGAAGAAAAAGCGCAGTGAGGCATTCAACGTCGTGGCCGCCATCGGCGTCCTGTGCTTGGCGATCGGCGGCGGGATCTGGTGGGTCACCCGCAAAAACGAGCCGCCGAAGGAAATCAAAAAGCCCGGGTTGACCGGCACCGCGCCGATCATCCCGGAGTCCACGACGGCCGACTCCACTGATATTGCCCGCAACTACCGTGAGGCGCGGGCGGCGGTGGAGGCGGATGATTTCACCCGGGCCGCTGAGGATTTCGCGAAACTGCTAGGAAATCCGAAGGTCCAGGAGCCTACCCGCACCTGGGCAGGCGTCGAAGCCGTGGCCGCCAACTACTTGGATGGGCAATCCGCAGAAGCAAGGAATCAGGCCAAGACGACATCCGCCCATCTGGCTAGCGTGCCGCAGGAATTGCGCCTCGAAGGCATGGCTGAGGTTTTGGAAAAAGTGCAGATGCTGCCTGCCATCCCCGCCACTGACACGACTGTTGCCGAAGCCGATGCCGCGCAGGTAATGACATGGATGCTGGCCGGTCTAAAAAACTGGGAACAAGGACTCGCCGAGCCTGCGGCTGCGTGTTTTTCCGCCATTGCCGCCGCGAAAATTTCAGCGGAGGATTCATGGCTCAGCATCTATCAGAATCTTGCGCGGGACTATCTGGCGGACTATTCGATACTCTCCAGTCCCGTGTTCGCCGGGTATCCCAAGGATGGTGCCGGCTGCAATGCCGCCATTGCCGAGCTCGACATGATTCTCCCCAAGCTGAAAACCCGTGGCCGCGCCCGCTACAATGTGCGGGCCTGGCAACTCGACTTAGCCAAACAGGCGAAACTGCTAGCCACTGCCAAAAGTGGTTCAACCGAGTCATCCAATCCCCCCACCTCTTGGGATTTGGTAGCGATGATGGCGAAACTGGAAAGCTTCACGAAAGACTGCCGATTCACCGAGGCCTCGGCCTATCTGAAGTCGCTGGGGGCCGATACTGGGGGCGCGACCCGGACGGCCCTGCTCGCATTGACAGACTCCGCCGCCATCTTCCTGACAGATTTGGCGAAGGATCTGGCCAAGGAAGCGGTCAGCGGCGAGTTTTCCCTGAAATCCGGCGAAACCATCCGGAAAATTTCCGGTGATGACGCCGGTGTCATCACCACCACCAATGCCAGCGGGCAGGCGCATCGCTCGACATGGGCGGATTTATCGTCAGACACCCTCATCGAGCTGCACCGGATTTTTGTCAAGAATGCACCCAGCGAGCAGGAACGTCTCCGCCGCCACGAGTGCGCGATTTCCTATGACTGGCTGGCGGGAAACCGTGAACACGCGCTCACCGCCGCCGCCACCTTATCGCAAACCAGCCCAGCATTCAAACAACGTTGGGATAAACTCGCGAGAGGTTTGCCGAAGTAAGTAATGAGGTGGTGTAAGATTGCCACATGAACCAATGCAACGGCACCGGAATTGACTGGGGCTGAATCAGGCGCTTTTCAAGATGGAAGACGCCGCCGCCGTGGAGTATGTCGAGGTGGCCTAGCAAGTCGTTGGGTTCCGGCTCATCCGCTGGCACCGGCGCGATCAGGTTCAACTCCATCTAGGTGAACAGCTGCGAGTTTCCCACCCACATGATCGCCGCAAGCACATGCACGAAGCGGAACACCACCCCCAGCCAGCCAGCGATTTCAGATTCCATAAAGCAGACCCGATAAAGCAGATGACATACCCGCTACCAAGCAATTAGCGCTGGCATTTACCTCTGGAAAAAAGCGATTTCCTCCGCGCCCAAGGCCCGGAATTCCCCCGGCGGCAGGCGCTCATCCAGCACCAGCGGCCCGATGCGCTCCCGGTGCAAGGCCAGCACTTGGTTTCCCACCGCATGAAACATCCGCTTCACCTGATGGTAGCGGCCCTCGTGGAGAGTTAGCAGAGCCTCGCGCGGGGCGAGGATTTCCAGCAGCGCGGGCCGGGTGGTTAGATCCTCGTAGGCGAAATAAATTCCCGCCGCGAAGATGGCCGCAGTTTCATGGGAAATCTCATCCCGCGTGCTGACTCGATAGACTTTGGAGATTTCCTCGACCGGTTCCGTCACTTGCCGCGACCAGCGCCCGTCGTTGGTCAGCAGCAACAAGCCGGTGCTAGCCCGGTCCAGACGCCCGGCGAGATGCAGGTTGTCCCGCTGCGGGTGATCCAGCAAAGCCATCACCGTCGGGTGTTGCCGGTCAGTCGTCGCGCTCAGATAGCCCGCAGGCTTGTGCAGCATGAAATACACCGCCGTCTCGGCCTGGAGGATTTCACCCGCCATTTCCACCCGTGTGAAGCGCCCGATCTCGCGCCGACCACTGCGTTCCACCGTGCCATCCACCATTAACCCGTCCTTGGCTAAAATGCGTATGACTTCCTTGCACGGCAAGCCGGTGCGGCGGGTGAGGAAGCGGTCGAGTCGCATTAGGCTGAGAGTGGAAACGATCCGCCGCCGTCGGACAAGTGCCCTTTGAGATGCAGTTCAGCGGAGGGGTCACGGAGTGCGGGGACATGTCCTGCCCATTACCCACAAGTTCCTTCGTTTCGAAATAATCGATGTGTCTCGGTAATATCCTCAAGTCTTCGCTTCCCGCGCCACAGGACTTGAGCGCCTGGCGGGCCGTCACATTTGCGGTTCAGATATCCGCCCAACCTTGCGATCCAGTCCACCGCCTTTTTCAGCGACGGGGGTTCTGGTGGCAG
>JAYVNM010000037.1:0-18638 GCA_043758445.1 Akkermansiaceae bacterium | reverse complement strand
ATCTCCACAATCCGCAAGCGCGGCCTCAACCTCATGGCCGCCATCAAAGCCGCCTTCACCGGAGATCCTCTGGCGTGCAGTGCTGAATAGTTACGAAATTCTTACAAGAGCCCCCGTCTTAGAGCTTGCTGCTGTCATTTATAGGCGGCTCGACAAGAATATGGTGGCTTCCTAGCTTCGAAGTTGCGAATTCGGAAGGAAGGTGTTTCACCATCCCATCCCCGCGGGTGCTCTGCGCTGTCTCAGGCGGCCTCTGTAGGGTGGGGGGTCTTCCCGTTCTGCGGATTTTGGCAGGGTGAATTGAAGGGAAGGTGTTAGTGTTTGCCCAAAGGTATCTAGGAGCGTGTCGGCTACGCCATGCTGCACATCGGCAACTTTGTAGATCGGGCCATTAGGGGTTTCTAGTTCTCCTTCACTTGTCATGCGGAAGAATGGATTCATTTCATCGAGATTGAAGGGGCGGGAGCCGCGGCGGCCGAAGACCACGGTTTGGTGGCCGCTTTCATCCACAACGCGGTCACGGTCGAGGCCACGAGAAATGCTGATTGCGGCGCCTTCGGTCGGGTAGGTTGCGATGAGTTTCGGCGCGGGCTTTGGTGAAAAGCCCATATAGCCGGGAACGTTCTCCGGCGAGATCAGTTGCAGCACCCGCATGCCATTGTGGCCGTCGGCAACCAGCGCATACATCGAGGCGTTCACCGCACCGATTTGCACATCACGCACATCGGTGAGTTTTCCGTCGGCGTTGAAATGGTTGAGGAGACGCGGCTTTTCGGGATTTTTTACATCGATGATCGCCAGACCGGAGGGGCCATCGGCGACATAGAGATATGTTCTAGCAATATAAAGACCGCCCGCATTGCTCAATGAAACGGATGCGCCGGGAATGGGGGTGGGTTTCGCGGGATTAGAAACATCTAGGACTTTCACGCCGTTCTCAGCGGTGACAAAGCAGTAATGCCACTGCACGGTGGATTGACGGGCACCCTGCAGGAATGAGCCTGAATATCCGCCGACGAAAACCGGGGACTTCGGGTTCGAGGCATCGACCACAGCCAGTCCTTGTGAGGTGGTGATGTAGAGCCATTGCCCGGCCATCCAGGCGTGGCGTGCGCCATTCAATTTTCCGTCGGGATTGAAGGTAGCGGCGCGCTTGATGAAATTGTTAGCTGGATTGCCATCTAGCAGAGTCGCGACATCCACCACGATCAAGCCTTCCTCGAGATCGGTCACAAACGCATAGCCATGATAGGCAGCGATGGGTGTTTCCTCGTTCTGTGGCAGTCGATTGCGATTGGGGTCGTTGATCAGCGTGCTCGGCAGAACGACGGAGGTGGCGTAGGCGGTCTTGATAAAGGTGTCCTGCCCGATGGGTGATACCGGGGAAGTGGTGATGCGCTCGGAGAAATTCTTGTTGTCGATGTTCGCTATATCGAAAACGCCAAAGCCATTTTTTCCGAGAGCGGCATAGAGATATTCACCGCGTGCTTGGAGGTCGAGTGCGCCGCCTTTGGAATGACTGTCGTAGGCGGTTTTCAAAATTGAATGATTCGCGAGGTGTTCCTTGTAGTTGTCAGGGTAGGCAATTCTATGCAGGTGGCTACCAATCGCCGCTTGTGGTTCAGTGCGTTCGGTCCAGACGACGCCATCCAGTCCCTCGTCGGTGCCAACATAGCCATATCTGCCGAAGAAGTTGACGGTGCCGGTGCCGAATCCGAGGAGCTGCGTCATGATCGCGTTATTGTCGTTGGCTTGCGAGATGTGGCAGTCCGTGCAGTTTTTTGTCGTCCCAACTCCACTGGTGGTGTGCGCGAAATGTGGGTTGAAGGCTTGGCCGGAATAGCCCTCGGCTGAGACAGTTTGCTGCTGGCTGTAGAACTGTTCACGGTTTGCTCCCTGCGAGCCGACGACCACGGCGCTGGACGAGCGCAGGACGGCCAGTCGCTTACCTTTGGCGGTGCTATCGAGGCCTAGCATGAAGACATCGTCACGCACCACTTGGGGATTGTATGAGCTGAAATTCCGGGTAGTGGTTCCTTCAAATTTGTTAGCTGCCATTTTAACATCCGCCTCCATGGGCATGTGGCAACCGAAACAACTCGTTGCCCATGAGGTGTGGCAAGTCTGGCAGTCCATCGCGTCATTGCTGTGCGCGAGTTCCTTACCGCATTTTTTGGGATCATCGGGAACTGCGCCCCAATTTTTTCCGTCGCGCCGGAGCGTCTTCGCATAGGCGCTCATGACGTTGTAGTGGTCCGATCCTGGCGTGACCGTATCGAGTGTCTGCGGGATTTCCCACTGGAGGTTAGGCTCCATCGATGACTGTTGCATCAGCCTCTTGCCATCCACGCTCCAAGTGAAACGGGGGCCGAACGGCGTGTTGCATTCGCGGAGATTGACGGGCTTTACTTTTCCATCCTCTGTAAGCGTGCCGCCTACTCCGGAAGTGACGAGAGTCGTGTGTTTACTAACCGTTCCATGGCAGTCGATACAGGTGATAGCGGTGGCCGCTCTTGGCTCAACAGTGAGCAAACCGTTGCCGTGCATATCGTTGAGGAAATGACAATCGACGCACTGCATGCCGCGTGCGAGGTGGATGTCCTTGAGGTGAACCGCTTTCTTGAACTTGTCTTTGTCGTTAGGAATTTTTTCATCTTTCAAGGTCAGTAAATTTCCTTCGCGGTCTTTCTTAAACACTGCGCGGAATACCCAGCCGTGGCCGTGGTAATCCGCAAATTGCGTATCCTTGAGCTTTGGGTTCAACTCTGCGGTTTTCTCCAAGAAATTAACATCGCCCCATAATCCCCGAGCGGCTGCGGCTTCGGGATTCTTGTGCAACGATTTCACCATCTCCTCATCCGTCGGGTTGTGCTGCTGCTTTGGATACATGAACTCCGCGTCCGATTCCTGATCCCACCAAGTGTATCCAAGGAATGGATTTACGAACAAATTGCCCTGATGCATGTGGCAGGTCATGCACTGGCTGGATGGGATGCTGCGGGTGAACTTGTGTTCGATGGGATGACCTTTTTCTTTCTTGGAAATCATCGGGTCGGGATTGAATGAGAGGCCTTGATTGCCATAGGCGCTATACCAACCGGAATTCGAGGGAGAGCGATCATTTGCATAAACGACGTGGCAGGCGGTGCAACCGCTTGATCGGTAATCACCGGGGCGATTGTTCGATCCAAAGAAGTCCAGCAAGGGATCGTGCAGGCGTGTCTTGTGCGCGCCGATGACGACGGGATCGACCCGTGAGAGTGTGCCAAGGCCCCGCTCTCCTAAGCGGCGGAAGGGTTTCCCTGGCGGCTCGGAAAGATCAGGATTGCCGAGTTCACCCAGCTTGGATCCACCCTTTTCAAAGATCCGGAAGATGTTGCCTGTTTGCGAAACATTGAAGCGCGGCAGCGGAAATATTTCCTGCACGATGCCCATGCTCCGCTGCATTCCAGGCGTGACCTTGACCGGACTTTGCAAAGCGAGAGGAACTCCGTTAGCTCCGTAGGCTTGGCCGAAAATCGAATCTTTAACCGGGTAAGATCCGTTGTTGTAGGCCGCCGCTCCCCATAGCATCGCGCCATGACGCATCATGCTGTGACTGACGTGATCGACGGACTCCGCATGGCAATCGCCACAGGTTTTCTTGGCCACTCGCAGATCCCCGGGATTCACGAACTGGATAAATTCTGGTGACTCATGGTTGAGCAGCACATCGCTGGAGTCCGGGTTTGCGGAGCTTTCAAAGAACACCGGATTACGCGGTGTTGGGTGAGCCTGCCGCATTGTTAGGCCCGGAGTGGCATCGCCGCCGTGGCAGTCTGTACAGCCGAGGCGGACAAAATCACTGCCATGTGGATCGTGCGATTTTTCATGACAGCCCATGCAACCGCGGCTTTTTAACATCACCGTCGCGATGGACTGATCCACCTTGTTCGCTTTGGGGATGGCCGCACCCTTTGGTGTTGAAGCATCCGTGGCGGCGATAGGCGGACCAAAAAGACTGCCGGACCCCGACGCTGTTTCCTGCGAATAGGCTGACAAGCCTATACTGCAAGCTGCCAGTGTGCAGGCGATACGTAGATGAATCGTGAGTCGCTTCATTGTCAAAAGGTCATGGTTGCAGTGAGGAAACCGCTGGTAAGGACAGTCGGCACATCTTTGGGATTATCAGGAGTGTATCCGGCCACCCCGGTTGAGGCCTTGCTATAGATGTCTTTGTAACCTGCGCCAGGGAACAGCATCCCAAAGCCCGCGATAAGTTTTAGGTTGTCCGTGAGAAAGGGTCTGTATTCCACCCCGAAGCTAAGATCCCATCCGATTTCCCGATTAATATCGTCCGTGAGCAGTGCGGTCTGGATCGCGTTCGTGTCCATGAACAAAAGATAATTCAAATTTGCGAACCCCCGCAGACGTGGTGTTAGATCCCATTCTTCACCGAGTCCGGCAATGAAGATGCCCGGATTGACAAAATTGGATTGGCCGAGGAATTTGTTGGAACTCAGTTCGGGAATCAGGCTCAGACGTTGTTTCAATCCGACGCCTGTTCCAGCCAGATTCATGCCTTGATTCTGCCAATAACTGAAGGGGCCGATGAAGTTCGGATTATCCACGATGGCATCCCAGCCGGTCGCGGTGTGGTCGGTCGCATCGTCATCGCCCGATGCGCAAAACAGGGTGAATTTGTGGCGCATCCAGTTGGTATCCACCGAAATTTCCATGGCCGCCATCCACGCATTGATGTCAACTGAGTGGCCGGCAACACCATTCAAATCATCTTCGCCGAAAACGTGATAGAGTGAATGGCTGATGTTCGCGCGACCGATATGGCCCTCGCCATTCCAGCCCAGATAATAGGCCTGCAAATCATGAGGCACCACGGTGCCGATGGGTGAGGGGCGAACGATGTTGCCCGCGCTGTCGTAAGTCAGACCGCTGTTGCTACCATTGTCCCAGTTGGCCAAAAAACTGAATTCGGCGGTGTAGCCTTCGGTGAGAAAATCCTGATAAAAAACATTGGCAATGAATACGTTCTGGTTGCGGTCATCAAAAGTATTCAACCCAGAAAATGACTCTTTCTCGAAGAGATCGAACAAGGCCAAATTATACTGGATACGGTTCTTCTGCAGATTTCCAAAAAGACGGTATCCCATATTTGAATCGACAAACACATGGCCACGGAAATCCGCATTGAAGGTTTGAATGCCGACTCGCGCCGCCGCAAAGTCATAATTCTCGGATAGATCCAGCAAGTGCGATTCAAAAAAGAACTGCTGCAATCCGACTTGGTTCTCGAAGCGGTCGGTTGCGTTCGGGTTATGGGCGGAATAAAGTTGGGAATTGAGAAACTTATCGACATGGTCGGGCTTCTCAATAACCGGATCTTTATCAAGGGCGGTCGTTGAGTGGTCAAGCCCACGTGGGTCTGCCGCGACGACGTTTGCCTCGTCACCGGAGATATAATTAGTATTGAAAACAGGCTGGATGCGGAACAACCACTCCGTGGGTTTGAACGAGGTCTCGCCCTTAAAGAGGTCGAAAGTCAGGCTAGTATTGGTATTGATGACCGTTTGATCGCCGCTGCCGAAAAACTCAGAGCTGTTAGGACGCGCTGCACTGACGCCGGAAGGGATGGGAATTTCGTGAAACTCAATTTCACTATTGTTTTGCAGGGTCAGTGAAGCAAAAATGTCCTGACGGTATATCGGCAGATCCCCTTTGAGAATACTCTGATAGTAGGGGTGCCAGAGGTAGGGTGTTGCTTTTTCATAGGGAGTTTCGGCGATGCTATCATCGAGGTAACGATTCCACACTCCCGTCGCAACGCGGTAGCGGTCTGCAACTGCGGTGCTGTTAGCTGGCAGTTCGGCATCTTCGTATTTACCCGCGTGCCAGTGCTCGTAGATGTGCTCCTCATAGCGCACACCTCTTCGCGGTAGCACCATCGGTCCATCGATCTCCGGCTCGTAGCGTTCGCCATCCGGTCCTTGCACCAGTTCGGCGTCGATCCGCCGTTGCTCCAATCCTTGGCGCGGCAATTGCAAATCATTAGGTATGAATGGAATGAGCTTGGGAATTTCCTTGGGCGCCCCTGCGTCCCGGCTGAAGAAACGGCTATCGCGAGAATCTGAACCGTCTTGGAAGAAGCGGCCGATCCCCGGAGCTTTCACCGCTGGGCCGGGATGGGTCCCGGGTTCCCCCGCTGAATTCGCCGATTTTTTTCCGTCATCCATTCCCGCACCCGGGTCGGGGTTGAATTGGCCCGGTGGCAGCAAGGATTCTTGATCGATGGTAGTCTCGCCCTTGATTTTAAAAACGGGCAGGGCGGGTTCCGGCGGGGGATTCAAACTTGGATCGGGAGAAAAAGTGTCAGGGCTTTGCGGCACAGTATCGGCCAATGTTTGCTGAGCAGTTAGGCGATCTGGGCGCTTCTCGCCATTTGCCAAATCCCATTCTGGAGTCCGCTCGTGCGGCGGTTCATAACAGGTCGTCAAGAAGACGGTCGAAGAAGCGACCAAAAGGCGACGGCCTGTTTTGAAAAATTCGACGATCATGGGGTTGAAATTTCCATGGTTTGAGGATCACCGGTTTTGCTCCGGGCCGATATGTGGCTTTGTCACTTGATCGAGTTTTTGAACGAACTCATCGGTAGTGGCAGCGTCAAAACTTTCTGGAGGTTTAGCTGCGTCGAAGAGTTCCTTGAGTGGTGCCTTGGCGATCAACTCCTGCTGTCCAGATGTGATCACGGACTGGTTCAGACGATCAATCGCCAATGTCAGGCGCTCCGCATAGTAGCCTGTGGACCATGAGCGATATTCCTTGGCAACCCCAGCGAACGCGTCGGTTAGAAATGGCGTCCGGTTGCTAATCAGCTTGGACAACATCGCGCGACTTTGCTCACGATCCATCGCCGCGCCGGAAATCCGTTTTGCATAATCATCCGCTGAGCGGACTAAATCTTTAGCCGAGTCATCCCAGCCGGTATTGGTGGCTTGCAACAAGGCTTTGATGGCCTCGATCTCGGCGGTCCTGCGTTCGCCGGGTTCGCGCTTGGCTTGCGCCGCAGCCTCACGCAACGCCACGGCCTGTCCCACAAGCCATGTTTTGATGTTAGAATAGCCCTTGGCTTCCCGCCAGTGCTTGGGCTCGGCGACCAGCAGTCCATCCAGTTCGAAGACCAAGGCCGGGTGTTTTGCCTTTACGAGGTCGTCGCTCAGATTCTGGTGGCAGGCGACACAGTTGTTCGCTCGCTGGTAGGCGCTGCCTAACTGTCGCATGCCAAGCTGCGCTAGCGCGTCTTTCGGATAGTCCGGGCGGGTATGGGAGAGCAGCCATTTTTCCTCTGGACCATGGCAATTGGCGCAGGAGATTCCGCTAACGACCTTGTGCCCATCCGGTGGTGCTGCAAGTCTGGACGGGGGCACTTGCCGCATCGGCGAGTGGCAGACGATGCAGCTTTCTGATTCGGCAGCGTTTTCGATCCCAAGCTGTCTGCTAATCGCTTTGGAGCGCCCGTTAGTCAGGGTCGCTGAGGCGTTGAAATGCGGATCAAACCGGCTGAAGATGTTGGCGGCTCCACGATCAAGCCCTGCCCCTCCATGGCAGCCGCTGCTTATGCAGGTCTGGGAGCCGAGCACCTTTGCCGTTTCCAATGGCTCCCCTGCACCGACCTGCGTGAGGCAGACCGAGGTCATGATAGGTATGAATAATTTTTTGCCCCTCACTCAGACGAGTTTTAAGATCTCAAGGGGCCATCTGGCAAGACAATACAAGCTATATTCAGGGAGGGCATCTTCTAAACGGATCGGCTTCAATCCTTGGCGATCATCCATCCCGAAGCACGCCCCCCGGAACGGCCATTACCGACTAAAATCTCGATTGCGTCTGAATTGATCTTGCCGCCGAGCTCTGGTTTTCCTCTACTTGGTCATGATTCGGTGGTTCATCCAACTGTTACCCGCCTTACTGATCCCGGCGGTTTACGCCTCGGACACTGGCATGACATCGAATGAGGTGAGGCGTGTGATCAAGCAGGCCATTTCCCGCGCGGAGCAAATCGAGCCTCATGCCATCATCGCGGTGGTGGATCGTGAGGGATTCGTGCTGGGGGTTTGGAGCGTGGACGGAAAATTCCCGGCTGACACGGACGAGCCGGCCCATTTCTTGATGACCGTCGCCGTGCAGGACGCGATCACCAAGGCTGGCACTGCGGCTTTTCTGAGCAGCAGGCAAAATGCCTTCACCTCGCGCACGGCTGGGTTCATCGTCCAGCAGCATTTCCCGCCTGGGGTTCAAAATCGTCCTAACGGCCCGCTGGTGGGGGTAAATTTTTCGAACCTTTCGTTCAGTCAGGTGAATCGGTTTAAAAATCCGCACGTCGGTTACGTCGCCGACAACACCAGCGGTGCCAACGGTGCTCCGATCGCGCCCGCGCTGAGTCCTTTCCAGGCGTTGACCGGCCTTGCTGGATCACCCGGTGGCGTGCCGCTTTATCGTGCTGGAGAATTGATCGGCGGCGTGGGCGTGGCGGGCCAAACCATAGCGACGAAGGACAGCCCATTCTCCATGTTGACCGACATTCAGATGCAGAGCCAGCAAGTCTATGACCCGGATGAAGACGTGGCTCTCGCTGGACAGATTGGCTTTCAACCAGTCACCGCGATTTTTGGCTCGGATGTCTTGATCGATGGTATTCGCGTTCCCTACGTGAAGAGTAGTACTCAGCTCGGAGATTTGAAACTTCTCGGTACGGTTGGGGAAAAAGTCCCTCCGTACGCAATTGTAGAATCACCCGCCGTCGTTTATCCGGTCGATGACTTCGGCGGACAACTCTGCGAGATCCGTGCACGCATTATCGGCGATCGCAAGAGCGGTCTCGTCAATGGCCAGCTTCGCCTGAGCGCGGACGAGGTGCGGACGATTCTATCTCAGGCTTCATACCGGGCGAAAATCACCCGCGCCGGCATTCGTCTGCCAGCAGCGAAGGCGTCACAAAATTTCATCACGGTGGTGAACAAGCCCTCATCGCCGGATACCGAGCCTGTCATTCTCGGCACTATCCGCACGCCGGATGCGACGATTTTCAGTTGGGATGTGTCGGCTCAAAAAGCGCGCACGGCGGTTTTCTTTTCCAATGACACGCGGGCGTTCTCGACGCGCACGGTGGGCTTTCTCGCCCAGCAGTTTTATCCACCGGGCATTGCCAACACCGCGCCGGGTCCATTCTACAAATTGCAGGAACAGTATTCGTTGCTGCCGTACCAAGTGCCGAATCCCTACCCGGGGCTGCCCGAAAATCTGGATGTGGTCAATATTTTGAACGGCGTGAAACTGGCCAAGGAACAGATGCTCACGTTGCCCAATCCTTACCTGTCCAACGGCATCACGATTTTCCCCGGGGGATTTCCCCTCTATCGCAACGGTGTGATGATTGGGGCGATTGGCGTCAGCGGTGATGGCATCGATCAAGACGACATCATTGCCGCGGCGGGCACTGTCGGTTTTGTCGCACCAGAGGCCATTCGGGCCGACCAGCAGCAATATCAAGGTGCGCGGCTGCCTTACGCCAAGTTTCCGCGCAACCCGGATCTGTAACCTTGATAGAGAGGCTTCATCACGCTGGCAAGAGGCCCAGAACCAACACGATCACATAGGTCAGTTTGCAAGCGAGATGGAGCATTTGATCGGTGGCGTATCCAAACTTGCCTTCGCCTTTGCCGAGATCAATCAGCCAATGCAAACCGAGTTCCGTGGCCCCGAGAATCGGACTACCCGAGACGATCCAAACGCCACCGGCTTGGACGAGTGAGTGGGCAGTTAAGGCGATGATCCATTCCGGGAGATTGTCTGCCTGATCCCGGACTTTCATGCGGGCCAGATACTCTCCCTGAAGGGGGAAATCCGCGAGCGCATGCGCGATAGCGAAAGCGAAAAACAGAGCGAAGGGGCCGGATTGGGAAAGGATGTTCATTCGCTGGCTTTCCAAAAATCATGAAACGACGCCTTCTCCAATGGAAGCCGGAAACTCGCGATGCGATGATTTAACCTCGTTGAGGGACCCTATGGCGGGCAATTCTGGTAGAGGAGAGGAGGAATTCATGAGTTATCTTCCGGTGATGTTGACTGGCCTGACGCAAAATGGCCAGAGGGAAAATGTCGGAACCTAAAATTTAGCCGGCCTGCAACCACGACGCCCGGCGGCCCTCATTTAGCGGTGATTACGATGACTCCACACGCATCGCGCCCCAGAGACTTGATCTGCTCCCTGACCACCCCCTCATCCCCAATTCCGAAAAGCCGCACAGGATTCCGCCGCCCCTTGACCCTAACTGGCCCCAGATCCAGAATCCCGTCATCCATCCCCGAAGCTTGCCTAACTTCATCGGAAAAAATCACATCGCAATGGAAAATCTTGGTTAATCCCTCCAGCCGCGAGGCGAGATTCACGGTATCTCCGATGACTCCAAACTCTGTCCGGTCCGGCGATCCGATTTCACCCGCGACCGCCTCCCCCAAATGCAGGCCCACGCCGATTTGAAACGGTATTTTTCCCGCCGCCTGCCAGACCGCGTTCAGCCGTGCGAGTTCGGTAATCATCTCCCGGGCCGCATGGATCGCCTTGCAGGCATGATCCACTTCGCTGCCACCCCCTAGCGCCCCCCAATGCGCCATCACCGCGTCTCCGATAAACTTATCCAAGGTGCCGCCATGGCGGAAAATAACCGCCACCATGCTCGTTAGGTATTCATTCAACTGCTTTACCAGGACTCCTGGATCCGATATCTCGGACCTCTCGGTGAAGCCCCGCACATCGGAGAACAACACCACGACACGCCGTTTTACCCCGGCTGCAGTTTCCCGCCACTCATCCTGCTGCGCGATCATGGCATCCGCCACATCCCGGGAGACGAAGCGCCGGAAATCCCGCCGTAAGCGCAGTTTCTCGAGTCGCTCGGTGACCATCTCATAAGACTGCGCCACGGCCCACCCGCAGCCCAGCGCCAGCAGCCCGCCGGACACTGGCAATAGCAGTGAAAACGCGACTCCCGACCAGATAGCGATTCCCGCCACGCAACCAACGATCCCCATAAACCCGAAAATAGATAGTAACGGGCGACTCACCCAGCGGGTCCAGGCCAGCGCCACCATGCCGAGCAAGACCATTCCGGGCCATGGATCCGTGTAGCGGCGAATAAACGTCTGGTCCAAGCCGCACGCGATCGCCTGAAGATGCAGTTGCGGCCCTAAGATCGGCCCCATCGGCGTATTGTGCATATCTTGGAACCTCGCGGCCACCGGGCCGATCATGACGACTTTGTCACGGAAGAACTTGCCGTTGTCATAATTGTTTTTCCACTCCTTGTCGGTGAAGATTCCATAGATGCTTTTCGGCGCATAAATTTCCGCTGGCCCTCCCTTGACATGACGCGAAAAGCGGAGTTCTCGATTTCCCGTCGGAACTTCCGCGCCCATCGCATGAATCACCTCCGCCGCGAGAGAGCGGAATTCCGGCTCGCCGACCTTCCGCTTGCCTTCGTTCTCGAAGCCCAGGGTCGTGGTGTAACGCGCGCTTCTAACAAGTTCATCCACCGGATCCTTGTAGAAATTAAAATAACCGGAACGGATGACCCGAGTCCCGAAAGCAAACTCCTCGGCTGGTTCCACCAAGCCCCATGCTACCCCGTTGTCAACAGCTCCTGCTGGGCTGAACACGGATCCCAGAATCACCTTGTCGGAATGCCGTTGCAGCGCCTCAGCAAGCGCCTTGTCCCCCTCGGGGTCGCTGGACTCGGAAAAAATCAAGTCGAACACGATCCATTTCGCGCCCGCGTCCGCCAGCCGGTCGATCGTATAAGCCCAGACCCGCCGATTCCAAGGGAATCGTTCCTTCATCAGCGACAAGGCCGGGCTCGCGGCGATTTCGCCGGGGTCGGGTGCATCCAGCCTCTGACTGGCCTCGTCGATCCCTAGCAAAACCAGTTCCGCTTTCTCGGGTGGCCCCCCGCTGATGCGGATAATCCAATCGCCGAACGCGCGATCCGTTCTTTCAATCAGCGCCTTGCCCCACGGAAATACCCCGAATGCGAGCATTACGATCACGATCCCCACCAGACAGGCAAAACTTTTGCGCCAGCGTTTCCAAAGATTCAAAGGAGTGCTTGTCATCATTCGATGAACTATCTAGCATCGCTTTTGACGTAATGAAAAGCTCACAAGTTCTACTCATCCCGGTTTTCCTCGCAGCCAGCGTTCATGCGGACGTGTTAGCGGATCTCAGCCCGTTTCTCGGCTCCTCGCGTCCCGATTACGATCCTGCATCCCTCCAACCGGATTCGGCGACGGCGAATCCCAGTTACGCCCCGTTTTCTCCCGCTGACTCCGATCTCGGAGTGCAGCAGGTTCTCGGCTCTTATCCGGGATGTGCGCCGGTGAAAGTCACCTTTGACACCATCCTCAGCTACACCAACAACGCCCCCGGCGTGATGCCGTTGGATGACGACGAGGCATGGTTTTCGGCCAGCCGACTCGATATCCACTGGCGTCCGCGAATCGCTTACGGTTGGTTTGCAGACCTCGGACTTACACAGGAGTTGTTCCGCTTTGAAGGAGGCAAAGCGGTCGATTTCGAGAATTTCAACCCCTACCTTGGCGTCGTGAAATCCATCCCGGAACTCGATGACTTGGTCATATTTTCCCGTTATGACTACCAGCGCGTCACCACGGGCAGTATTTCTAACAGCGATTACAGCTTCCAGCGAATCCGCAGTGGCCTTCAAAAAGATCTGCTCCTCACTACGAGATACCAGTTATCCGTCGGTGTGGACGGCGCCTTTGTCAGTGCCAATCCCAACGCACTGGGGCACAATGAATACACTGCGGATGTGAGATATACCTATTGGCTCGCGGACCACCTCAGCGCCTCTCTTTCTTGGACGGGATCATTTTGGAAATACGGTCGGCACGGCCGGGAAGACTGGACCCAAATCGTCGGCCTCGAAATGTCATGGAGCCCATGCCCGAACGCCCGAGTTTTTTCCAATATATTCTATACCAACCTCAACTCCACCCTCGACGCGAACGACTTCGAGTCCTTCCAAACCGGTGTCGGATTCGGCTTAAACTATACCTTCTAATCCTCATGAAATTTTTCATCCCTCTCCTCGCCCTGCTCGTCCCCGCCGCCGCCGATACGCTCCGGACCGCGAACGTGAGTGCGGCGGTTAATGAAGTGCAGGTCTATCCGGGCTCAAGCGGCCCCCACGCCGCTGCGGTCGGTGAGAAAGTCGCCACGCCCTCGTCCGTGCAGACGGGCCGCCAATCGCGCACGGAACTCACCTTCAATGATAATACGATCACCCGTTTGGGGCAGAACTCCGTGTTCAGTTTTCGTGAAGGCGGCCGCAACGTGGAGTTGAAGCAAGGATCGGTGTTGCTCCAGGTACCAAAAAATGTGGGAGGAGCCACCATACGAACCGCCACCGTTACCGCAGCCATCACCGGAACCACAGTGATGTTCGAATACAGCCCCGGGAAGTGGATCAAACTCCTCACCTTGGAGGGCACCCAAAAGCTTTCCATCAATGGCAGTAAAACCAGCGTTTCCGTGCCAGCGGGCAAGATGATCATCATGCACCCGAATGCCAAGGTGATCCCCGAGCCGGTGACTATCGACATCGCCAAGTTGGTCGCCACTTCACCCCTGGCCGGGCGAGGAACCTTTGGCCCACTGCCGCCAGCGGCCAAAGAATTGATTCAACAAACGATCACAGATCAGCTCCAGGCAAAGCGCCACGGCGACCTACTGCCGACGAATCACATCGTCTCAGGGCTCGGGACCACGGACTCCAGGAGCATGCTTGACCGGCACCAGACCCAACGGGATGCGGATGGCGATTACGATTTTGATATTACGGATAACAAGCCTCTCAACGATGGGCTAGGAAAAAAGCCCTAATGAGCCAGTTCCAAGGATAGATTCAAAGGCGATGTTGGAAAACGATCAGCTTCGACAGAGCTGCCTATCAGAAGTCGTGACATGGACGGTTGATTTCGTATAAGCGATCATGACTCCCGAATTGCAGCTCCTCTTCATCAAAGCCGCCGGGCTCGCGATTGCGATTCACGCCGTCCTGTGGCTCGTCCTCCATCTGCTATTCCGCCGGATGGTCCGGCCGCCCCGACTCAGCCTTCACCTTTTCGCGCTGTCGCTGGGCACCTGGATCGCGGGGCGCATGTTCTTTATTCATGAAGCTTGGGTTGACCATGTCGGAGCGGCACTCATTTTCACCACCACGCTGTTTCTCTGGGTAGTGTTCGACCGTCTGATCTGTGGTGCTTGGCTTGCCCATCGCCGGAAAATCCACCTTCCCATCATCCTGCGCCAACTCGGTGGCGTACTCGTTGTGCTTGTCACGGGGGCATCCATCCTCAAATGGGGGTACCGGCTGGAACTCACGGGGCTGTTAGCCACCTCGGGAATCGCCGCGGTGATCCTGGGTTTCGCGATGCAGGATCTGCTCTCCAATGTCATCGCCGGCTTCAGCATTCACATGACCCGTGCTTACCGGGTCGGTGATTGGCTCTTGCTCGGGGATAAGGGCGACCGCGCGGAAGTTACTGAGATCAACTGGCGTTCCACCCGCTTGGTCAACAATGACCTAGTCTCCTTCGAGCTACCTAACAGCGAGATTGTTAAGCACAGCATCGTCAACCTCAACTACCCTACCCGGGAACACGGCATTCGCCTGCGGATCGGTCTCGACTATGACGTTCCTCCCGCTATGGCCAAGCAGGCGCTTCTCGCCGCCGCCGCAAATGTCCAAGGCATCATCGAGTCCCTAGCTCCCACGGTATTCCTCTGCGACTTCGCGGATCATTCCGTCGTTTATGAATTACGGGTTTGGATGCGTCACGCCAGCCTTTACAACGCAGTCTGCGATGGCATCCGCACCGCGCTCTGGTATGAACTCAAGCGCCGCGACATCCGCATTCCCTATCCCATCCGCTCGCTTGAAATCCGCAAACCCAACGAACCCGGGTATTTCGCTGATGCCAAAGCCAGGGCGGCGGAAATTGTAGCTGTCAGTGCTCTGGACTGCCTAACCGCCGAGGAGGCCCGCAGTTTAGTCGCAAATGGCAGGATCGTCCTCTACGGTCCGGGTGAAGCACTTGTCACTTGCGGCGAGACCGGGAATTCCATGTTTGTCATTCTCGACGGCAGCGTACAAGTCACCGGGAAATCCGATGCCGGCACGCAGGTCGTCCTCGCGAAGTTAGCGACCGGCGAAACCTTTGGAGAAATCTCCCTCCTGACTGGCGAGCCTCGCAACGCCACCGTATGCGCTGTGACGGACACCTTGGTTCTAGAAATCCGCAAAACGGACATTTCCCCGCTCATTGAAGCCAACCCAACACTCGCCGGACGTCTCGGAGAACTGTTGGAGCGTCGCCAAACAGCAACCCGGGAAGCCCTTCATGGAAACATTGGCAAGCCTGAACCCGAATCACTGCCACCTCAACGCCGCAGTTGGACGGAGAGGATTCGCACCTTCTTCAGTGACTCGGTGGATTGATGCTTCGTCAACAAATACACTCACTTGGCCACGGGGTTGATGAGTATTTCATCCAGAAACACCCATGCGGTATTAGCGACATCAGTAGCTACTTTTATTTTAAGCTTCAGCCTCGCAAGTCCGTCATTTCCCCGGTGCTGTCGGCCAACTTGTTTAGGGTGAGTGGTTATCCCAACTTTGATTGATGACTTTTTGGATTTCGGGGAACTTCTCATCTGTCTCGTCCAACTCCGTGCGGACGTGCTTAAGCTGCTCTTTCAAGCCGGCGATCCGCACCTGATAGGGCGGACTGTCATAAAGATTGTTCATTTCATAAGGATCGTTTTGCAGATCGTAGAATTCCCAAGATGCCGGTGTGGGCACCGACCGTTTAGGGCTGGTCTCGCTCGGAAGGCCATAGAAGAAGATCAGCTTGTAGCGTGCGCTGCGGATACCGAAATGCGCGGGCACCCGCAGGCCGTGCGCCATGTGCATCCAGTAGCGATAATAGGTGACATGCCGCCAATCCGCTGGCTTGGGACTCCCTTCCAAGGCCTTCACGAAACTGTGCCCTTGCATGTAATCGGGTGTTTTATCCAGCCCTGCCCACTCTAGCAAGGTCGGCGCGAAATCGGTGTTGTTGATCAACCAGTCATTGGTGGAGCCGGCCTTGATACCAGGCACGCACTCGATCATGCCATGGCCGGAGACCTCGCGAGGATCTTGATGCGCTGCGGCAGTGGCACCGCAGAACCGCCGCGCCGGAACGGCAGCACGTTCGAGAGAACGGCTTTGGTAGCGACGGGCGGCAATGTGTTATCAAGCACGGCCCGAAGATGGCCGGATTTCCCGCGCCCTTCAAAAAGCCGTGGGGGCGGTGAAGAGCCAAGAATCCAGACTCAAAATAAGAGGAACCGCAGAGGCGCAGAGGCCGCAAAGGGACGCGGAGCGGATTCTACGCTTTCATCTCTGGATTCTGTTTTCAGGAATCTCAAAGCCCTCTGACCCGCAACGCCGCGCCTAACGCTCGCTCCACGCGCTGCTTGCCGAGGCCGGTCATTTGGCCGCTGGCGTAAAAGGGTAAATACGGCCGCGCCGGAATGTGCTTGCCGCCGAGCTGGTGGATCGCGGCGTATGGCCTATCGCTGCCGATGATCACCCGGTCATTCGTGACCTCGATCACGCGGATGCTTTTGCGGAGCATGGTGGATTTCTGCAAAATGGCGTGACCGTCCTTGGGTTCCTTTTTGCGCGGTGCCCAGGTGGCCGCACGCAATGCGGGATCGGTAAAGGCTTGGATGCCCAGGGCTTTCACGGCTTGGCCCATGGCGGCTAACAGCGGTCGCTTGTCCCCTGCCGCCTGGGCGCGGCGGCGGAGATCCGGCGTGATGCCGTCTTGGATTTTGATTAGGGACATGGGAGTTAGAATCCAGAGACCAGAAACAAGAAACCAGAGGAAGAGGAAGAGATCGGGGATTGGGGATTGGGGATGGGGGATGAAGAGGAAGAGTCTGGATGCGTGGTCTTTATCTCCTATCTTCTATCTCCTATCTCCTATCTCCTATCCTCTTCAAAGACGGCCTTGATGACGCGCTTTTCGGCGCTGGTGATGGTTTTCATGGTTGTGGTTCCCCCTCTTCAATCGAAAGCCTGCGGAGGGTTTTGGAGAAACTCTCCAGACCCGGGAGCGGGATTTTCCCGTCCAGGTAATCCCGCATCTCCGCATTGGAGGGCGTGCGCAGGGTGGTGAATTCTTCCTCGTCTGCGGCATTCCGGGCGGAGAGGGCTTCGCGGATGGGGTTCATGGGTTTTCCTCCACATCTTCTCTACCAGTGCCGCCTTTGGACTTGGGCAGGCGGCGCTTGGCTTTCATTTCAAGTTCGTTGAACTCGCCGTAGTGTTCGGGGTTTTTCTCCATTTTCTCAAACAACGCGGCCCAGCCTTCCCGCACGACCCAGGGGACGAATTCTTCCGTAGGCTTGGCGGAGAGGGCGGCGGTGGTGTCCAGGGTGGGTCTCATGGGGATGAAATGATAGTTGATGAGATCTTCGCGGGCAAGCGTGGTCCAGATGGTGTGATTGAGCAGTCTTTCCCGCTCGCCGGGCGAAAGGCCGAGGGTGGCGATGGAGGCTTCCGCATCGCTGGCGATGGCAAACATCCGCGCCTTGATTTCCGCAATCCCTGCGGGCGGGCGGCGGCTCACACTATAGGTGCCTTGGAGGGTTCTCGCCCGGACTTCCCCCAAGCGGTGCTCGAATAGCATTTCCAGATCCTCCTTGGAAAAGGAACTGCGGGCCGGATGGTTGTGGGAGAAGATGCCCAGATACGTCGGTTGGCCTTTGGGCAATGGCACGCTATTGCGAGTGCCGGTGGATCTGCCGAGTTCTTTACCCTGAGGATCGAGCAGGATTCCATGCTCGATCTCCTCGCGGGCTTGGGCTTCCTCCCACTCGAGAAGCGCGGCTTTCCGCCCTGGGGAAATGGCGGCGGAGACCGGGGCTTTTCCGATGGATAAGGCGGTGAAGCTGGCTAGCTCCTTAGCCGTGGCGATGAGCTCCTGTTTGGGCTTGCCACTGCCTTGGTAAGGCGTGCCTTCCCGGAATATGGCTTTGCCGGTGAGCTGCTCTAGCAGGGTGCGGCCAGTGTCTAGCTTGGTGGTTGCGGCCCACTTTTCAAACTCTGCGGCCACCGGGGCATCCCAGCGTTTTTTGATCTCGTCATACGGCAGGGTGGTGTCCCTGGCGCTCCACTGATAGTTTCCGCCGCGTTCCTTGGGGGTGCGAACATCGACATTCGTGCTCAGGCCGCGATTGAGGCTGCCCTGGTCAAGCTGCTTGAGGGCGACGCCTTCTAACACTCTGCGATTTTCTGAAGGCGGTCACCTTTTCCGCATCCACTGCGGCCATGCGGGAGCCTCAGACATCCTGACCTACCCATGAAAGCCGTGGATTCGCGGGCATAGGCGAGGAAACCCGATGACCCATGCTGGCATTTTTTGCGGGCGAGGTGCAGGCTAACGCCATGCCGCAGATTCAGCTTCCCATATTCCCGGCCAGCAGCACCGCCATCACCTCAGAACTCGCTTTCGAG